>JABGQU010000047.1 GCA_018648605.1 Anaerolineae bacterium | reverse complement strand
GCATCCCTCAGCGAAGCAGAAGAACTATCCACTTTTTTCTTTGGCGCAGAAATGGGTCAAAAAGTCGTCGAGAAAAATTGGCAAATTTTGCCAGAGTATACGCGCGTCTTTTGGAGAGTGAAGTAAATTTTATAAAAGCAAACCTCGAAGGCGCCGATCTATGCAACGCGATCCTTTATGATGCCAATTTAAAAAACGTTACTATGCCAGATGGCAGTATTCACGAACAGGAAGAGAAGAGGGCAAAGCGCACGTGGCTTTTGGCTTGCTCCCGCTATAAAATAGCCCTGTCCGCTTCTGATTTTCTTCCGCTTCAAAAGGTGACAGAAATTCATCCCCTCGCTGTTATAATGCAACTATGAATACGATCATGTATTTTATGCGCTTTAGGCGAATATAAACGAAACAAAACCTGATAGGTCTCTATGAACCTATCAGGTTTTTTTATCCTGATTTTTCAATTAGAAGGAGCGTTAATGGAAACACCCTGGGAATATCGCTATGCCCACCGCATGAAGGGGATGAAAGGCTCATTTATCCGTGAGATTCTGAAACTAACGCAAAAGCCAGAAGTGATCTCCTTTGCAGGGGGATTACCTGCACCGAAGGTTTTTCCCGTAAAAGAATTTCAAGAAGCAGCCAGCCGTGTTCTTGCGGAACATCCTGAACAAGCCTTGCAATATGGCACGACCGAAGGCTACTTGCCGCTGCGCGAATTAATCGCAAAACGCTCGGCACGCTATGGCTTAAAGGTAAGCGCCGCCAATATATCGATCACCTCCGGCTCGCAACAAGCCCTCGATCTAATTGGGCGACTCTTCATCAATCGCGGTGATCGTGTCATCATTGAAAACCCCACTTATCTTGGCGCAATTCAGGCGTGGAACGCTTATGGGGCAAGCTACATCCCTGTCCCCATGGATGATGAGGGCATGATTACTTCCAAGCTGGAATCCGCCCTGCGCAAAGGCGCAAAATTCATCTATGTGCTGCCCAACTTCCAAAATCCCAGCGGCGTGACGTTAAGTCTCAAACGTCGCCAGGAGTTGGTCGAGTTGGCAGATCATTATGGCGTCCCGATCATTGAAGATGATCCCTATGGGCAGATCCGCTTCGAGGGTGAACATATCCCGCCGGTTGCTGTTGTTGATAGTGAGTTTCGTGGGCAAAATGGCAGCTTCTACGATGGGAACGTGATCTACCTGAGCACCTTCTCAAAACTACTCGCCCCCGGCATTCGTGTTGCCTGGGCAATTGGCGCAGAGAGCGTCATGCGCAGATTGGTACAAGCCAAACAAGGCGCAGATCTGCATACATCCAGCTTTAATCAGATGGCGGTTTACGAAGTTAGCAAAAACGATTTTCTAGACGAGCATGTAAAAGTCATCCGCGCAACCTATAAAGAACGCCGTGATGCTATGCTCGAGGCAATGGATGAATTCTTCCCCACTGAGGTGCAACGAACTCATCCCGCTGGCGGGATGTTCCTCTTTGTAACTCTCCCCGAAGGGTTAGATGCCACTGAGCTGTTTGAAAAAGCTGTGAAGAAAAACGTTGCCTATGTACCTGGCGCAGTTTTTCACCCCACTGGCGGAGGAGAAAACACCATGCGCATTAACTTCTCTTATTCCACGCCTGAAGCCATCCGCGAGGGGATCGCACGTTTGGGTATATTATTCAAAGAAGAGATTTACAAGAAGTAATTTCCCCATAACGCCTCCCCTGCCCTGTCGGGCATCTCCCCATTTTGAAAAGATAAAATAGGGGGAACGAGCAAAAAGTAGTAGGGGTGGGTCTGAGACCCACCCCTATTTTGATCCTACAAAAGCCCCGGTAGCTCTTCAAAAGAGGTTATTCGCGTACAGTCGGCATCAGGGAAAATACCCCTAGGGTCGTACAAAACAGGCTTAATGCCAGCATTGCGTGAGCCGACCACGTCGGCATAATAATTATCCCCAATATACATTACCTCAGCAGGAGCAAGATCGAGACGAGAAAGCATGGGCTCAAAAACTTTCGGGTCAGGTTTCCAGTTCCCTACTTCCCCGGCTGCCATAATCAGATCAAAATAACCCTCCAGCGCGAGTTCTTGCATAATATCTAAAAATGGACTGCGACGATTGGAAAGCACCGCCAACTTAAATCCTGATGAACGCAAGCTCGGCAAGATCTGATGTAATTCTGGCGGCACCCAATCTTTAGGACGATACTCATCGTTCATATATTGCCGTACTTGCGGCGCCAATGCTTCAACTTCAGCTGGATTTGCACCAAGTTTTCCTAGGCGCAGCTTCGCGTAATTGCCCCAAAAGGCAGCTTCATCTACATCAAATTTAACGGAGTCACGCATCAATTCTGGCGAGCGCGCCCAATAATAATGTTCCCAACGTCCCGTTTCAAGATGCGTTTCTTCGCTGACGGGAAGACCAAGCTCGATCACTTTTTCGGTAAAAACATCGCCCCCAAGCGGAATTGAATGACGCAGCGTGCCATCCAGATCAAAAACGACTGCTTTATATTTCTTGCCAAGATGCGCCATACTACCCCCCAATTTCACTCATCACACGGTTAAGCGGGATCGTCCCTTCACTCAAACCATGCCCCCAGGGTTTATCCCAAACTGTAGCCAGGATCAGATCGCGTAATTCTTCGAGCGTGGCACCCGCGCGCAATGGGGTGAGTAAGTCGATCTCTTTTTCACGCAGCAAACACATCCGCAGGATGCCATCGGCAGTCAGCCGCGCCCGTGTGCAAGATGCGCAGAAAGGCACGGTAACTGAAGAAATAAATCCGATATCTCCGATGCCATTCGGCAAACGGAAGAGACGTGCCTCCCCATCCAGTTTTCCGTTATTGACAACCTCCAGCGGACCGAACTCCGCTTCAATTTGCTTCTGCACCTGAGCAGCAGTCACCATTTGCGTTAACTGGAATTCTGTCGCCCCGGCGAAAGGCATCATCTCGATAAAGCGGACTTGCCAAGGGTATTTCGCCGTTAACCCGGCTAGCGGCACGGCATCACTCTCGTTATAGCCTGTTACGATAACGGCATTCAACTTCACAGGAGTCAGCCCGGCTGCTTCAGCCGCCAGGATCCCATCCCAAACCTCGTCCACTTTGCCCCAGCGTGTCAGGCGTTTAAACTTTTCGGGGTCAAGTGTATCAATACTAATATTGACTCGTTCGAGTCCAGCCTGGGCCAGAGGTTCCGCCAACTTGGACAGGAGCAAGCCATTCGTCGTCATCGATACGGAGCGGATCCCCTCTGTAGATGCAATTCCGCGCACGATCTCCACAACATTTTTACGGATGGTCGGTTCGCCTCCCGTCAAGCGGATCTTGTCAAATCCTAGCGTTGCAAAGAGATGTGTAAGGGTGATGATCTCTTCTTCCTGCATTAATTCGGGGTTAGGACGAAAAGTCATATCTTCAGGCATACAGTAGACGCAGCGTAAATTGCAATGGTCGGTCAGGCTGATGCGCAGGTAGTGAATATTTCTTCCAAAACGGTCTTTTGCCATAGTTCCTCGTTTGATATAAGTCAGGTGATTATACCTATTCTTGCTGAGTGGCAGTTAAGTGTTTGAGACATCTACACTGCAAAAAGGATGTGCCTATAGCAGAAGGCACATCCTTTTAGGTCACATGAGAATTCGGAAATTGCGAGTATCTATTAGTATCTATTCTAAAATAATTTTCCGGAGACAATCAGATATGCATTGCACTTTAAAAGTGCGTTGCATGTCAGGTTTTCAAAGGCAACACTGCCTCTTTAAAAGCCAATGTGCAACGCATCAAAAACAGATGCAATGCACATCTCGCTTATTTTTAACTCTAAGCTGAAAGCCCACTACCCGCTTGGCTTAACGCAATCAAACGCATAATTTTCAGGTCATCGTAACTGATCGTTCCGTTCAATTCTTCAAAAACAGGGCTTAAAAAGTCAGTGCCTTTTTTGGAAAAGGCCGCCAGGGCTTTTTCTTGTAGTTGGGGGGACAGGGATGTCTGCGCCTGCAAGTCTTGCCCCTTTCTTAGCGAATGCCCGGCTGAAGCGAATCTCGCCAAATGATTCAGGATCGTGCTTGTTTGAACCTGATACCGTTTCGAGAGGCTTTCGATACTATCCCCGGCATTGTACATTTCGCCTACGATCATATAACGCCTGTTCTTATCGTTCTTTTCACGATAATTTCTCTTCTCTTTTTCCAAAATGCCATTTTCCCGGCAATAGGCTTGAATATCGTCCAAAAAGAGCTGACCAAAGCGGCGCAATTTTGCCTGCCCGACACCACTCATTTTCAACACACTCTCTAAAGATTGGGGATAATAGGCGCTCATCTCCACCAGCGTCTTGTCCGAAAAGATGACATAGGGCGGCACACCTGCTTCATCGGCGAGGGCTTTGCGCTTCTGGCGCAGCAGGGCGAAGAGATCTTTATCGTAGTCAGAAATATCTTCCTGCGCTTGGCGACGAGACACTCTTTCGGCTTCTTTCAGTTTGCCCATGATCGTTTTACGCTCACGCAGCGCATCCATGGCCTGCTCGGTAAGACTCAAAACGCGGTATTCGCCATCCTGGTCTAAATATCCCATCTGTACAAGTTGGCGGGAGAGGTGCATCCATTGTTTTTGGGTTAGCTCATCCCCAATGCCGTAGGTGGAGAGTTTCTCATGCTCATATTGCAAAACTTTTTTATTCTTCGAACCGCGCAAAACATCCACGACATGTCCGGCACCGAAACGCTCGCCCGTCCGCTTGACGCAGGAAAGAAATTTCTGGGCAGGGATGGTGATGTCTGCAAGCTGGCTGGCTTCTGCTGTGCAATTATCGCAAGTTTTGCAATTCTCGGTTTTGTACTTTTCGCCAAAATAGGCCAGGAGTGGGCTACGCCTGCAATTGATCTCATCTTCAGCGTAACGTACAATGGCGTCTAAATGCTGGGTGGCGACAATTCGCTCCTGCCCCTCTTTCTCGCGGATAAAGTAACGGATCTTCCCCGCATCTGAATAGCTATAAAGTAAAAGACAATGAGCTGGCAAACCATCTCGTCCCGCGCGCCCGATCTCCTGATAATAGCTCTCGATACTTTTGGGCAGGTCATAATGGATCACAAAGCGGACATTGGGCTTGTTGATGCCCATCCCAAAGGCGATGGTCGCCACGATGATCTGGACATCATCGCGGATGAAGGCTTCTTGATTGGCTTTGCGGTCGGCATCGTTAAGGCCGGCGTGATAGGGGCGCACGGAGAAACCTTTTAGATCGAGATAGGCAGATAACTCATCCACTTGGCGGCGCGAAAAGCAGTAGATGATGCCCGATTCGTCTTTTCTCTTTTGCAGAAATTCGAGGGTTTGTCCTAGCCCATCCCGTTTTTGGGCAACTTCGATGAAGAGATTATCTCTGTCGAAGCTGGCAATGAATTCGTTCGAATCTTCAAAATTCAGGCTTTTCTTGATGTCAGCGCGTACACGCTGGGTAGCGGTGGCGGTCAGGGCCAAGCAGGTCGTATTAGGGAAGCGTTGCCGAATATCCGCGATCTGCCGATATTCGGGACGGAAGTCGTGCCCCCATTCTGAAATACAGTGCGCTTCGTCTATTGTCAACAGAGCAAGTTCGGTCTGGGAGAGAAGCGAGAAGATGCGCGGGGTCAGTAAGGTTTCGGGGGCGAGATAAAGCAGTTTGGCAGAACCATCCTGCACCGCATCCATATTTTTTTGATATTCATGCGCGGGGAGCGAGCTATTGAGCATTACAGCAGGCACGCCGCTCGCACGCATCTGCTCGACTTGATCTTTCATGAGCGCGATAAGCGGCGAAACGACGAGCGTCAACCCATCAAGCATGAGCGCAGGGATTTGGTAGCAAAGCGACTTCCCGCCGCCGGTGGGCATGATGGCGAGGGTGTCTTTTCCTGCAAGGATGTTTTCGATGGTTTCCCGCTGGTAGGGACGAAATTCGTCGTACCCAAAGGTATTTTTGAGAATAACGGCTGCGCTAAACATGGAGAAAAGTATACCCCGACCAGCAAGCAATGGTAAACTAGCCTCATGAAATCTACTGCCATAGCACATCCAAATATCGCATTTATCAAATACTGGGGGAATCTCAATCAAGATTTGCGTCTCCCCGTGAACGGCTCATTTTCGATGAATCTGGAGGGTCTTGCGACCAAGACTCAGGTCATCTTTCGTGAGGATTTGAGCGAAGACATACTTATTCTTAACGAGAAGGAAGAAGATGGCGCGGGCTTGGCGCGCGTCAGCCAAATTCTCGACGAAGTCCGTGCTGCGTCGGGAATTCAATTAAAAGCCGAAGTGGTCAGCGAAAATAATTTCCCCACAGGCGCAGGGATCGCTTCCTCCGCAGCGGCGTTTGCGGCGCTGGCATTGGCAGCCTCCAAAGCCGCCGGACTTGATCTTGATGAAGCAGCGCTCTCCGTTTTAGCGCGGCATGGATCGGGTTCAGCATCCCGTTCGGTGCCAGGCGGATTTGTAGAATGGCAAATGGGCGAAGATGATAAAAGCTCCTACGCCTTCTCCATTGCCCCCGCCGAGCATTGGGATCTAGCCGATTGCGTCGCTGTCGTCAGCACAGGGCATAAAGAAACCGGCTCCACACAGGGGCATCCCCTCGCGGATACAAGCCCGCTTCAAGCCGCGCGCGTAGCAGATGCCGCGCGACGGATTGAAATTTGCCGCAACGCCATCCTTGAGCGCGATTTCGAGGCTTTTGCCTCCATAGCGGAAGCTGATTCAGACCTGATGCACGCCGTGATGATGACGTCGAATCCCGCGTTATTTTATTGGAAGCCAGCCACTCTCCGCGTAATGGATTCGGTGCGCAATTGGCGTGCGGCAGGCATCCCTGTCTTTTACACGATCGACGCGGGGCCAAATGTCCACGTCATCACCTATCGGGAAAAAATGGCAGAAGTTTCAAAAATGCTCAAAGAGCTTGAAGGCGTTTCAGATGTTCTCACTGCCACGGTGGGCGGTGCCGCACACTGGGTGGAATAAGCTATTCAACAGACTAGAAAATTCTTTGAGACTTTTTTTAGTCTAACAAAATATTTATTGAAACAAGATATAATCGCGGGAATGAATTTTGTTGTATAAATATAGAGAAGGCAGTTTTTCACTGCCTTCTGAGAGAGAATTTTATGAGCGCTAACCTAATTGCAGGAATCGTTTTTGTCGCCGTCTTTGGCGTGGTCATCCTTGTTCATGAACTGGGACACTTTATCGTTGGACGTCTTTTCAAAATAGAGATCGAAGAATTCGGCATCGGTATGCCGCCAAAAATGCTGACCCTTTTCACATGGCAGGGTACAGAATTCACCCTTAACTGGCTGCCCTTTGGTGGCTTCAATCGCTTCAAAGGTGAAGATAATATAGATGGAGGCGAACCAGAACCAGGCGGATTAAGTGCCGCCTCCCCTTGGGCGCGGCTCGCCGTTTTGCTGGCAGGCGCCGCCATGAATTTGGTTTTAGGCGTGCTGGTTTACAGTATGATCTTTTCGCAAACGGGCATTCCGAATCTGGAACGCGTTCAGGTTTACGAGGTAACGCCCGGATCGCCCGCCGAAGAAGCTGGCTTCCTCGCAAATGATATCCTCCTGAAGATGAACGGCGAACTCATCACCAGCGATATCCAAATGCGTGCGCTCACAAAAGAGAATCTCGACCAAACAGTGAGCATCACCCTCCTGCGCGATGGCGAAGAGATCGAAACCAGCGCCATGCCCCTTAGCAATCGTACCGCCCAGGAAGGCGCCTTTGGCTTCCTGCCTGGTTTTGCCTATAACGAAACGCCGTCTTTCAGTGAGACAATTTTCCACAGCGCCCAGATGACCTACCTGCACGCGCGCGAACTGCTCCTCTTGCCCGGCAGAATGCTCTTCGGCAATCTCAGCCCTGAAGAAGGGCGTTTTATTGGCTTTAGAGGCATCTTCAATATCTTCCAACAAACGATCAGTGCAGATATGGAAAGCCGCGTCGAAAGTGAAACAACCATCACAACTACGCCAACACCCGCAGCAGAAGAAAGCTCGCCAACCTTTTTCACTTTGAGCATGATCGCCAATCTCACCATCACGTTGGGCGTTTTCAATCTACTTCCTTTCCCCGCATTGGATGGCGGCAGAATTTTCTTCCTGCTCCCCGAACTCTTCTTCCGTAAGCGCGTTCCGGCGCGTTTTGAAGGCATCGTTCACTGGGCAGGGATGATGCTCCTGCTTGGGTTGATGTTCTACATCAACATTATGGATTTTGTTAATCCGGTAAATATTAGCTTCCCTTAAAAATGACTCTAACAGACCCCACCTTTGAAGATGCAGTAAAAATACTGCTCGACGAAAACCAAGAACTCGTACATGAGATCTTTTTCCTCTTCTCAGATATTGTCCCGCATCAACTGGATGCACTCAAAGAGAATTGGGAAAATATCAGCCTGGCACGCCGCCAAGAATTTGTGAGTAAGCTAAAAAGGGAATTGGCAACCGATACCCTGCTCTGCTTCGATGTTTTGGCGCGCGACTTGCTGGAGGATAACGATCCTATCGTGCGCTCTTCGGCGATCCGCTTATTGATCGAATATCAAGGCGAGGACTTAATCCCTACTTTGTTGGAGATCGCCAAAAACGATGCGGAGACCGAGCCACGTGCTGAAGCACTCACCGCCTTGGGCGCATTTGTCCTGCGCGGCGAGTTGGATGAGATTTCAAAAGAAAGCCTGCAAAAGATCGAAGAAGTTTTAATAAAGATCACCGCCAGCAGCAACGAGAAGATCGAGTTACGTCAGCGTGCGCTTGAATCGTTCGGCTACTCATCTCGCGCTGAAGCGACAGCATTGATCAAAGAAGCCTGGCAGCGCGAGACAGCCCTATGGAAAGCCTGCGCAGTCTTCGCCATGGGGCGCTCCTGCGATGAGAGCTGGCGCGATGAAATATTGCACGCTTTATTGCACGAAAACGAGATCGTCCGTCTCGCAGCGACGAAGGCAGCCGGAGAACTAGAGTTACCCTCGGCGCGCCCGATCATGCTAAAGTTGCTCGAAGAAGAGCACGACGAGGATGTCTTTCGGGCATTGATCTGGTCACTTTCGCAGATCGGCGGCGAGGATGTGCGCGAATATTTCCTCAGCCTTCTTGATCGATACGAAGATGATGAAGAAGCCGAAATTGAATATCTCGAAGAAGCCCTCGCCAACCTTGATTTTGTCGAGGATGCACAGGATTTCAACTTTCTCAATTACGATGCTGATGAAATTCTGGATGACTGATCAGCTGTCATTCTGAGCAAGGCAAGGCAATCTCCCATTCTGAGAGGGAGACTTCCGCGTAGTGACATAACTTTTTTTCTATAAAGGAGAACTCTCTGGTGGGAAAGATAGCGCGCACGTTCATAGCGATCATACTTGGGGCCGGGCTGCTGCTCGGCTCCACATGGCAAGCCCAGGCGCAGAGCGGTATCGATGTGACCAATATTCAAGCTGATTACGAATTTGGGGAGGAAATCCGCTTTTCGGCAGAGGTCAGTGCTCCCAGTCCCATACAGGAAGTTTTGCTTCTCTTTCGTGATCTGAACGAGGAAAATACACGTGTGATCTCGCTGGCAGAAGAGGCCGGGCGTTATTACTATGCCTACGATACCAGCACAAATCTTTTACGCCCCTTCGCGACAATTTCATATTCTTTTCAGGTAACGCTAAAAAACGGCGAAAGCTTCACCAGCGAGAGTTCTTCGTTTATTTATGAGGACAATCGCTTCGATTGGCAAATGCGCGAAGAGGATAATATCCGTGTTCACTGGAGCGAGGGCGACGATGCCTTTGGGCAAGCCGCACTGGATACTGCCCGAAACGGGCTGGTGAAAATACAATCCTTTTTCCCTATCGACAAGAGCGAAGCATTCGATATTTATATTTACGCCTCACCCTCCGAGCTGCAAGACACCCTTTTTATGGGCGGCGAGCTCTGGGTGGCAGGCCATGCCAACCCAGAGCTTGGCATCGTTTTGGTTTCGATTGCCCCCGGCAGCCAACAGACAATTTTGATGCAAAAACATATCCCGCACGAGTTGGCGCATATAGTGCTCTATCGTCATGTTGGCGAAAATTACAATCGCCTGCCCACCTGGCTGCTCGAAGGCATTGCCTCGCTCGCAGAGCTTTACCCAAACCCCGATTATCAGCTCGCGCTCGAACGTGCGGTGGATGCGAATATGCTCATCCCCATTAGCGAGCTATGCCAGCCTTTTTCGCGCGACGCCTCACAGGCGTTTTTATCGTATGCCGAAGCAGCATCTTTCACACGTTATCTGCATTCCAGTTTCGGATCAAGCGGATTGGATGAATTGATCCGCACCTATGCGGACGGCATTTCCTGCGAAACAGGCGTAATGCGCGTCTTTAGCAAACCAATAACGTATCTCGACGCCAGTTGGCAGGAATCCGTTTTGGGAGCAAATTTGCTAGGCGTTGCCTTTCGTGAAACGTTGCCATATCTATTGCTCTTTGCCATCATTCTCATATCCCCGCTGGGACAAGCCATTTCCTCTTTACGCCGCCAAAAGAATAATGACCGTTAAAGAAGAAAAAGCCAGCCTCCACATCCACGTATATGGACGTGTGCAAGGCGTGGGTTTTCGGGCATTTGTTGCCCAACAAGCCACCCATTTAGACCTGAAAGGCTGGGTACGCAATGTAGGGCGCGATCAAGTCGAAACACGTGCCGAAGGTACACGAGAAGCTCTGGATGCTTTTTTAGACAAGGTGAAAAGGGGTCCAAGCGTGGCGCGTGTAGACAGATCAGAAGTTGAGTGGGGCGAGTGTAGAGAAGAATTTAAGCGTTTCAAAGTGCGTTGGTTTTAGCTTAGCGTTATACTAATATTTATGGAAACCGAATCCCCCCGCTATCGTATTGCCCTCGATGATTTCAGGCGCGCACGCCGCAAAGCCGCCTTGCAGGAGATCATCAGTTGGGTAACGGGAGAGTCAAATACACTGCTCTCCTTTGAAGAAGCGCGCAAGCGTCTTAATGCCAGCGGCGAGGAAGTGCATGGTTTGCAGGAAATTCCTCTCAAAGCAATTATTGGCAGCGTTGGGCGTTATGCTGATTTCAATCGTAATTTCCTGCCACGCCGCGATATCCAATCCAGCCGTTGGGCGCGCGTCAAATCGGTCCTTCGCGATCTCGATGAAATGCCGCCCATTCAGGTTTATCAAATTGGAGAAGCCTATTTCGTCATGGATGGCAATCATCGTGTTTCCATCGCACGCGAACGAGGCGCCAAAGATATCAAAGCCTATGTTACAGAAATTCACACCAAAGTTCCGCTCACCCCCGAAACCGACTTCAACGACTTCATTCTAAAAGCGGAGTATGCCGAGTTTCTGACCAATACCAAAATCGACGAGAGCTGCCCGCAGGCAGAGTTGAGCATCACCGCGCCCGGTCGCTATAAATTCCTTGAGACACATATCGCTCATCATCGCCAGCAGATGAACGCCGATAAAGATGAAGAAGCCCCTCCAAAAGAAGCAGCTTGCCATTGGTATCATGAAGTTTATTTGCCTGTTATCAAAGTCATTCGCAAGCGGGGCATTTTGCGCGGCTTCCCAAAACGCACAGAAACCGATCTTTTCGTCTGGATCGCAGAGCATCAGGAAAAACTGCACGAAGATTTAGGCTGGTCCGTAAATGCCGATGTCGCTGCTACTGATCTGGTCGATCAACGTGGCGAGACGATCAAGCAAACCCTAAAGCGAATCGCAGAAAAAATTCGTTCCGTGATCCTGCCGCCCATTCTGGAGCCAGGGCCTGCCCCGGGTGAATGGCGCAAACAGCACATCACAACGCACGATATTGGCGGGCTTTTTGCAAATATCCTCGTGCCGATCAACGGAGAATGGGATAGTTGGAAAGCGCTCGAACAAGCTATCCTGATCGGAAAACGTGAAGAATCACATCTTATGGGTTTGCATATCCTTCGAGATAAAGACGAATTGGAGAGTGAATCCACCAAAGCCATAGCAGAGCGTTTCGAAACTCACTGCCAGGAAGCCGGACTCATCGGCGAATTCGCCCTTGACCATGGCAGGGTCTCGTCTGTGATCAACAAGCGCGCCCGCTGGAGCGATCTCGTTATCTTGCATCTCGCACATCCTCCCCAACCCCAAATCACCTCCCGCTTGGGTTCAGGCATCCACTCCCTGATCCAGCGCTGCCCACGCCCAGTGCTGACCGTTCCCGAAAATACAGAAAAGCTGGAGCGCTTTTTAGTCGCCTACGATGGCAGCCCCAAAGCAAACGAATCGCTCTATATGGCGGCCTATTTTGCCGGACGCTGGAAAACATCGCTATCAGTGTTAAGCGTCGTGGAAAACAAGAACAAACCATCCTGGCAAGCGCATCGCGCAAAACTTTATCTAGACACGCAAAATATCTCTGCACGCTTCATAAAAAGAGAAGGAAGTGTTGCGAAATCCATTTTAGAAGTTGTCAAAGAAGAAGAGATCGATTTGATTTTGATGGGGGGCTATAGCCGCAAACCGGTCACCGAGGCAATCCTCGGCAGCAGCCTGGACGAGGTCTTACGTGATACACGAAAACCTGTTTTGATCTGTAGGTAAGGAGGGGAAATGGAAAATCGAAGGAAGCTAGAACTCGTTTCAGGTTTTCTTATTGCAGTTACTGCACTTCTCTACATAGCTCTACTTTACGTAACGCTACGGCCATCTCTTACTGGTGAGATAGAGCCAAGGCCGCACCTTTCACAGTCTGTAAAGGTTGAAGACCTTGAAGTTTGTGGCATCAACTATTCCGATGATGGTTCTCCTGCGACAGTCGATATTTGTGGCGTAACCATCATTGAAGATGATGCAAATACTGCTTATTTGGGTATCCTTGTGTTTTGGATGCCGGAAAAAATACTCGTTAGCAGGGGCATGTTACCTGATGATTTGTTCGAGGAAGGCCCTTTCTCCCGTGAGGTAGATATACTCGGTAAGGAGACTACCTTGTTGAGATATGGAAGGGCAGAGCTGTGATAAATTCGATTGAATTTACGACCTACAAATAAAGAGTTTTTCTGTTTTCTAAAGTTCCAAATCCTTGACTTTATACCCATAGGTATTGATCACCAGCGTTTCCCCCACTTGCGTTTCAGTGATCGTATCTAGCTTATAGACATGATTATGCCCATGAAAATGATACTTCGGCTTAAAAACGCGAATAAGCCAATTGAAGGCTTTAATGCCTCGATGAGTCCAGTCCGGTTTATCGTGGATGCCCAAAGGGGCTGCGTGGGTAACAAAGATATCCAGCGCGCGCCCATAAAGCAGGCGGTTGATCAATAATTCTGGCACCAGCCGAAAAACGTTCATCCACATTTCTGCGGTTGTATATTGAAAATTTCCCTGACGATTATAGCGATTACAGCCCTCTACGCCAGCAAGGATCAGCTCATCCTGATAGACAACGCGCCGATGTAAATCTTTCCCTCCGCGTGGGGCTTTGCGCTCTCCGTTTGCATCATATTCAACGACAGGGTCGTGATTCCCGCGCACAAAAAAAAGCGGAACACGCAGCTTCTTAATAATATATTCCTGATAGTAGTAGGGCAAATCGCCACAAGCGATCACCAAATCTACATCGTGGATTTTCTCAAGTATTTCGGGGCTATAAAGAAAAGGGATTACCTTATCGCTGACAGAGAGTATTTTCACAAAAAAACCTTATCATTTAGCCTTGCGAGGGCTGAAAACCCTCGCAAGGTTTTTTAGAAATTCTTACTCTCGGATCATCGTTAACAACATTTTGAATTGTGCTGTTGCTTTTACTGCATGCGGCTCATCAGCAGGCAGGATGATGGTTTCACCAGCCTGCATATTATAAGATTTGCCTGAGATGATGATTTCTGCTTCCCCGTCCAATATTTGCAGGAGGGCATCGAAGGGGGTGGAATGCTCGCTTAGTTCCTGACCTGCGTCGAAGGCAAAGAGGGTTACATTGCCGGTCTCGGCGCGTAAAATTTGGCTACTGACAACGGCATTATCTTGATAGTCCGCTAGTTCGGCGGTCTTGAATATTTCGGCTTTTGGTGCTCCAGACATAGAGTTCTCCTTAGGGGTTCTCCCCCCGTGTACGGGGGGAGTTAGAGGGGGGGGGACAAAAAAGCCCCCACCTAGCCTCCCCCGCAAGCGGGGGAGGGATTTGCTCTAATTACTTAATTTCAATTGAATAATTCGCTAATTCTCGTGTAAAACGAGTTGTGCCAGTGACGATCAAAATTGCTTCTTCACCACTTTCCAGAGAAAGCGGGATCTCGGTAGTTTGATCATCGGAGAGTTCGATGATTTCTACCACAGTTTCGTCAGCACCTTTTAAGACCAGCGCTAACTTGAAAGTTTGCGGCAATACATTTTCGACGCGGACGAAGCCTGCTGCTTCCCAGCCGCCATCATCGGCTTCAAGATCAGAGGCGTAATCAATTGCGTCGATGCGAATGTCGTCAATCAGCATCCCTTCGCCATTGATGGCTGCGTCGGTGATATATTCGAAGCGAACTTGAATCTCTTCTCCGGCGTATGCCGAGAGATCAACTAATTCTTCTACCCAGCCATTTGTTCCGCCTGTGTAGCCCCAACCATAGGAAGCCCCCGATGGGTTGTAATCTGTACCCGACGGGGTTTTGACTATTTCCCATACTTCTCCATCGGTGGATACTTCGAGGTAGAGATAGTCCCAATCTTCTTCTATGTCGTACCAGGTTTGGAATGACAAAGTAATGGGACCGGGCACATTGCTCAAGTCGAAGGAGCGCGTTAGGGTCATGTTTGATTCGTCGCCTTTATTCGACCAAAAGGCGTATTCGCCAGAGTTGGCATCCGCGGGGAGGAGTCCAACCTGCGTCGCTCCTGAGAAGTTCAGGGTATATTCTCCGGGGCACTGAATGCTATAGTAGTCGATGCCATATTGGTGGACAGATCGATCAAATGAGGCTTGTGGGCAGTTTTCAACATTTTCTGCAACCGATATTTGGGGAGCGCCGGGGTAATTATGGTAGGTGTAGCGCCCATCTCCTATGGATCCATCAAGTAATTTCAGTGTAATGGCCCAATCTATAAATACATCGTCGGCTGTGATCGTTTCTCCTGTTTCTGGATCCGTGATATTCAATGCCGCGAGGGTGCTGTCTATACTTGTAAGGTCGTTTTCGGGGTTATTGATGAGCGCTTTGGTTGCTTCTTCACCGAAACGATCGAGATAGTATGCAAGGTAGAGGAAGCTTTGCCCGTAATGTATGCCAAAATCTGGGGATGTGTTATCTGCCCAGTCGTTTAGTTGTAGATCTGGCTTTTGAGCATAACCCCAATCTGCTCCGCCTGAGTAGTAGCCGTTCAGGAATACGCCCAGTTCTGCAAAACCTTCTCCCATCCATGAGGCATCATTACGGTCGGATGAGAATTGGATCATATGCACGAATTCATGCGCCAAGATACCGTAGGTATAAGAAGCTTTCAGGCTTTGTGTAGCGCTAATAACAAATGCTTCATGGGCATTGGAATGTTCCATAATGAGGGGATTAAATTCATCTGATGAATTGTATACGCCACCAATATTAGCGCCAAGATTTTTTGCATAGAGCACATAGATATGCGGATCGCCATCTACGCCTGGTGACCATTCACTCCCGAAGAATTGGCGGTCCGTTGGATATATTTTCTCTTCAAATTCATCCATTAGCGCTTTTACATCTTCCAAATCTGCTTTTGTGCCTTCTTCAGCCCAAAAATATGAATGGGGCGTAACGTAAAGAAGAGTGGCTTCCATTTCGTGATATTGGACAGAATCTGAGTTAAGAATCCAGAAATTTTCTTTGTCGCCTACTTGATATGATTTGCCATCTACTGTAGTTGGGATATTGCATTTTCCTTCCAAACGACAGGCGAGTTCATAAGGGTCGTTTTCGGGGACAATGGTTGTATTAAGGGCTTCGAGGGTATATGTCGAGACATCTTCTGCGGGCGGACGTTCAACGACGATCGGCGCGCTGGGGGTGGCAGGCTCAATACTTCCGTTTAGAAAAGCATCACCGTTTTGGACGAGCCAAACGCCTGCGGCTGTCAGGATGAGCAAACAGCAACAGAGCAGGGTAACCACGATACCGACTATGATCCAGACGGTTTTTGAGCTTGATGAAGCAGTTTCTTGCATAAGGGACTCCTTATAGGATTTTTATATTCGAAAATAGTATTCGGGTTATTTTAGCTTAAAAACATAGTCAGGCAAAAAGTGCCTGACTAATGCCCCCCTGCCCTGCGGGCTTCCCCCCATTTTGAAGAAGAAAAATGGGGGGAAATGATTTTTATTAAGCCGCGTCGCTGGTAGCTTTCTTCTTCTTTTTCGGCGCAGGCTCGCCTTCCATGAAGACGATCTCATTTGTTTCAGCATCTACGTCTACAAGGATCGAGCCGCCTTTGCTGAAATCGCCTTTGAGCAATTTCACCGAGAGCGGGCTTTCAACAAATTTCTGCAAAGCACGTTTGAGCGGACGCGCGCCAAAAGCTGCATCGTAACCTTGCTGCGCCATCCATGTGCGGGCGGCGGGGGTCAGGTTTGCGTGAATATCAAATTCGTTCAGACGTCCCTGAATTTCTTTCATTTGCAGATCAACGATCTCTTCCATCTCTTCCACGCTTAAGGGTGAGAACATGATCGTTTCGTCCACGCGGTTCAAGAATTCGGGGCGGAAGGCGTCCTTGAGTGCCTTCTCAACTTTTTTATGTGACTCGTTCAATTTATCATCATTCGACTGCGTCAAAAATCCGAGCGCGCCGCTTTGACTAACATATTCCGTGCCGAGGTTACTGGTCATGATCAAGATCGTATTACGGAAATCGACCACCTTACCTTGCCCGTCGGTCATGCGACCATCGTCGAGGATCTGGAGCAGCGCGTTCCAAACTTCAGGATGCGCTTTTTCGATCTCATCAAAGAGGACGACGCGATAGGGGCGACGGCGTACCGCTTCAGTCAGTTGACCGCCCTCCTCGTAGCCGACGTACCCTGGAGGCGCGCCGAACAAACGCGAAGCCGTATGTTGCTCCCGATATTCAGACATATCGATTCGAACCAAAGCATCGGGATCGTCAAACATAAACCAGGCCAAAGCCTTGGCGAGTTCCGTTTTCCCAACACCAGAGGGCCCCACAAAGATGAACGACCCGATCGGGTGGTTGGGGTCTTTCAGCCCGGAGCGTGCCCGTCGAATGGCATCCGAGATAGCGGTAATGGCTGCTTCCTGCCCGATAATACGCTCATGCAAGCGGTCTTCCATCTCGAGTAATTTCTGGGCTTCGGTCTCCATCATTTGTGAAACGGGGATGCCCGTCCACTGATGGACGACTTCGGCGATGTCGTTCAAATCGACAACTTCGTCGAGTTTATGTTCTTCTTCCCATTGATCGCGCTGGGTTTTGAATTCTTCTTCGATACGCAAACGTTCGGCTTTCATTTCAGCCGCACGTTCATAATCACGTTCTGTGCCCGCCAGCTCTTCTTCTGCGGCAAGGCGGTCGATCTCGCTTTTCATCGTTCTGAGATCATCAGGCAATGAATAGAGAGCAACACGCAATTTTGCAGCAGATTCGTCCATCAGGTCGATGGCTTTGTCGGGCAGATGTCGGTCAGTTACGTAGCGATCTGCAAGTCTGGCAGCGGCAACGAGGGCTTCATCCGAGAAACGCACTTTATGATGGGCTTCATAGCGATCGCGCAAACCGTGTAGCATTTTGATCGTATCTTCTACGGTTGGTTCTTCAACATAAATGGGCGCAAAACGGCGCTCAAGCGCGGCGTCTTTTTCGATATATTTGTGGAACTCATCAAGAGTGGTTGCACCAATGCACT
Source organism: Anaerolineae bacterium (assembly GCA_018648605.1). GTDB lineage: Bacteria > Chloroflexota > Anaerolineae > Anaerolineales > Villigracilaceae > Desulfolinea. The sequence continues at coordinate 4,518 of JABGQU010000047.1, read as the reverse complement.
GCAATTCGCCACGTGCTAAAGCCGGTTTAAGCATATTAGATGCATCTAATGCACCTTGGGCTGCACCTGCGCCAACGACAGTGTGTAATTCGTCGATCATCAGAATGATCTCGCCCTCGGATTTTTGGACTTCTTCGATAGCAGATTTCAGGCGTTCTTCAAACTCACCCCGAAAACGTGAGCCTGCGATCATGCTGCCCAAATCTAATGAGATGACTTGTTTGCCGCCCAGAATTTCGGGCACATCGTTATCTACAATTTTCTGTGCCAATCCCTCGACAATAGCTGTTTTGCCAACACCCGCTTCTCCGATGAGGACGGGGTTATTTTTGGTGCGTCGGGAGAGGATTTGCACGAGACGCAGAATTTCGGTATCACGTCCTATAACGGGATCAAGTTTCCCTTCACGGGCGAGCTGCGTTAAATCCCGTGAATATTTTTCGAGGACACGATAGCGCGTTTCCGCTTTTTTATCGGTGACACGCTGTCCGCCACGCAGTTGCTGAACGGCGGCGTAAACACGATCACGCGTGAGACCTGTGCTTTCGAGAACACGGGCAGCCGGGGTATTACGCTCACTCAGAATTGCGAGGAAGAGATGTTCTGTGGAAATATATTCGTCTTTCAGGCGGCTGGCTTCTTCGTTGGCAAGATCAATGATCCGTTTGACGCGTGGAGTGATAAAAATTTGACCTGCGCCACCACCGAAAATATTCGCCTTGGGGCTGGCTTTTAACGTGGTATCCAGACGAGCGACGAGGTCCTCAGCACTAATATTCAGGTTTTCGAGAATTTGTGGGATCACGCCATCGTGCTGTTCGATCAAGGCGAGCAGGATATGCTCGGTGTCGATCTGATTATGCCCATAGCGCTGGATAATTTCCGCAGCGCGCTGCGCAGCCTCTTGGGCGCGTTCTGTAAAGCGATCAAATCGCATCATAATCTTTATCCTTTTTTGCCGATAAGTGAAGTGACTTCCACTGCAAAGTACTCTTTTTTACTAAAAGCAGTATAACAAAAAAGCGTCGGCGAAGTAAAAGTGCCGCGTTAGAGATATATAAGAGTTGGATGTGGTGAAAACCAGACTTATGGTGAGGGGGTTGCTATAACACTCGGCGTTGTTGTGGGGGTAAGGGTGACCACGTTCATACAAATTTGTGGCAGCCAACCAACGCGCCCATCTTCGTCTTCGATCTCAACCCAGTTTAGACCCTCAATGATTTTTTCACCATAGAGGACGGTGATGAAATCACGGTTGCTAACACGCCCGATGACAGGCCGATTAAAACCCGCGAATTGATGCAATTCAAGACATTGATCGTAATTGCTAAAGATATTTTGCACGCGCCCGGTAGCGGGTGTTGGTGTGGATGTGGAGGTTGGCTTAGGTGTAGACGTAGATGTGGGTGATGGTGTAACGGTGGATGTTGGGGTTAACGATGCTGTTGGGGTCAGGGTAGCAGGTGTGGGCGTGGCAGTGAACGTGGGTGGGATGAGCGGATCCAATTGCGCGGCGACGATCTGATCTACAACGATGGCGACCGTCTCCTGAAGTCGAACTGCAATATCTGCCTGCAAGCTATCTACATCATGATAGAAGAGTTGCACGGGCGTGCGCATGGTGATCTCGAGGTGCAGGATACCGTCATCAAGGGTTTCTACGCTGAGATCGGTGAGTGTGGCACCACGTTTGGCGACTTCTTCGGAGACAACCGTATCAATCTGACGTGTACGGCTGGCTTCCTGAAAGAAGGAAACGCTCAAGAAGCTGAGCGGGATGAGCATGAGCAAAGTGACCAAAGCTGAGATAGCCAAGCTACGCGGCACGCGTTTGCCGTCTTTTTTGCCAGGACTAAAGCCCAATGCCCAAAAAACGAGCATGGATGCAAAAGCGATGGTGACGGCATTGGTAACGAAGAGCAATAGTGCGCCGCCTGCTACATCCCAGCGTCCCATGGCGATTCCGATCCCGACTGTGCCGAGCGGAGGCATCAACGCGGTGGCGATGGCAACACCAGGCAACGCTGCTGAAAGCGAGGGTTGCGCCAGTGCAAATGCAGCCGCCAAACCGCCCGCCAGAGCGATCAGCAGATCAATTGGCGAGGGGCGCGTGCGCGAAAGGACTTCTACGGGGAGATTATGCAGGGTAATGAAGGGAAGCGAGGCATTCAGCCAAGTTAACAAGATCGAAATAATAACAGCGATGATCGCGCCACGAATGATGGCACTGCCGGCATTTTTGAGCAATTTTTCATCACCGATGAGGGAGCCAAGTCCCAGCCCGATGATCGGGGACATGAGGGGCGCAACGAGCATCGCGCCAATAATGACCGCGCCTGAATTTGTGAGCAAACCCAGCGTGGCGATCATGCTTGAGAGCACGACCAGCACGAAATATTCAAAGTCGGGCTGAGCAGATTCTCGCAAATTTACGCGCACTTCGCCGCGTCTCTCCAAGGTTACGGGTGGGACGAATTTACGAAACCAATATAGGACTTGTACGCGAAGTGAGGGGGGGGCTGGGTTTTCGTGGGTCATGGGTCAATTCTACCTTTTTTCATCCGATTTGCAACCTTTTACAATCTACCCTAAAACCCTATTATCGATCAGACGCGTTCTGCCGATGTAGACCGCCATCGAGAGCAAGCTTTTGCCCGTCAATTCCCGCAACTCTTCGAGCGTATCGTAATCGGCGCAGGAGACATATTCCAGGCGGGCGAGCGGCTCGGCTTTGATGATCTCTTCCATCATACCGCGCAGGGTCTCGGCATTCCGTTCACCTTTTTTGTAGGCGGATTGGGCTGCCGCCAGCGATTTCGAGAGCACCAACGCCGCCTGACGTTCTGCGGGATTAAGATAGGTGTTGCGGCTCGACATCGCCAGCCCGTCTCGCTCGCGGACAATGGGCTGGATGAGGATTTCAATGGGCATATTCAGGTCCCGAACCATCTGACGAATTACCGCCGCCTGTTGGGCATCTTTCTGCCCGAAAAAAGCCTTCTGCGGCTGGACGGCGTTAAAGAGCTTGGTGACCACCGTCGTCACACCCCGAAAATGACCCGGGCGTTTTTCACCCTCGAGGGGTTGGGTCAGCCCGTCCACATCGACCCAGGTCTGGAAGTTTGGCGGATACATGATCTCGGGCGTAGGCGTCCAGAGTAGATCGGCACCGGCTTCCTGCAAAAGGGCGGCATCCCGCTCGAGGTCGCGGGGATAAGCATCGAGGTCGTCGGTGGGGGCAAACTGGGTCGGGTTGACGAAGATGCTGACGATAACGGAAGCAGATTGTTCACGCGCGCGTCTCACAAGGGAGAGATGCCCTTCGTGCAAAAATCCCATTGTGGGCACAAATCCAACCGGCTCTGGCAGGGCGGCTCGCGCATCCCGCAGGTCTTTAATTCCTACAACTTTTCTTAGAACATTCATTCTTTTTTCCTATTGACAGTTTTTGCCCCTATGTTACACTATAAATATCAAAATAATACTTATATAGGAGAAAATAATGGCTTTTTCAAAAGTAAATTCAAAAGGTACGACTTATTATTTGCACGCGAATAAACGCGTAACAAAAGCTGGCAAAGAAATCAAAATGTATTTCTTCGCCCGTGACGTCCGCCCCGACAAAGCTGTCGATGCAATGCCCGAAGGCTACGAATTGATCGAGATGAAGACGGGTTTGCCCGCTCTCAAGAAAAAAGCTTAGTTTTGAAAAGAATGCTCATGCGGAAACGCATGGGCATTTTTGTTTTTTTACCCCCGCACATCTACCCAGCAGTTTGCATTGCACCTTGAAGGTGCAATGTACTAACACCCCCACCCAACCTCCCCCAAATTCTAAAAACAGAATTTAGGGGAGGAGCAAAAAAGAATCAGGAGGAAAATTATGCCAGCACTCAATCGTGTTCAACTTATTGGAAGATTAGGTCAAGACCCGGATGCCCGCTATACGCCAACCGGTAAGCAGGTGGTGAAGTTTAGCGTGGCAGTTTCGAATCGCTGGAAGAAAGATGGCGATGTGAAGGAATATACCGAGTGGGTCAATATCGAGGCTTGGGGCAGACTCGCCGAGGTTTGCAACGAGTATCTGCGCAAGGGGAGTTTGGTCTTTATCGAGGGGCGTTTGAAGACCGATAAGTATGTAGACGACCATGGCGAGAATCGCTATTTTACGAAGGTGGTCGTTCAGCAGATGCAGATGTTAGATAAGAGGGAAGACAAAGGCGTGGTCGAGGAGTTGCCTGCAGAGTATGAAGTAGAGTAGGAGGGCTTCCGCAGATTTTTTCGGTCATTTTTGACGCCCAGAGTCATTTAGGCGGAAAAAATTGCCGCATAATACTGCGATTTAAATATTATGCAGCGTTTTATGCGGTTAAATGATAAGAAAGTTGTGTTTCGGCGGCGTTTTTCGCCGTATAATGCTTAAATCTTATGTTTATACGGCGTTTTAATCCGCCTATCACCTAGTTGGGCAGCGGTAATCTCTACTCTTCTGGTATTGGGGGAAATTCTTGGGCAAAA
>JABGQU010000046.1 GCA_018648605.1 Anaerolineae bacterium | reverse complement strand
TAATGACTACCTCTGCAAGATATTAGCCGTTGGTATTTAGATGCAATCGCCCTGAAAGAGGGGCACTTCATTCGGGAGCGGAGAAATCAATCCACAACGAAAAAGTCGAAAAAACGGCTCCTGCATGGGGTAAAATTGGGCGTCAATCGGGTAAGTTCAATCTACTGAAATAAGACAACGGGATAAAAGAAAAGATGCAAAATCCGGCTAGCTAAGTATAAATCCCCAAAAACCAGTAGCTTTTTTGATAGTGAAATCATTAAGTCGTAGTTCATCTTTATAGCCCAAAAATATTCTATTTCTGTTGTGGGTTGACTACCACTAACGAACAATCAAAGGTGTTGGTGTAATTGCCATGAAAAAAAACTTTTCCAAATACAAAAATTTACTTCTTCATTCTCTGTTCGGAATTCTTCTCTTTTTTGGGAGTGGCCATCATCTGTTTAAGTTTTGGGAACAGCCCGCCTGGCTAATGAGCCTACTCTTTGTAATTTTTGCGCCTATTTTTACGACAGGGTTGTTTTTATTTACAAAGTGGATAATTCCTCTGTTACAGCAAAGTAACCGCAAACGCTTGTTCTTATTATTCGGCTCAGCTATTTTCATAGGCATCTTATTGGGCTGGAGATACTATCAAACACCAACGTCCTATCAACGAATAGAAATCACGCCCGTTCTCCTTCCAGGAGAACGGATTGAACTGGTCGAGGTCAAAGCAGGAAAAAGCATCGTTGAAATCAGGGAAAAGGATATTGCAGAAGCAGGCTGGCAGCGTGACGGGGAGATTATCGTTGCCACAGAAACAGCGCAACCTCTACGCGTTTCCTTTAAGGCAAATGCAAATGCACCGGTTGTTCTTTTAATGAATGTTTTTCCCGATGGCGGAGAAGTTGAGGCCATTCTCGGTAGAGATTCAGATGGAATAACAACACAACGTCAAGGCGAAGGACACACCACCTTTTCGCTTACCGCTCAATATCGCGGTATCCCAAATTGGCTTTTCATACCCCTTTTAGCACTCTCTGATTTAGTCATGTTCAGTTGTATACTGCTCCTATTATTACTCATTCAGGAGCGGGGCATGGCCCTCTCAAAACCAGAGCTGAGTTCTTTCACAAACCACCGAAAAAATCTTCTCGTTCTGTTGGCATTATCTTTTAGTATTCATTTATTTAGCGCCTTATCTACTCCGTTGATCCTGGATGTGGATACTCCCTCCTATTTAACTGGCGCTGTACACTGGCTCAAATTTGGTAATTTTGACGGCACAAGCGCAACGCGAGGCATAGGCTCAACATTTCTATTTACGCCCATCTTATTCATCTTCGGGCGCAATCCATGGGGCATGAAAATATTTCTACACCTTATCGCAATCTCTTGTGCACCTCTTGCCTACAAAATCGGTTGGCAAATAACGCGAAAAGGAAATGTAGCTTTTATTTCTGGTTTTCTTGCGATGCTCTCCCCTGACGTATTGCTCTACTCAAATTATTTGTGGTCAGACATGATCAACTTGACTTTTGTGTTGGTCTATATAACAGCATTCCTATCCGCGTTAAAAAACCCAACTTTCCTGCGCATTCTAATATCAATGCTCTTCGGCACAATGGCAACACTCTTCCGAACAGAAAATATTACTTTATTTGCCATAGGAGGATTCTTTCTCTTCTGGGAAGCCATAAAATCTTTTGACCCACAATCATGGAAAAACAAAAAAACGCTAAAAAAACAAAGTAAGATGCTCAACTTATTAAGCGCAACAGTCGTTTCTTTCCTAATAGCCATATTGCCAATATTATTGGCAGCATCCCATAATCAGAAAGTGCATGGTTTTTTTGGTCTAAGCAATTACGCTGGGGCTGTCTTTTACGATGGTTGGATTTACTACGGAGACGCAAGCCGTTTAAATTTCTCTAATCAAAATTCAGAAGCTATTCAAACCATTAACAAAGCCATTGAAATATATCCTGTCATTGCTACTGACAACAGCAATGTTCCAACAAGCTTAGAGCTCTACCCCAACCTCTTGAAAGCTGGCTACTCTACAAAAGAGATCATGGATCTCTATACACAAGCCGTTTTCGACTCGATCACAAATGATTGGGAACTCACTTTTAGATTTCTAGAACTCAAGTTCAACGATGCATTAAAACCAGAAGTGACCCATCTGAAAACCTTTGCGCTGCCTGGAGAGGCCCTCGATCCAGGTACTGTAAAAGAAACTTACTTCGATCTGGAGCGTCTCAGCATCCCCCTCATCATCAACATTCAACGCAAAATAAACGCCTACTTACCAACCTTCTACGCCACGATCTATCCCCACATTGTCTGGTTTCTGGTTATTGCGCTTTTCTTTGCACTCTACAGAAAACCATCAAATCTCTGGCTAGCGTTCTTTGTGATCACATCCACACGCATTCTTATCCCCACCATTATGAGTGCATCTCTTTGGCGATTTACTTTGGCAGGGCTTATCCCGCTGCAAATCTCTGCAGTTGCGTGGCTATTTATTTTAGCTCGGGGCATCCAAAAAGGAGATGTGGAGTTCGCCTAAGCCGCGCGTTTAAGCAATCTTTCCAGTGAGAGTTCTGCCAACGATTTCAAGTGCAGGCATTCTTTTGGAAACTTCAATTGCGACGTAACAGAATTGGGGACAGCGACAACAGGGACACCCGCAGCATTTGCTGCTTTAACACCATTTGGCGAATCTTCAAAGATGACTGCCCGATCCGCGCGGACGTTGAGCTTGCTGAGGGCTAAGAGAAATAAATCCGGCGAGGGCTTGGTGTGCATTACATCGTCCGCACAAACGATATGCTCAAATCTATCAAGAAGCCCCAAACGCATAAGGTGAGTGTCTACCCACGAGTGCGGCGAGCTGGATGCAACCGCTAGCTTCAATCCGCACGGCTGGGCATTGTCGAGCAGATCGAGCACGCCGGGCAGAACGGGGTTCGCCGCAATACGTGCATCGGCTTCGGTGCGCCACCTGTCGAGCACGGTTTGGCGGGGGATGCTAACACCGAGAAGATGCTCTAAATCGGAAACAGGATCAAAGTCCACCGCGCCGCCTCCGCCGATAATTTGTCCCCATTTTTCGATGGAGAGTTCCACATCATATTCAGCGTAGATTTCGTTCAAAACGTCAAATTCAGGGGTTTCTGTATCGAGGATAAGTCCGTCAAAATCAAAGATAAGGGCTTCGAGCATATGTATTCTCCAAATAAAAGTGGGGCGCAGATTGTATCTGCGCCCCACTTTTTAGTGTAGTCTAAAGAAATTTCCGTTAAAAAAGTTTCATGATCGCCTGAGATGCCCAGTTAAAGAGCGAAGCAGGCATAAAGCCGAGAATAACGGTGATGGCTGCCATTGCGATCCAAGTCAGGTTGAGCCATGGTTCAGAAAGAGTTTTCGGCTCGCCATCTTTCATGTACATGATGACGACAACGCGCAGATAGTAGAACGCTGAGATGAGCGATGTGAGCACACCGACGATTGCCAGCCAATACATATCGGCTGCAATAACTGCGCTGAAGAGGTAGAACTTACCGACCAACCCGAGTGTGGGCGGGATGCCAGTAAGAGAAAGCATGAAAATGGTCATGGCGGCTGCCATAAGCGGATTCGATTTTCCTAAACCAGCGTAATCTTCCAGTTCAAGTCCTTTGCCATCTTCTTTCTCAAGAGCAATAACGATACTCCAAGAACCAAAGTTCGTGAGGGCGTAAGCTACGAGATAAAAGATGCCTGCCGCGATCGCGGTGGCAGAGACTGCGGGGTTTCCGAAGGCAACGAATGCCATCAGGATATAGCCTGCATGGGCGATGCTGGAGTATGCCAGCATACGTTTGATATTGGTCTGCGATACGGCAACGACGTTCCCTACGATCATGGTCAATGCCGCCAAAACAGCGAGGACGGGCGCCAAATCAACAGCGAGGCTGGGGAAGGCTGTGGAGAAAACACGCATGAGTGCGGCAAAACCAGCAATCTTTGCCCCAGCTGCCATGAAGGCGGTGACGGGAGTTGGCGCGCCCTGATAGACATCTGGTGTCCACATGTGGAAAGGAACTGCAGCGACTTTAAAACTAAAGCCGACCAAGATGAGCGCGGAGCCTGCCAACATCAAGGGGATATTGGCTGTACCAGCCAATGCGGCTGCGGCAATGCCAGCGAGAGCGGTGCTTTGAGTCGCGCCAAAAACGAGGGCAATACCGTAAACGACGAAGCCACCAGAGAAGGCGCCCAAGAGGAAGTATTTAATGCCTGCCTCCCCAGAATCGTGTTGGGGATGGGCGAAAGCTGCCAGAACATAAAGAGGAATGGACAGCAATTCGAGGGCAAGGAAAACGACGATCAAGTCGGATGCTTGCGCCATCAACATCATGCCTGCAATGCTGAAAAGCATCAGGGAATAGTATTCGCCACGTTCAATGCCCATGCGTTTAAGATAGCTATAGGCTAAAGAGATGCCCATTAGCCCTGATACTAAAAGCAGGATATTGACAAAGGTCGAAAAGCCATCGAGGACAACCATCTCAAAAAAGCCAGAGCTTTCCTGCCCGATCTGGGATAGCGAAAACCCAATGGTTAGGGCTAAGCCCGCAACGGCTAAGAAAGCCGTCCAGCCTTTGCGTTCTTTGGGGATGAAAAGATCCACGAGAAGCAACGCAACAGCCCAGACAGTCAACACCATGACGGGTAGAAGTGTGTAAAAATCGGCTTGGGTCAGATTCATAAATCATTCTCTCCTACGTCTGAGCGAGCAATAATCTTCGCTCAGACATGGGGATAAGTTTTAGTGCATTGCCGCTTGTAAAACCGCAACAAGATTATCAACGGTCGGCGCGATCAGCGCAAAGAAAGGTTTAGGATAGAGACCGATCCAGAAGATGAAGACCAGGAGCGGTGTAATGGTGATGATCTCACGTACGCTGAGGTCACGCAGGGCATGTCCGTGCTCTTTAACGGTCTCGACGATGGAGCCTTCGGGACCGAGGAAGATTTTCTGGTACATGTAAAGCATGTAGATGGCGGCAAGAATAACGCCTATCGCTGAGAGTCCTGCATACCACGCGGAACCAATGGCTTCAGAGCCGAAGGCACCGAGCAAAATGGTGAACTCACCAACGAAGCCGTTAAGACCGGGCAAACCCATCGACGAAAGTGTTACGACGAGCATGATCGTCCCGTAGACAGGCATGATCTTCCACAAACCACCGTAGACGTCGAAGTCACGGGTGTGAGTCTGTTCGTAGATCATACCGACCAAGAGGAATAATGCGCCGGTGCTGAGACCGTGGTTAATCATTTGCAAGATGCCGCCTTGAATACCTTGTGAATTCAGAGCAAAAAGACCGAGCATCACGAAGCCGAGGTGACTGATGGATGAATAGGCAACCAGTTTTTTAATGTCTCTCTGATAGTAGGAAACGATCGCGCCGTAAATAATGCCAACGACTGCAAGACCTGCCATTATCGGAGCAAATTTGACCGCAGCTTCAGGGAAGAGGGGCAAATTGAAACGCACGAAGCCGTAAGTACCCATTTTCAGGAGCACACCGGCAAGAATAACTGAGCCAGCGGTGGGAGCCTGAACGTGAGCATCGGGCAACCAGGAGTGCAGGGGCCACATCGGGACTTTGATCGCGAAAGCAATTGCAAAAGCGAGGAAGAGCCAAGTCTGGATGCCAGCGGGGATACCGCCTAAAGCGATCAAATCGGGGACAGCGAATGTGCCCTGATTAATTCCCAGCCACAGAATGGCAAGGAGCATCAGCAAGGAGCCAGCCATTGTGTAGAGGAAGAATTTGATCGAAGCGTAAATCCGTTCGGGTCCACCCCAGATGCCGATCAGGAAGTACATCGGGACAAGGGTGAATTCCCAGTAGACGTAGAAGAGGAATAAGTCCTGCGCCATGAAGACGCCGAGCATTCCAACTTCAAGCATGAGGAAGAAGATGTTGAAATCTTTCTCACGTTCTTCGATCGCCGACCACGTTGAAAGGAGAGCGATCGGGGTCAGGAAGGTGGTCAGGAGGATGAGCAGGATGCTCAATCCATCTACGCCCATGTAGTAGGAGATATTCCAATTCGCTACTGTGATCCAGGGGAGATTTGTGACCATCTGCAAAGCAGGGTTGCTGGCATCGAAGTTCTGTAACAAAACAAGAGAAATGCCAAAAGTTGCTAAAGAAGTTGCCAGTGCTACCCAGCGGACAAGCACTTTGTTGTCTGGTTTGATGAAGAAAAGAATCAGCACACCTACCAGCGGGAAAAATGTGACGAGATTGGGGAGAAGCTCAAAGTCCATAATCGATCCTCGTTTTTATGATCTCTTACTTGAAGAGAAGATATCCTAAAATTGTAACTACGCCCAAAAGAACGGAGAGCGCATAACTGCGTACAAAACCATTTTGCATGCGACGCAAACTTTCAGAGGAACGCTGTGTCCACTCTGCCAGCTTGTCGGCAATTGCGTTGATGATACCCATATCGACGGGCTCAGACAGGAATTTTGCCAGCCATTTGAAGCCAGCATAAAGAACGCTGTCGTGGAACCAGTCGTGCCAGAAATTCCAATCAAGGTCGATCGAAAGGAACTTAGCCAATTTCTCAAATGGGGTGATGACAAGGGCTTTGTAGCCTTCATCGACAAACCATTTATTTTCCATGCCCGTGAAGAGGAAACCAAGCGGTTTCTTCAACGGATCGGGTTGACCTTCTTTAAGGGGATTTTTGCCGTATAGCAACCATGAGAAGAAAATCGCCAACAATGCCAAAACAGTGGAGATTCCGGCTACACCAAGATCAAGCGGCAAACCTTCAACATGCCCGATGGTGTATTCAAGCCAGTGTCCGAGATTGTGGAAACCATCAAAGGGCAGGTTGAGTGCGCCACCGAAAACAGCGAGCACAGCCAAAACCATCAACGGGACGGTCATCACAGGCGGGCTTTCTTCGGCGTGTTTGGCAACTTCGGTACGTTCCTTGCCGAAGAAGACCATCCAAATTTGACGCCCCATGTAGAAAGCGGTCATGAAGGCAGCGAGAGAGAGAAGCCAATAAACACCGGGGAAATGCTCGGCATGAAGTTTGGCATCCAGCAAAATCTCGTCCTTCGACCAGAAACCCGCGAAGGGGAAAATACCCGCGAGAGCCAGTGTGCCAGCCATATAAAGCCAGAAAGTAATCGGCATCTGCTTGCGGAGGTTGCCCATATTGCGCATATCGCCGGGATCGAAAACTTCTTCATCATGATGCGCATCGGCATCGTCGTGATCGCCGTGTCCGTGAGCAAGATGGTGATGTCCACGTTCCATGCCAAGAATAATTGAGCCAGCCGAAAGGAAAAGCAAAGCTTTGAAGAAAGCGTGCGTGGCGAGATGGAAGATACCCGCTACATAAGCGCCCATACCGACTGCGGCAACCATGAAACCTAATTGGCTGATCGTAGAATATGCGAGAACTTTCTTAATATCATATTGCCCAACAGCAATCGTGGCGGCAAAAAGTGCCGTGACTGCGCCGATCATCGCAACGATATAGGATGCGCTATGTACCAACGAGTAAAGCGGTGCAGAACGGACAACCAGATAAACGCCAGCGGTAACCATCGTCGCCGCATGAATGAGCGCGGAAACAGGGGTGGGGCCAGCCATCGCGTCCGGGAGCCAGATATAGAGCGGGACTTGGGCAGATTTACCGGTCACGCCGATGAGCATGAAAAGGGTAATCGCCGAGATCACGACGGGGTCCGGGTGCGCTGTGGCGGCTTCGAAAACGGAGTCAAATTGCAGGCTGCCGAAATGCCAAAAGGTGGTGAAAATCGCTAGCAGGAAACCGAAATCCCCAACACGGTTGGCGATAAAGGCTTTCTTGCCAGCTTCGGCATTGGCAGTGCTTTTTTGCCCGAGCGTATCGAAGTCGTACCAGAAACCGATCAGCAGGAAGGAGCAAAGCCCCACGCCTTCCCAACCGACGAAGAGCATCAGGTAGGAGTCGCCGCTGACCAGGATCATCATCATGGCAATGAAGAGATTCAGGAAAACAAAGAAACGGCGGAAACGTTTGATATCATCCTTGAAACGCACATCTTCGTGCATATAGCCGATGGCATAAATATGGATGAGCGTGCCGACGCCGGAGACAACTAACATCATGACAGTGGAGAGTGAGTCTACGCGGAATGTCCAATCGAGTTGGAGTGTGCCGATGTGGATCCACTCTGCAAATGGGATGGTATGTAATTCACCGTGTACCGCATTAAGCGAGTATGCCAGCAAAACGGAAACGACGAAAGCCGAACCCGATGCCAAACTTGCTACCGTTCCGACAGCTTTTTCGCTCATTTTTCCACCGAAGATCATATTGATCAACATGCCTGTTAAGGGCAGAAAAACGAGCAGAGGGGCTAATTGGAAGAATAAGCCGGTATTTGCAGCTTCAGAAAAATTCATATTGGCTTATCCTTTCAGCATGTTGATTTCATCAACATTGATGCTATTCTTCGAGCGGAAGATGGCAACGATCAGAGCCAAACCAACCGCTACTTCTGCGGCGGCGACGGTCATAATGAAGAAGACAAAAATTTGTCCATCCAAACTATTGTTTGCGCTCGAAAAAGCCACCAACGCGACGTTTGCCGCGTTCAGCATCAACTCAACCGACATAAAGATGATCAGCGCATTGCGGCGAACAAGAACACCCATCGCACCAATAATGAACAAAATAGCCGAGAGAGCGATGTAATAATTTACAGGAACCATTATTTTTGCCCTCCTTCTTTTTTATTGAGGGTCAAAACGATCGCACCAACCATTGCAACCAATAACAGGATCGAAGTGACTTCAAAGGGAAGTAAATACCGGCTGAAAAGTAATTCACCAATAGCCCTCGGTCCGCCAAAATCAGCAGATGGACTATTGCTAATCAAATCTGCAACAGGTTCCTGAACAAAAATCAGGAAAGTTGCTTCAACCATCAAAACCACAGCCAGGATAACGGCCATGGGTTTCTGCCAGTTCAAGCCTTCGCCTTTGGGCAGTTCTTCTGTCCCCAAAAGCATGATGACGAAGAGGAAGAGCACCATGATCGCGCCTGCATACACAGTCACCTGCGTAAGCGCAATAAAGGGCGCGCCCAGCAAAAGATAGAAGACAGCCACTGTCGCGAAATTCAGCACCAAAAAAAGCGCAGAATAAACGGCGTTGCGACTAAGCAACATCCCCAGTGCCGTAGCGATTGCCACAGCAGCGAGTATCAGAAAGAGAATAAGATCAACTGTCATAAATCACCTATTTCGTGGGATCTTTCATCTCAGGAACAGAGCGGGTGAAAGTACCCGGTTCTGTCTGCTGCGGCGTTACTTTCCCATTAGAAGGCACAGGAACGATCAGCTTATCTTTAGGGAAAATCGCTTCCAAACGAGTGCTAAAGGTGACATCATACTCATGTTCCAACACAATAGCTTCGGTCGGGCAAGCATCTTCACAATAACCGCAGTAAATACAACGCAGGAAATTGATCTCATAAGTGCTGGCGTAGCGATCACCGGGGGAGTAACGCTCCTCATCGGTGTTCTCTGACGCTTCTACAAAGATCGCATCCGCAGGGCAGGCTGCTGCACAGAGGGCACAGCCGATGCACTTTTCTAAACCATTATCATAACGCTTCAGTTCATGACGACCTCGATAGCGTGGGCGCACTTCGCGCTTTACTTCCGGATACTGGATCGTAACCGGCTTTGCTATCATCATCTTGAACGTGGTCTTCAGACCACGAAGCAACTCAACGAGCATTTGCCTTCCTCCTTAGAGAAAGATTTATCGACTGAACAGCCACAGCACCTGCAACCAGAGAAAGAACGGGGATCAACCACATCATCTCAAACAGGATACCTACTGCAGTGATGAAAACCAGCGCCAAAGAAAGCGGCAACATGATCTTCCATCCCAGCGCCATCAGGCGGTCGTAACGAATGCGAGGCCAGGAGGCACGCACCCAGATCATCATAAAGAGAATTAAGAATATTTTGCCAAACATATAAAGCGGACCGAGCCAGGGATAAGCATCTACACCTGGTCCAAGATAACCGCCAAAGAAAAGCGTGGCTGTGATCGCAGAGATCGAGATCATCTTCGTATATTCTGCCATCATGAAGAGGGCAAATTTCATCCCGGAATACTCCACGTTATAACCAGCAGAAAGCTCCTGCTCGGCTTCGGGCATATCAAAGGGACCACGATTTAATTCAGCCAGCGTCGCGAAGAAAAAGACGATCAAACCAACTGGCTGCAACAAGAAAAACGGCAGCCCGCGTTGCGCTTCCACGATCTTGGTCATGTTCATCGAGTCAGCTAATAAGATCACCGCCACAAAAGAAAGACCCAGCGCCAACTCATAACTGATCATCTGCGCGGTAGATCGTAATCCGCCCATCATCGCATATTTATTATTGCTCGACCAGCCAGCCAAAACCACGCCATAGACCGCGATCGAAGCGACCGACATGATATAGAGCACGCCAACATTCACATCCGCGATGGTCAATAGAATTTCACGTCCGCCAATGGTTACCGTACCACCCCACGGGACAGTAGCCGTGATCAAAATAGCGGGTACGACCGTCAGGATCGGGGCAAGAATAAAAACCGTTTTAAAGGCTTTCGCAGGGATCAACTCTTCTTTAAAGATCAGCTTGACCGCATCCGCAACTGGCTGCAGCAACCCTAAGGGTCCCGCACGGTTCGGACCAACACGAGATTGGATCCGTGCCAGCGCGCGCCGTTCATAATAGGTCAGATAGGCAAATCCCGTCAAAAGCACCAGAATTAAAACAAGTGCTTTGAAGAAGATTTCCCAGAACAAGGCAGAGTCCATATTATGACTTCCTCACATTCACTAATTCGTCGACACGGCTGAAAGCTGCGCTCCCAGACCCTGCTCGTTTTCATAACAAGTGCCGCCAATGCTCAGGCGTTCTTCTGCATCTACTACAGCCAAACTCTCATAGCTCAAGCCCGCAAAACCAGCCACTTTCTCAGCCAGATCAGCAAAGACCACTTCAGCAGAAACACCTTCCAGCGTCACGCCCATTTTCTCGGCGATCTGTGCTGTAATAATAAAACCGGGCAATGCTTCACCCATCGGCTGGACAGCGGCAAAGAAACGTTGTACACGGCGTTCACCAGATGTGAAGGTTCCATCACGTTCAGAAACAGTCTGGGATGGGAGCGTCATGCCCGCCTTTTGGCTTGCTTCCGTCATAGATGCAGTTTGCGCTACGACAAAATCGGCCGCTTCAACTGCACCCGCAACCAGAAGATCACCACCGGCAACATAAACCGTCTTGCCTTTCAAGGCAGAAAGATCAGCAATAGCTTCGTAGCCCATTTCCCATGCGCCTTGTGTATTAGCATCCGCCCAAACACCGATCAGGCTCTTGGGGTTCAGGTCTGCACAAGACTGTGCAAGTGCATCATCACCGCTATAAAGCACAGCGGTATTTTCAGCTTTGGCGAAAGCCTTTTTAGCAGCTTCCAAACCCTGCGCGAGGTCACGCACAACGGTCGTCGCAAAGGCATCCAAACGGGTTTCGGCTTCGGTCGCAACGATCAAGGTTGCACCACGATCAACAGCCTGCTTCGCACGCAGCCAGAAGATCGGCGCTTCTTTATAGAGGTCGCCGCCGATCACGAGAATGACATCGCCCGCACCCGATCCCCCGTAGGAACCGGATTTGGTAGTCAATGCACCACCGCCAACCTGCGAATAGAGCATGGCTTTCGCGCCAGCCGCATCAGCGAGGACTTTCATTGTATAGAGGTCTTCATTAGAGAGGGAGCCATCCGCAAGGAAAACAGCGTCGCCTTTAGCTGCGCCAAGTTTTTCGGCAGCAGCACCAATAGCTTCTGTCCACTCAACGGCTTTGCCGTCAATCGCAGGTTCCAAAACGCGATCTGCATTACTAAAATCAGCGAAGCGACCTTTATCACAGATCCAGGTTTCGTTTACAGCTTCGTTCTGGCGGGGCATAACACGTTTGACAATGACCTTGCCGCCGCTCTTGGCATCACGACGAGTATCGAGCATGGTATTACAGCCAACCGGACATTCTCCACAGATGGATGCAGTCGCTTCCATTTCCCAGGGGCGGGCACCAAAGCGGAAGTTAGCGGTAGTTAACGCACCTACAGGACAAATATCAGTCGTATTTCCTGAGAAAACGGAATCAAACCCAGGTTCTGAGGTTGTTACGATCTCGGATTTGGCACCACGCATATCGAAGTCAAGCACTGCTTCGCCGACCAAATCACTCTGGAAGCGGACACAACGTCCACAAGCGATACAACGTTCACGGTCTAGCCAAATCGATTCGCCTAGAGCAACATGTTTTTGGGCATGACGCTTTTCATCAAAGCGATAGCGGCTTTCGGAGCTGCCATGTGCAAGGGTCATATCCTGCAACAGACATTCGCCGCCCTTATCGCAAACCGGGCAGTCCAGCGGATGCGAGGTAAGCTGAAATTCGAGAATATCATTCTGTCCCTTTTTGGCTTTTTCGCTCTGAGTCAGAACGACCATGCCTTCAGAAACAGGATTGGTGCAGGAGGTTTCGAGCTTCCAGCCCCAGTTGATTTTCTGTTTGCCCTCTTCCATGACCGGCTCACCAGTAGCGCGATCAAAAGCGGGACGACCGATCTCAACGAGGCATTGGCGGCACATGCCAGCCGGTTCCATTTTGGGATGGTAGCAGAAGATGGGAATATCAATACCGACTTTTTTGGCGGCATCTACCACCAAACTTCCCGCCGGAACAGTTACTTCTTTGCCATCAATCGTTAGTTTTACTTCTTTACTCATAAACTATACCTTCGCTTCGAAATCTTCAGGGAAGCGTTCAATCGAGGAGACGACAGCCATAGTCGAGAATTCGCCAAGCGCGCAAAGCGTTTTGCCCTGAACTTGCGTGGCAACATCTTTGAGAAGTTCGACATCTTCTTTGGTGCCTTCACCAGCATGGATGCGTTTGGTCAATTGGTGCATCCAATATGCGCCTTCACGACAGGGCGTGCATTTGCCGCAAGACTCGTGCTCGAAGAATGACATGGTTTTGTTGATCAGCCAATCGAGACCAATTGAGTCGTCCACAACAATAACGGAAGCAGACCCGAGGTCTGCACCGACATTGCGAACGTTCTCGTAATCCATTGGGGTGTCGAGGGCTTCATCATTGGCAACGATCAGCGAAGACGATGCGCCTGCAGGCATGATCGCCTTGATCGACTTACCATCCGGGATACCGCCGCCGTGCGTAAAGATCAACTCACGGAAAGTGGTACCCAGCGGAAGCTCATAATTGCCCGGATTGTTGACATTCCCCGAAAGGGAGAAAATCTTCGTACCAGGGCTTTTTTCGGTACCAAATTTACGATAGCCATCGGCACCGTTACTAATAATATAGGGAACGCTCGTCAAAGTCTCGACGTTGTTGACAACGGTCGGTTTATTGTAGAGACCCTGCGAAGGCGGGAATGGCGGACGCACACGTGGTTGCCCACGTTTGCCCTCCATCGACTCGAGCAGCGCAGTCTCTTCACCGCAGATGTACGCCCCTGCCCCCAAATGGGTATAGATCTTCAACGAATAGTCGGTACCTTGAATCTTCTCTCCGAGAAAACCGGCTTTTTCCATTTCTTCGATCTTTTCATCGAGGAAATGAGCTACTTCCCAGAATTCACCGCGCAAATAGATATATGCTGCGTTTGCACCAACTGCGTAAGAAGCAATTGAGATTCCTTCAAGGAATTGGAAAGGGTTGCTTTCCATGATCTCACGATCCTTGAAAGTTCCCGGCTCAGATTCATCAGCATTGGCAACCACATAGTGGGGCCAATTATTATTGTCCATGAAGGACCATTTTACGCCAGCAGGGAAACCTGCGCCGCCACGACCGCGTAATCCAGCCGCTTTGACTTCATTGGTTACATCAGTCGTATCCATTTTGATGGCTTTCTTTAGCGCATCAAAACCGCCATTCTTTTGGTATACATCAATCTGGTTGATGTCCGGAACGTCACGATGACGGAGAAGCATATAAAACATTATTTTGCCTCCTTCGCATCTTTGCGCAACACTTCGATCAATTCAAGAGTGGTATCAATGGTCATCTGCTCGTGATATTTGATGCCTTGGCCACTCTGCACCTGAAACATCGGGGCTTTATCACAAGCTGCCAGACATTTCACCTCTTCGATGGTGATCAAACCATCATCCGTGGTTTCGCCCGGTTTCACATCCAGTTTTTCGCATAGATCTGCAAGATACTGATCCGCGCCGCGTAAAGCACAACCAATATCGGTGCAAACCTGAATACGATACTGTCCAGCTTTCTTGTCATGATAAAGGCTATAAAAGCCAACGATGGCGGAAATTTCCGTCGTCGTCATGTCCAGAAGTTCGGCAATCTCGGCTTTGTCTTTTTTGCTAACATAGCCTTCTTCACGCTGCGCCATGTATAGCAAAGCCATGACAGCCGAGCGTTTATGTTCCGGCGGATATTTCGCCAAAACTTTCTCAATTTCTTGTGGATATTTTTCAGCCAGGCTCATCGATCCACATCTCCCAACACGATATCTACACTACCAATAATCGCCACCAAATCGGCGACCAAGAGACCTTCAGCCATCAAAGGCAAGACTTCCAGATTATTAAAGGAAGGCGTGCGCCAGTGAACACGATATGGCTTTGGTCCGCCATCACTTTCAAGGAAAACGCCCAACTCACCACGCGGGGATTCAACGGCGGCGTAAACGCTACCTTTGGGCACATCAAAACCTTCTGTCCACAACTTGAAGTGGTGGATGAGGGCTTCCATACTGGTACCCAATTCTGAACGTGGCGGGGGAACAAATTTATGATCATTAGAATTGACTGGGCCAAGCGGCAACTTATCAAGAGCTTGCTCGATGATCTTCAGCGATTCGCGCATTTCACGGATGCGAACTAAATAGCGCGCATAAACGTCGCCTTCAGTTGCTACGGGGACTTCAAAATCGTACTGTTCATAACCGCTGTAAGGACGTTTCTTGCGCAAATCCCAATCGGATCCAGAGCCACGCAGAGTGGAGCCGGTCACGCCATAAGAAAGGGCTTCTTCAAGGCTCATCTTGCCAATGCCCAATGTACGATCCAGGAAGAGGGGATTTTTCGTCAGCAGATCTTCGTATTCATCGATCCGTTTCGGGAAGGTGTTCAAAATATTGCGAACAGCATCATCAAACTCAACCGGCACATCCCGCCAAATACCACCAGGGCGGATGAAGGTTGTCATCATGCGTTGACCAGATACCAATTCGAGAACATCGAGAATGATTTCGCGTTCGCGGAAGGCGTAAAGAAAAACCGACATAGCGGCAACATCTAAAGCGGAGGTGCCTAACCAGACCAAGTGCGAGGCGAGACGTTGTAGCTCGGCGAGAATCACGCGGATGGCTTGCGCGCGAGGCGGTATTTCCACCTCGATCATCTTTTCAACCGCCAAACAATATGCGAGGTTATTCCCGACTGTGTTCAGATAATCCAAACGATCCGTCATGACCTCTGCTTTGAGATAGGTCTTGGCTTCCATATTCTTCTCGATACCGGTATGCAAAAAACCGATATCGGGAACACAAGTTACAACGGTTTCACCATCCAGTTCCAGCAAAAGGCGCAAAACGCCGTGCGTACTCGGATGCTGAGGTCCCATATTAAGGAGGACTGTCTCACCATCAAGGGCGCGCTGTGAAACCAAATGTTTGATTTCGTCTAAGGTAACTTCAGGGAGTGCATAAGGCGTAGACATATTAGAACTCCCCTTTCGGTTTACTGAGATCAATTTCTTCAAAATTGAAGGTGAATTGCGGCTCTTCGTAGCCCAAGGGATAATCCTTACGTAAGGGATACCCATCCCAATCATCAGGCATCAAAATACGACGCAAATCAGGATGTCCTTCTGCGGTGATGCCGAACATATCCCAAAGTTCACGTTCGCGCCAATTGGCGTTTTTATAAACTACGGTTAATGTAGGAATAGTGGAATTTTCTCCATCCACTGGCACCCGCACCATCAATTGAAGATTTTTGCTAAGTGAGTTGAAAATATAGACAACGTGGAAACGAGGGCTTTCTTCGAGTCCATAATCCGTTGCCGTAATGGTCGAAAGGAGCGCGAACTCAAATTTATCGCGCAGTTTTTGGCTGGCAGCCACAAGGTTCTCAGCGGGAAGTACAGCCTGTACTTCTCCGCAGAACTCGCTTACTTCTGCGCCAAAGTCCTTTTCTAACATCTGAACGATTGCTTGGAATTGTTTGTCCATAAGTAATTCTATTTCCTTGACAGGACTAAGCTGCGGCTTTGATCTTCTCAGCTTCTACTTTTTCGTAGAGCGCCATAACGCCGCCGATCAATGCTTCGGGACGCGGGGGGCAGCCAGAAACATAAATATCCACAGGCACGATCTCATCAACACCCTGAACAACAGCGTAGTTATTGAAAACGCCGCCGCAAGATGCGCAATCGCCCATAGCGATAACCCATTTTGGCTCAGCCATCTGATCGTAAAGGTGACGCAACACCGGAGCCATCTTGCGGCTCACGCGCCCTGCTACGATCATCAAGTCTGATTGGCGCGGGCTGGGTCGCATTAGCTCCATACCAAAACGGCTCATATCATAATGAGCCGCCTGCGCCGCCATCATTTCAATCGCACAACAAGCCAGACCAAAAAGCATAGGCCACATAGCGCGTGTGCGTCCCCAGTTGACGACTTGTTCGAGCGTTGTCGTAACAACGCCCATATCGCCTAATTTTTCTTCTACTCCCATTCAAGGGCTCCTTTCTTCCAAGCATAAATATAGCCTACCAATAAGATGCCTATGAAGACGATCATCTCAATTAAACCAAAAAGACCGAGTTTACGAAAAACTACAGCCCAAGGCAAAAAGAAGATAACTTCAATATCAAAAAGGATGAAAAGAACGGCAACAAGATAAAAGCGCACCGGCATACGGCGTGTGCCAGGACCGATGGGCGCCATCCCCGATTCGTAGGGCATCGCTTTCCGTTTGGTCTCTCGACGAGGGCCAAACAATCCCCCCAATGTGATCGCGATGACAGCTACTGCCGTTGTAAGGACAAGTAAAACAGCAATGGCAATATACTGAAAGAGCATTATTTCCTCATAGGGTAAAAGGTTGTGATACAAGGCACTAGTATAACATAAAACAATATCCATATATCCATATTTTTATGACCTTTTGAGAAAAAATATCGACAAAATGCACTTTTTTTTCAGGATTTCAGGGGAGACAAGGGACAAACATGCAATCGGCTTGCCTCCCATAAATAAAATTTAGGGCTACAATAGCAACATCCGCTAAATCGCCAAACAAGGTGAATCTATGACCGTAAGCACTCGCTTCACAAAACTTCGAAAAAAAATCCCCCGCCGCTCCAGTATCGGGATGCGCCTTACGTTGAGCATTGGCATAATTATCACGCTCACTATCCTGCTTCTTTTTGTCAGTATCTACCAAAACGAAAAAGAGCAGCACCTCAAACAAATTCACGCGCAAGCAGAAGCGCTGCTCTCAGAGATGACCGTTGCCCGCCAGTGGGTTTCCTCCTACAATGGCGTCTGGACAAAAACCCCCGGCGATTTTTATCTTAATTCTGAAAATGGCTATTACCAAAAATCACCGGCAATGGTCACCAAGGAGCTCTCCAACCTTTCCAATGAGAACGGCGATTATCGTTTTCACATCACGAGTCTGATGCTAACGAATCCAGAAAACTCCCCGGACGATTTTGAACACGATGCCCTGCTTCAATTTGAAGAAGAAGCCGCTCCAATCGCAGCTGTAGACAGAACAGGCTCTGAGCCAGTCTATCGTTTAATGACCCCGCTAAAGGTGCAAGAAAGCTGCCTTCAATGCCATAATACCGAAGGCTATCAAGCTGGCGATATACGCGGTGGATTGAGTGTTCTTATCCCCGTCAGCGAGATGGATGCCTCGCTTGCCCAAAGCCGTCGTATGCTCACTCTTTCGGCGATCAGCCTCGTGGGCTTTGTGATGATCGCGCTCTATATTATGGTACGGCGCATGGTTATCTCTCCTGTTGGGAAACTAAAAGCGATTGCACTCGCAGTGAGCAATGGCGATTATGAAACGCAATGCAACCTTAACACCGGTGACGAATTTGAAGTTTTTGGGCAAACGCTTAATCAAATGATCTCTAGTTTGAAAAGAACGCAGGATACGCTTCAAAAGCGGGTTACACAACGCACACAAGAGTTAGATACCATCTCAGAGGTCGCTCTTATCATCAGCAAAGCCGGTGCACTCGAAGATGTGCTTGAAGAAGCTCTTGAAAAAGTGATCAACGCATCTGAGGCAGCCGGGGGATTAGTTCAATTGCTCGATGAAGATAATGTCAGAATAACCGTTCACAAAGGAATGTCTCCTCAGATCATCAATTGTTTTCAGCGCATTAAGCAAAAAGACGAGCTTCCACTTCCAGAAGAAGCTATTCTGGTTCGTGAGATAGGCGAAAAAAGTTGCCACGCGCCCTACTCAAAAAGGGAATGCCTAAGCGAGAAAACTTGCCATGCGGCTTCTTCCGGTTATAGCCGTTTAGCTTCGGTTTTACTTAAATCGCGCAGTCGTCCGCTTGGCACAATGATCTTGTTCAGCGGAAAGGAAAGTAGTTTTTCACCCGAGATCATGCAACTTCTTGAAAGTATTGGCAATCAATTAGGCGTAGCAATTGAAAACGCGGTCTATCATCAGCGCGTTGAGCAGATTGCCGTGCTCGAAGAGCGTACTCGTATTTCTCGTGAATTACATGACAGCCTCGCCCAAACATTGGGCTGGCTCAGCATTAAAACCGAAATACTTGAAGAAGATCTGATGCTCGGTGCTATTGAAAAAAGCAATGCCGAAATAAAAGCCATTCGTAGCGTTGTGCGCGATGCCTGTTATGATGTGCGCGAGTCAATTGATGGTTTGCGCACGCACCCTACCGGCAACCTGACTGTCACCGCAGCGGCGTGGGTTGCAGAATTCCGACAGAGAAGCGGAGTGGAAACAAGCTTCCAGCCCCTGGATGCTGAAGTACGGCTCTCGCCTATTGTCGAGGCGGAGCTGTTCCGCATCCTACAGGAAGGGCTTACGAATGTGCGCAAACACGCAGAGGCAAAATATGCTCAGGTCAGTTTACAGGTCAAAGGGGAGTTTGCTGAATTGAATATTAAAGACGATGGCTGCGGTTTTAAATACGATGCCACGCAAGCTGATAGGCACTTTGGCCTGCGTATTATGCGCGAAAGAGCAGAAAGCTTGGGCGGTTCTTTCAGCGTTATAAGTACCCCCGATTTGGGCACAGTGATCTCCGCAAAATTACCACTTTATCCCAAAATGCGCACTGATCCACGTTTTAGCATCTAAGCTGGAGTTTGAGTATGAGCAAGGAATTGCAAGCAATTCGAGTAATGTTGGTAGACGATCATCTCCTTTTTCGGGAGGGCGTTTCGAGTCTTTTGAAAAGAGATGAACGTTTTGAAGTTGTTGGTGAGGCAAGCGATGGTGAATCTGCTTTGGCGCTGGCAAAACCGAGCTTGCCTGATGTTGTTTTGATGGACGTGAGAATGCCAGGCATTGGCGGTATTGAAGCCACGCGAGAGATGCTGACACTATACCCTGACCTGAAAGTGATTATGATTACGGCTTCGGAAAAGGATCAGGATCTTTTCGAGGCGATCAAAGCTGGAGCACAGGGTTATATATTGAAGGCTGTCACCGATTCAAAATATATGCGCGATGCGATTATCCGCGTTGCAGCGGGGGAGGCGATCATTCCACCTGCGATGGTACCGCGCCTACTAAATGAATTTGCAACACTCTCGGAAGGCGTTCCCCAAAAGCTTTCACAGGAATTGTCTGAAAAAGAAGAACTGAAAGAAGTCGTTTTAGCAATGCCTGAATCTGAAAGTTCTGAGATCAATCTTTTAACGCCAAGAGAGAATCAGGTTTTGGAGCTTGTTGCACAGGGTTTGACAAATAAGGAAATTGCAACGAGCCTGGTTATTTCGGAAAATACCGTTCGCTCTCATTTACGCTTTATTCTTGATAAGTTACATATGAATAATCGTGTGCAGGCAGCCTTGTGGTATCAGAAAAAACAAATATAACCACCCGAAAAGACTAGTCTTAAAGTATGTTTTTTGACGAGTTGCCTTTATGGTAGCTCGTTTTTCTTTTAATATCGTCCATCTTGAGGATGGCTTTCAAGTTCTGGCTTGAGTACTATTAGTGAAAATTAATGCAAGATTAATTTTCACTAATAGATTCTCACAAAACTTGCTTGAATGGAAGAAAACTATGCCAAACAAAATCAAAGAAATGAACAAGTTTGCCCGCATTGGTCTTTATCTTGGAATTGCTATCGTCGCTTTTTTTGTACTGCCTTTCCTTTCATGGCTCATCGGGGAAGAAAGCTTTACTGCAACTTCAAATGCTGACTTTTGCGCAGGCTGCCATAGTATGGAGCCTTTTGTGCTAGCTAATGCTGATAATCATCATGGCGGCAATAACGATGTTGGCATTAAAGCAAGCTGTACAGCTTGCCATCTCCCTCACGACAATTCTGCGAATTATCTTTATACAAAAGCCCGCACTGGTCTACATGATGTTTGGGTAGAAAACTTTGGCAATCCTGAAGAGATTGACTGGCTCGCCAAAACTGAGCATCGTGAAGAGTTTGTATATGACTCTGGATGTATGACCTGTCATGTTGAATTAGAAGCAGCAACAAATGACACGGAAGAACACCAAAGATATTTTGCGGGAGAGACTACGTCTAAATGTGTGACTTGTCATGAGGAGGTAGGACATTCAAATCTTAAGAAACATTTATTACGGAATAAATACAGTCAATAATCCTAGATATTGAGGAGAAAAAACAATGAAAAACTTAAAATGGTTCGTAATAACTATCCTCGTCATTATGCTCGGCGCAGTCATCGCCTCGTGCAGTTCAGCTCCCGCTGATACAGCAGCAGATGGTGAAGAAGCCCCCGCTGTAGTACTAACTGACGCAGCAGTAGAATGCATTGAATGCCATGCTGATGAAACAGTGGGCATCGTTATGGATTGGGACGGCAGCATCCATGAAAAAGAGGGTATTTCTTGTATCGACTGCCACGAAGTCGAAGAGAGTTCACCTATGGCATTGTCTGGCGTTGAAGGTCATGAAGACATCACCGTTACTGTTTCGATGCTGGTTCCTCCTGCTGTTTGTGGTGAATGCCATGAAGACGCCGTAGCAAGTTTCCACGAAAGCGGACACGAGCGTGCAGCGGTGCAGTATGAAGGCAAAGATGCAATGCAGACATTAATTAATGTTCACGAGGGCCGAGGCAATCCCGAACTTAGCGGCGCCCCTGATGAAACAGGCTGTCAGCAATGTCATGGTGTTACCATCGTTGTAGACGAGACTGGTCACCCAACACCTGAAACCTATCCTTCTGCTGGTATGGGAAATGTTTATCCCACTGGTGAAATTGGAAACTGTACCGTTTGTCATAGCCGACACAGCTTTGAAATTTCAGAAGCTCGCAAGCCTGAAGCTTGTGGTGGATGCCATATTGGTCCTGATCATCCTGATATTGAAATTTACGAAAACACCAAACACGGTCAGATCTTTATGGCTGAAGGTGAAGAATGGATCTGGGATAGCCCCTCTGGTGAATGGGAACCTGGCGATTACCGCGCTCCCACCTGCGCTACCTGCCATATGAGCGGTATCGGCGATCTTGAGCCTACCCATAATGTCACAAAACGTCTTTACTGGAATCTTTGGGCAAAAGAATCAAAAGTTCGTGATGACGATGATGTAATGGGCATATGGTACGGTGATGGAGAAGCTGGACGTGAAGAAATGAAACAGGTTTGTGGCGAATGTCACACCACCACACACACAGAAGGCTATTTCGCAAGCGGTGACAAAGCTGTTCAACTCTACAATATAGAGTATTGGGCTCCTGTCGAAGCAATGCGTTTAGACTTAGCTGAAGCTGGCTTGTTGAAGGAAAATCCCTGGGAAGATGGCTTTATGACCCTTCACTATCACATCTGGCACCACGATGGGCGGCGCGCTCGCCAAGGTGCAATGATGGGTGCACCAGACTGGGCACACTGGCACGGTTTCTTCATGCTCCAACAGAAACTAAACCTCGCGACCGCCATTTACGAACTACGTATGGAAACAGGCGAAATTGAAACTGCAGCACCATGGTCTCTTTCTCCCTAACGTACATACTAATTAAATAAGCAAAATAACGCTTAGACAAAAAACTCTCCGCCCAAAATTGGGCGGAGAGTTTTTTTATTTCAGTATAAATAATCCCTTAGTTC
>JABGQU010000194.1 GCA_018648605.1 Anaerolineae bacterium | reverse complement strand
CCCGTTTTTCTATTTCAGCTAGAAACTGATTCTGTTAATGTACGGTAGAGAAATTTAATATAAACCCTAGAAGAATTATTTAGTTTCGATAAAAACAAAAACACTCCAACTTTTGCTGAAGTGTTTTTTAGTGGGCGCTGAGGGACTCGAACCCCCGACCCCCTCGGTGTAAACGAGGTGCTCTAACCAACTGAGCTAAGCGCCCTCGTGCGGGGCATATTATACACGACTTTGTGTTAAACTCTAGGGACAATTTTAATCATTTTGGAGGACACCCCCATGCGTTTTTTACGCTACCAAACAGAAGAGAAATCTCCTCGTTACGGTTGGTTGCTTGATGACAAAATCGGCGACATAGAAGGCGACCTTTTTGGCGAATTTCGCCGCCTTGATGCTACAACTCCCCTTGCCGAAGCAAAACTGCTCGCCCCATCTCAACCGAGCAAAATCCTTTGCGTTGGGCGAAATTATGCTGCGCACGCTAAAGAGCATAACGCCGAAGTTCCAGAATTACCACTTATTTTCCACAAACCACCCTCCGCTCTCCTCAACCCAAACGATGCAATCATCCTGCCCCACCAATCTCAGCATGTGGAGCATGAAGCAGAACTAGTTGTTGTGATAGGGAAGCGCGGGCGAAATATAATTGCCGAAGATGCGAAAGAATATATTCTTGGCTACAGTATTGGGAACGACGTAACCGCCCGTGACCTTCAACGTGCTGATCGTTTATGGACGCGCGGGAAAGGCTTCGACACCTTCGCCCCTTTTGGTCCCTGGATAGATACAGAATTTGATCCTGCCGATGCCGTTATCACTTGTCGCGTCAACGGGCAAATGCGCCAAATGGCATCCACGCGTGATATGGTCTTCAGTGTTGGCACAATTATCGCCTTCATCTCTTCAGTCATGACTCTCGAACCCGGTGACTTGATCTATACCGGTACTCCAGCCGGTGTCGGCGCGCTAGCTGATGGCGATGTAGTAGAAGTAGATATTGAAGGTTTGGGAGCATTAAGTAATCCTGTTGCGAAAGCATAGAAAACATTGCAGCTCACCAACTATTTCCCTACCACGCTTTACGCTCCATCTAAAGCACGGTAAAATTCAGCTTCGAGTATTCCACCATTAAAGAAGGTAAATTTATATGGATGAACAACGAACTCCCAAAGAGGACAGCCAATCAATAACTGGTTGGTTAGGTGCTGTCTGGCGAGTTATCGCAGTTCCTTTGGCAGCTGTGCTATTGGCTCTTGTCATCGGTGCGATCATTCTCGCTGTGTCTGGCGCAAATCCCCTTCAAGCCTATTCTGCTCTTGTAGAAGGTTCCTTCGGCAGTATGAAAGCTTTTGGTCGCACGCTGGCAAAAGCCACGCCGCTTATCTTCAGCGGACTGGCTGTCGCGTTTGCTTTCAAAGCTGGTCTTTTCAATATTGGCGCACAAGGACAATTACTCTTTGGCGCATTGGCTTCTGCTGCCGCTGGTTTCATGATCGAAGGTCTGCCACCTTTTCTGCACGCAACGCTCGCACTGCTGATCGGCGCAGCCGCTGGAGCCGCATTTGCAGCCATTCCAGGCGCACTCAAAGCCTATACGGGAGCGCATGAGGTCATCACGACCATCATGCTTAATTATGTTGCCATCAATATGACCGACTATTTTGCCGATGGCCCCTTCAAGGACACATCTAATGGCAATATCGTTGCTCGCACTCCAGAAATTTTGGACAGCGCTCGTATCCCATCCATTGGCGAGATCCCGGTCGGCTTTTTCTTAGCAATTCTCGCTGCTGTTATTGTTTGGTGGCTACTCTGGCGCACCACGTTGGGATTTGAGATACGCACCGTCGGTCTTAGCCCTCATGCTGCTAAATACGCCGGCATGAAAGTTGCGGCAACCGTTATCCTAACTATGGTTATCAGCGGTATTCTCGCAGGCATTGGTGGCGCAATTGAGACACAAGGTATCGTTGGTCGTTATCAGCCCGGTTTTAATACTGGGCTTGGTTTTGACGGCATCACGATCGCGCTGCTTGGTAAAACACACCCCATTGGTATTATCCCCGCAGCCATTTTGATCGGCGCAATGAAAGCCGGCGCCAGCACCATGCAATTCAATGCGGGCGTAGCCAAAGAGATCACTGATGTCATCCAAGCCCTGATGCTCTTCTTTGTCACCGCCGACATGATCATCCGCAAATTACTCCGTACCAAAGCTGACAGTGGCGAAAAAGTCACCCTCAGCGGTTGGGGACAACAATAGGGAGCCTCTTATGCAAAATACAACTAACCTCCCCACCCCCCTTTCCCCTTCGCAGCAATTTCTGAAGCAATGGGGTGTTACCATTTTTATCACTGTAGCTGTGATCGGAATCACCATTTGGCAATATATCCTGAATTCCCAGGTTACAGAAGCCGTTCTTGCCTCGACCATTCGACAGTCCACTCCGCTTGTTTTGGGTGCCTTATGCGGATTATTGAGCGAACGCTCCGCCGTTATCAATATCGGGATCGAGGGACAAATGCTCCTCGGTGCCTTTGTCGGATTTCTCGTCAACGTCTGGACGGGCAACCTCCTTATCGCCGTTATCGCGGCTGTTCTCACTGGTGCGCTCATGGGCTTGCTACTCGCCTATATGTCCGTCACCCTGAAAATGGACCAGATCATCGGCGGGACGGTTATCAACATTCTCGCACTCGGTCTAACAGGATATTTCTACCAAGTCGGTTTGACCACAGAAGGGAAGATGCAACCCATTCCCCTCGGTCCCCTTGCTGATATTCCCCTTATCGGACCAGCCTTTTTCAACAATCCGCCCATTACCTACGCGACCTTCGTTCTTGTTATCGCTGTACACTATGTTCTCTTTTACACAAAATGGGGCTTGCGTACTCGTGCGGTTGGTGAACACCCACGCGCAGCAGATACGCTAGGCGTGAATGTATTCAAAGTCCGCTATATCAACGTAATGGTTGGTGGTGCAATTGCCGGTCTCGCAGGCGCATTTCTAACTCTGGAAGCCGTTGGCTCATTTGAACGAGCCATGACGAACGGACGCGGCTTTGTGGCACTGGCAGTCATGCTCTTCGGTAAATACACCCCTCTCGGCGCATGGGGAGCCGCGATGCTCTTTGGTTTTGCGAACGCCATGCAGACCCAACTTCAATTTGCCGACATCAAGATAGCACATCAATTCATCGGGATGTTGCCTTATGTTTTGACCATTGTCATCTTATCTGGCTTTGTTGGACGCACCCGCGTTCCCGCCGCAGATGGCGTTCCCTACGAGAAGGAGTAAGCCATGA
>JABGQU010000193.1 GCA_018648605.1 Anaerolineae bacterium | reverse complement strand
ATCTAAATCAAAGGAGAAGAAGATGAAATATCAATTAGCAAAGCCCTTTTTACTGCTGGTCGCTGTTATTATGGTGGTTAGTTTAGCTTGTGGTATCGACATGGGTGGTGATGAATCTGCTCCTGTGCAAGAGCCTGCACCTGTTCAAGAATCTGCCCCGCCAGCTGTTGACCCGCCGACCGCTGTTCCTGCACCAGCCGAGCCCGTTGCCCAAGAATTCTATACCGAAGAATTTGAAGGTGATACTAGTTTGTGGACATATTTTGTTGTTAACGGTACAAAAGCGGTCCCGACTTTTTCTGAGGACGATTTTGGCACCATGTTTGTTGGCACAGATGATGGACGTTTGACCTATAGCCTTGAAAGTGAAGGGCAATGGGCTTATGTAACCTATGATGGTCATGAATATGACAACGTCCGTCTTGACGTGACTGCAGAAAATCGTGGCGTGAATAATAATAACGTCAGCTTGATCTGCCGCTATACACCTGATGAGGGCTGGTATGAATTCAATATGGCTAATAATGGTCTATATTGGATATACCATGCAGTTGTTCGTAGTGATGGCGCTGTGATCTATACTGAACTTGCCGATGGTGGTTCCAATAAAATTAAAGCAGGGAAAGAGGTCAACCAATACAGTATTATCTGTGATGGTAGAACATTGTCCCTATTTATCAACGGCTACGAAACTCGCGTAATGGAAGAAAATAACTATGCCCTGCGTGATGGGAAGATCGGTGTTTCTGTTTCATCTTTTGGTACTTTGCCGGTCAAAGTTGAGCTTGATGCAGTGACAATTAGCCAGCCCTAGTTTTACACAGTAAATAAATATCATAAAAGCGGAGTTGAAATTTTCAACTCCGCTTTTTATTTAGGTTATGGAATAGTGGCAGTGAAGAAAAACCTATTGCAGAAAGGTTGATTTTCATTGTTTAAAAACCCCGCCTACGTTTTTTCTATGCCATGTTAACAAGATTCTTGCATCGGTCAAGTATCCTAAAGCCACGATCATTTTGGGTCGTAATTATCAACCGAAAATATTTTTTACAGGAGTAAGACATGGGTAAAATCATTGGAATTGACCTTGGAACGACTAATAGCGTAGTTGCTGTGATGGAAGGTGGACAGCCGACCGTCATCTCTTCTGCTGAAGGCGGACGCTTGATTCCTTCAGTGGTAGCCTTTAACAAAAATGGGGAGCGTCTTGTAGGACAAACCGCAAAACGCCAGGCTGTGATCAATTCGGAAAATACCGTTTATTCGATCAAACGATTTATCGGGCGGCGTTTTGACGAGACCGAGATCGAGCGTGGCATGGTGCCCTTCAAAGTGATAGCAGGCCCAACGGATGATGTGCGCGTCAGCATCCCCATTAACAAGCGTGAATATAGCCCTCAGGAAATTTCGGCAATGGTGCTCGCGAAGCTCAAATCCGATGCTGAATCCTATCTTGGTGAAACTGTCACACAAGCTGTAATCACTGTACCTGCTTATTTCAACGACAGCCAGCGACAGGCAACCAAAGATGCCGGCAAGATCGCTGGACTAGAAGTGATGCGTATCATCAACGAACCGACTGCATCTGCTCTGACCTATGGTTTGGATAAGAAAAAGGACGAGACAATCCTGGTCTTCGACTTGGGTGGTGGCACCTTTGATGTGTCCATCCTTGAAGTGGGTGAGGGCGTGATCGAAGTAAAAGCTACCAATGGCGATACACATCTCGGCGGCGACGACTGGGATCAGAAGATCGTCAATTGGGCGGCAGATGAGTTCAAAAAAGATCAGGGCATTGATTTACGTGATGATCGTCAGGCGCTCCAGCGTTTGCGTGAAGCTGCTGAAAAGGCGAAGATCGAGCTTTCGACCATGATGGAAACCGAGATTAATCTGCCTTACGTAACAGCCGATGCTTCCGGACCGAAACATTTGCAATTGAAGCTCACACGCTCAAAATTTGAGCAGATGACCGAAGATTTGATCAAACGCTGTAAACTGCCTTTTCAAGCCGCTCTGAAAGATGCGGGTATGAAAGCCAGCGGCTTGAACGAAGTCGTTCTCGTAGGCGGCTCAACGCGTATGCCGATGGTGCATGATTTGGTGCGCAGCCTGACCGATGGCAAAGAACCGCATAAGGGTGTAAATCCTGATGAGGTTGTATCCGTTGGCGCAGCCATCCAAGCCGGTGTCTTGGCTGGTGATGTGAAAGACATCTTGCTTCTCGACGTGACCCCGCTCTCATTGGGTGTGGAAACGATGGGCAGCGTGATGACCGTGATGATCGAACGCAACACGACCATCCCCGTGCGTAAAACTGAAGTGTATTCGACAGCCGCTGATAATCAGACTGCTGTAGACATCCACGTTTTGCAGGGCGAACGCCCAATGGCTGGCGACAATATGTCGCTGGGGCGCTTCCGTCTTGATGGTATCCCGCCCGCAGCGCGCGGCATCCCACAAGTTGAAGTAACCTTCGATATTGATGCCAACGGCATCTTGAATGTAACCGCCAAAGATAAAGCCACAGGCAAAGAACAAAAAGTGACGATTACTGCTTCGACCAATCTTGATAAGAGTGATATTGATAATATGGTTGAACAGGCAAAAGTTCATGAAGCGGATGATAAGAAACGCCGCGAATTGATCGACCTGAAGAACAGTGCAGATCAACTTGGCTACCAGACAGAAAAGACGCTCCAGGAATTGGGAGATAAAGTCTCTGACGATGACCGCAAGGATATCGAAGGCAAGATCGAGACTCTAAAGAAAGCTGCTGAAGGCGACGATGCAGATAGCATCCGCAAGGCGACCGAAGATTTGCAGAATGCTTTCAATGCGATCAGCCAGCAACTATACCAACAGGAGCAGCAAGACCAAGCACCGCCAACAGGCGATGTAGGCGAAGCCCCAGCCGATGATGATGACATCATCGAAGGTGAAGTAAGCGAAGAGTAAGCGTTAGGCTTAAAAAACTAACCTTCCGAAGGTTCCAAACCTTCGGAAGGTTTTTGTTTAAGGGTTCTGCTCCCGCTTATGAGGAAGTTAGAAGTGGGGAGAAGGTAAAAAAAAGCCGCTGAAATCAGCGACTTAGTTCTTTAAGCAGCAAACGCCTGGATGAGGGGGGCATCCAGACGTTCGCTGCCAATATAATACATGATACTGCTGAAAAATGCAAGCCCCAAATATAAGAAAAAGATTAACGTTTTTGGAAATTCAATACCAAGAAATCTAAGTTTCCTTAGAAAACCCTTGAACAGTAGACCTCTTGCATAAGTATGCCATAATAGGCGTATGAGATACGAAACAATTA
>JABGQU010000001.1 GCA_018648605.1 Anaerolineae bacterium | reverse complement strand
TAAGATTATTACCTGACGCAACGTGATGTCCTTTTCTAATTGTCGTTGACAGAGTGTAGTCTTTCTATTCTATTCGCCGACATTAAATCATCCGGAGTGGCGTCATATTGCAATAGCGCTTTCCCGCTATTTCATCGGTTTTCCCGGAGGCTTATTAGCTGCATACGGCTTGCTCGCTTATACCATGGAACGCATCGCTTCGCTTCATGTCCCGAAAATAGCGCGAACTTTTCAGGCAGCCGGCTATTCAATAGCTGTCTATGCTGTTCTTGCCGGGCTAATACCACCTCCTGTTAAATTTTTTCCTGGAAATATACTAAACTCAGACACTTTCACACAGTTTACGGGAATCCCTCCCTGGATATTTCGCTCAGTGATCGCTCTTGTTATCACAGTAACCATTACGCGAGCTCTTGAGATCTTCGAAGTGGAAACTCAGAGCAGGATCGAAGAATTAGAGCAGCAACAGATCATTACCGCTGAACGCGAAAGATATGCAAGAGAGCTACACGATGGTGCTATCCAAAAAGTCTATACCGCTGGTCTTCTGGTTGAGTCCGCTTCTCGAATAGCAGAACCAGAAAGTGAAATAAGCAAGCGTTTAGGGCGAGCTGTAGGCGTTCTTAATGACACAATTGCAGACCTAAGGCAAAATCTTGTTGAGCTACATGCACACACACAAACAGAAACCGAACCACTCCCTGTTTTGCTCCAGAAATTAGCGAACGCCTCACATTACAAGACTATGATAAAAATAGTACTTGATATCAATTTACCAATTTCAAAACACCTTACCCCTCGGCGCACAAATCATATTATGGCTATCGTCAATGAGGCATTCGCAAATACAGTTCGCCATGCTCAAGCACAAGAAGTTCATCTGGCGGCAAGAAATCTGGGGACAGATTTCGAGATCACGATCAGAGACGATGGAATAGGACTGCCGGATAATTTCAAGGCAGGCTACGGACTTAGTAATATGCGCGACCGAGCAAGACTCTTGAACGGCACGATCACCTGCAAAAAAGATAACGGAACCATCATTTTTGTAACAGCACCTTGGGCTGATGAAAAATTATGAAAAAAACACGCATTTTATTGGTAGACGATCACGCCATTGTCCGATTGGGCCTCATGACACTCCTGAACGACCAAGCAGACATGGAAGTGGTGGGTGAAGCTAGCACAGCACCAGAAGCTATTCAGGCGGTAGACGCGCTCCAACCTGACGTGATTCTGATGGACATACGGTTGCCCGGCGAAGGCGGTATTGAAGCAACACGACAGATCACGTCCCGTTTTCCGGATAGCCATGTGGTAATACTGACATCCATCGCCGATAATGAACTCATTATGCGGGCTATCAATGCGGGCGCGGTTGGGTATGTACTCAAACAAGTCGGGAACGAAGAGTTATTGCGCGCCATAAAAACAGCAGCTCGCGGAGAGGCTGCTCTCGACCCATCCACAACAACCCGTTTATTATCACGTGTACGTGAGGCAGATCGAAAGGAAAAAGAAGATGCATTTCGTGATCTCTCCAATCGTGAAATGGATGTCTTAGTCCACTTGGCTCGTGGAAAAACAAGCGCCGAAATAGGACAGATTCTTAACTTAAGTGAAAAGACCGTCGGGAATTATGTCAGTAATATGTTTGAAAAACTGGGACTAAAGAACAGAATTCAACTGGCAGCTTACGCATACGAACATCATTTATTTGAAAAAATTGGCAAGGAAGAATAACAAACAAAACTGCCCCGAAGAAAATTTTTCGGGGCAGTTTTTTATTACTTCGGACGCCTTTGATCTGAGTTAGAAGCAGTAAAACCTACTCTTCTGTGTGATAACCTTTAGCCTTCGTTATAAGCTCTTCGTCGGTTTTCACAGTTGCAATACCACCTTCAACATGGCAGCTACGGCAAGTAAAGTTAAGACCAAGCTCAGACAAAGCATTACTGCCATCTTCGGTGAATTGTTCGATCTGACCAGGATTAATTCCCATCAGATGTGTGCGGATATCACCAGTGAACATATCGATATTGCCAACAGCACTCTTGGTAACACGTGGCATGTGGCAGTCAATACACTCTAAAGCTGCTGGATGAATTTCTGAGTTTTGATATGCAGCTTCGCTGTTATGGCAGTTTTCGCAAGAAGTTCGTGTGACAGCAACTGTCTCATCTTCAGCATTGGCTTTGCGCAGCGCAACAACACCTGCATGTGGATCATGGCAGACTACACAGTTGATGGTAATGTGTTTGCTCTGGAAAAGTTCTTCGTACTGTTCGTGGTGTTTGATGAAGCCACCGCTTGCATCAACAGCTTCTGAACCGCCACGGAGATGGCATTCCCCACAAAGGGCAGAATCACGTTCGATATCCAAAGCTACGCCACGGGGGTTAGCAGCATGTAAGCTACCAGGACCATGACATTCTTCGCACTGAATTCCAGGAGCTTCCCAAGAACCGACGATGCCAGGCATACCTTCGGTTGGGGTGTCTGGATCATAACCAGTGGTATGGCAGGTGCCACAATTATATTTGCGCTCTTCACCAGGATGGTAAGCTACGCCGCCAAGTTCATTTCCAACAACAGGGTTGGCAAAATTGAATTGGCTAACATAATCGGTATTTCCATCGCCACGTGTACCGGGCAAACCAGTAATAATGAAACCTTCATTATCAACGAAACGATATTTCCAGTTATAACCACCGATGACATAAGAAATATCATCCCAAGTATAGCCTTCAGGAAGCTCAGTGACTTCGGTATAGGGATACTCTGGCGGCTGACCATCAACAACGGCGTTCAGTTTATATGGATGTCCAGATTGCATGAAAACATCATAAGTATCGGTATGGCATTCGCCACAGGCTGCGGAACCAGTATATTCGGCACCAAAAACAGCGACAGAACCTTCACCTGCTGGGCCAGCAGGGCCTTCAGGGCCTTGAGGGCCTTCGGGGCCTTCAGGACCAACAGGGCCGGCGCAAGAAACGAGCGCCAATGTAGCTAATAATGCAGCAGCTACAAGAAAAACAGCTTTCTTCGACATTGCATTCTCCTTAATAGAGTGTCATTTTATGATCAGGCCTTTAGACGTCCATCCCAATCAAAGGGCATATTCCACAAAGACAGAGATTATTCGGAACACTCTTATTCTAGAGAACAGGAGAGGATTAACACAGAGTACTATCCCCCTAAACAAATAGGGGAAAACCCCTAATTATTTTCCAGCACAGGAGCAATTTCCTTTAAAAAGACCCATATCAGAAGAAATCCCAGCCCAAGACTAATTGCACCAACAGATGTAATGGACTGCAAACCCCGTATTTTCCAAAGCGTTGTCGTAATAACGGGACCTACTGCCAACCCAATCCCATTTGCCAATGCAATCAGAGAGAAGATCGATGCGCGCGCTTCCGGGGCTTGTTCGCCATATAAAGGAAAAAGGGAAACGATAGCGTATTCCACCCAGAAAACGGTTAACACCAACGCAATGCGGATCATCGTTAGATTCTCTCGCGCCAAGGGGATCAATGCAAAGAAGATCGCTGCAAACCCAATGCCCATCAAGCTGCTACGCTGCTTGCCCAGGCGATCTATAAGCAAACCTGCCAAAATTGCGCCGAAAAGTTCGGAGAGTCCAATTTGGGTGGCAACCAATCCTAAACCAACGGAATCAAGCCCAAAATCCGCAGTGAGCCAGATGCCCCAAAAGGTCATAAAAATGCCTACTCCGGTAAAAAGGAAAGTCGCCACACCCAGCGATGCTTGCACGTTTCCCTGACGTAGAAGCTCGCCCATCCCAATAATTATTTTTTCTTCATGTTGAGATTTTTTAGCTTCAGGTAAATAACGCCATGTTAACCAAGCTGCGATAAGGCTCAAGGCGCTTAATCCAAAGAATGGCGTGCGCCATCCATAAACGCTAAAAATCCAGCCGATCAAAGGCATCATCACTACCCCCGAAATAGCAAAGGCAACATCAATGGATGCCAAAGCGCGGCCTCTGCGCTCAAAAGAGACGAGGTCGCTAATATATGCCTGTTGAGCGGGTAAATAGGCGTTTACGGCCAAGCCGCTAAAAAACATCGGGATAGCCGCCCACCAGCCTTTAAAAAAAGTGATTCCCAGCATACCAATAACCTGTGAAAGCAAAGCAAAAGCCATCACTTTCCGACGTCCATAACGATCTGCGAAAGAACCAAAAAATGGACTTAGAAGTGCGGACGAAGAGCGGATCATCAGAAGCCAGCCAAAAATTGGCAAACTGACCCCTAAACCCGCAGAAATTTGTGGAACAAAGGGATAGAGCATTCGAAAACTGGTATCAACAATAAGTCGTACAGAAAAAAGCGCCCCGATCAACGCCATGCTCAACCCAAAAAAATTTAGAAACCAAAACCCAATTCTTGACTCTGTTCTTTCCATAAAATCTCCTACTTCTAAAACGCTAACTCAGAGCAGCTAAAAGACTACTATAAAACTTCTTTTATCTTTCTGCTAATCTCCCCAACACGAGCGTTTACCAACTTGATAAGATCATCTACGCCTAAGCGGATATTCAATCCACGCTGACCGCCTGAAATATGGATTTCAGCATAATCTCGTGCACTCGCATCCAAAACGATCACAAAGCCCTTATTTAGCAAGGCTAGTGGCGAAATGCCGCCGGCCCGTAATTGCGTCAATTTCTCAGCCTCATGCTGGGTTGACAAAACGATCTTTTTCTCACCCAGGAATTTGGCCAACATCTTTAGATCGACTGCATGTGTGCCGGGGATCATCGCCAAGATCGGTTTGCCCGGCTTACGCGTGACCACGATCGTCTTAAAAACTACGTCCGCAGAGATACCTAATAAATCCGCTGTACCCAGCGCTCCAAGTTTCTCCGCAGGCAGCTCATAGACTGTATACACAATTTTGCGCGAATCCAACAAGCGTGTAACGTTATTTTTTACGGGCATAAAAGACCTTTCTCAACGAAAACAATTTGTCGCGCGATTCTACCCTACCTGCATAAAAAAGGCAGTAGAATAGCAGAAATCACTCAAGGAGCCACTTTTGTCCGCTAATCCCCCATCTCCATTACGTCTGCTCGTCACGATCAGCATTGCCATTCTCGCTGTTTCAACAGCTTCGGTCTTCATTCGCTTTGCACAAGAAGAAGCCCCCTCCCTTGTGATTGCCGCATCGCGTCTTTTGCTCGCCAGCCTCTTTCTCGCACCACCGGCTCTCATCCGACATCGCGCAGAATTACAGAAATTAGGCAAAGCAGAGCTTCTCTTAGGTCTACTTTCTGGCTTTTTCCTCGCCATCCACTTTGCCACCTGGATCACCTCCCTTGAATACACAACTGTTACCAATTCGGTCGTGCTCGTTAGTACATCCCCGCTTTGGGTTGCTATTCTTGCGCCGATCTTTCTCAAAGAGAAAATGACCAAAACCATCATCATCGGGATGGTCTTGACGCTCATCGGCGGGACGATCATCGGATTTAGCGAGGGCTGCGTCTGGAATAGTGGCATCATCTGCGCATCGCTCTCGGACGTTGGGCAGGCTGAGGCTTCGAAAGGTAACTTCCTGGCGTTGGCAGGAGCTTGGGCAGTTGCAGGCTATTTACTGATCGGTCGACGATTGCGCGCCAAGATGTCGCTCATCCCGTATATCTTCCTCGTTTACGGGATGGCCGCCATCGTCCTGTTGGTGATGGTGATTATCTCCGGGCAAAGTCTCTTCGGCTATTCGCCGCTCACCTATCTCTGGCTGCTGCTAATGGCTATATTCCCGCAGCTTGTTGGGCACTCAACCTATAACTGGGCATTACGCTATCTACCCGTTGCCTTGGTCGCCGTGATCACCCTCGGCGAACCGATCGGCTCAAGCATTTTAGCTTTCGTCATTCTCAAAGAAACCCCAACTCTTTTTCAGATCATTGGCGGCGTATTGATCCTGGCAGGGATATATGTGACGTCACAGAAAAATGAGTGAGCCAAAAGAAAAAAAACTTCCGAATTCTAGAAGAATTCGGAAGTTATATTTTAGCGATCAGTCGCTTCATTCAAAGCACGCAATTTATCTTTCAGCGCATCATCCAAGGCATCTTCTCGCATACGCCAATCCCAATTGCCACCAAGGCGACCGGGGAAATTCATGCGCGCGTCGCTGTCCAGATTAAGCAAATCTTGCATTTGTGCCACGACCCAATTGGCTTTTGAGTGCCAAAGAGTGCGGATCAGATCCCATGAAATGTCGTTTCCATCCACGCTCATATAGCGACGGGCAAAATCACGATTATGCTCAGGAGCAGCAGCATACCATCCACGCGCGGTGTCGTTATCATGCGTGCCCGTATAGGCAACGCAGTTTTCAGGATAATGATGCGGCAAAAATGGATTGCTCTCATCAGAAAAAGCGAATTGTAAAATCTTCATGCCGGGTAAATTAAATTGGTCGCGCAACTCGAAAACATCTGGCGTGATCTCGCCCAAATCTTCAGCGATGATCGGCAACTCCTTCAAAGCCGCCTTCATGGCGTCAAAGAAATCCGCACCGGGACCCGGCACCCAGCGTCCGGTTTCAGCTGTCAGGCTGTCGGCAGGGATTTCCCAATATCCGGAAAAACCACGAAAATGATCAAGACGAACAATATCAACTATATCGAACGAGGCTTGAAAGCGCTCTATCCACCATGCATAACCGCTCTCTTTATGAACGCTCCACTTGTAGATAGGATTGCCCCAAAGTTGCCCGGTAGGTGAAAAATAATCCGGCGGAACACCCGCCACAACGGTGGGCACTTTTTTATCATCGAGGTAAAAGAGTTCGGGATTGCTCCAGACATCGGAGCTATCAAAAGAGACAAAGATCGGAATATCGCCAACAACCTGGATGTTCTTTTCTTTGGCGTAAGCTCGTAAAGCATTCCATTGGCGAAAGAAGATGAATTGATAGAACTTGAAGCGCTCGATGGCTTCGCTGAACTTTTCACATGCTTCCGCTATAGCAGCTTCTTCTCGGTTACGTAATTCCGGAGGCCAACCTGCCCACGATCCGCCCCCGTGGGCTTCCTTGATCGCCATGAAAAGAGCATAATCATCGAGCCAGGTGGCAGTATCTACACAAAAGGCGGCATACTGCTCTCGGGTAGTAGCAAGTTCGGGTTCGCGCGCGAAGCGGATGAAGGCTCTCTCTAGCAGACTCAACTTCCAGCCGATGATACGTCCAAAATCGACGGAATCGGCATCAAAATCCAAATCTTCTTTGAGGTCGTCGGGGTGGAGAAGATTTTCTTCAAGGAGAAGGTCTGGGCTGATCAAGTAGGGATTGCCCGCGAAAGCAGAAAAGGACTGGTAGGGAGAATCGCCGTACCCAGTGGGACCGAGCGGCAGAATTTGCCAAAGCCGCGTGCCTGTTTCGTGGAGAAAATCAAGGAAGCGATAGGCTTGGGGACCAAGATCGCCAATACCATAACGACCCGGGAAACTGGTTGGGTGCAGGAGAATACCAGAACTGCGTTGAGCTTTCACATTAAACCTTATGGGAGTAATAAAGATTGATAGAGGGCTGCATATTTCTTCGCGGAGTTCTTCCACGAGAAATCTTGTGCCATGGCGTTACGCTGCAAACTTTGCCAATATTCGTTATTAGCATAAATGCCCAGGGCTTCGTTAATGGCCTTACGGAATGCCGCAATTGTTTCTTTTTCAAAAAGGAAGCCTGTTTCAGCGTGCTTGACTGTATCTTTCAGACCACCTGTACTGCGCACGATCGGGATACAGCCATAACGCATGGCGATCATTTGCGAAAGTCCGCAAGGTTCATAACGCGAGGGCATCAGGAAGATATCGCTGCCAGCATAGATTTTGCGCGCCAGCCTGCCATCGTAGCGAATTTCGACCTTCACGCGATCTGGCATTTTCTTTTCAAGATTTTTAGCGCGTTTTTCAAGAGCTGGATCGCCTGTGCCAAGAATAACTGCCTGCCAGGGTGTATCTTTGAGTTTAGCAAGGGTGTCGATAGCAAGGTCTACCCCTTTTTGAGTATCCATCCGCGAGACGAAGCCAAAAAGCGGAATAGATGAATCAATATCCAAACCCATCAGTTTTTGAAGTGCAGCTTTATTCCAGGCACGTTCTTTGAGTGTTTCAGCTGTGAAATTTGTCGAGATCGCTTCATCAGTAGCTGGGTCAAAACTCTCGGCATCAATACCATTGATGATACCCATAAGCGAGTCTTGATGAATCGTCAGGAAGTTTTCCATCCCTGAACCAAAAGAAGGCGTCAACATTTCATTAGCATAGGTCGGAGAGACTGCCACAGTCTTTCCCG
Organism: Anaerolineae bacterium; assembly: GCA_018648605.1. Lineage (GTDB taxonomy): Bacteria > Chloroflexota > Anaerolineae > Anaerolineales > Villigracilaceae > Desulfolinea. The sequence goes on along the minus strand of JABGQU010000001.1, from coordinate 87,021 downwards.
CAGACCATAATCCCAGAGGAAGCGGCATCGCACGTGCCCACTCAGGCAGGTCTGTCTGAGCCAGTGTCAAACCATAAGATACGAGGCGTCCCCTTAGGTCAGGTCCCAGGAAAGGCAAATTGTGCACGGTCAGCAGAGATTTTGTTTCACGCATCTCCCCATTCCAATGCTTCAGTTGTAAAGCATAGGCTGCCAAAGCTGTATGCCAATCATTGACATGGATAATATCAGGCTGCCACTCAAGGTGTTTGGTCATCTCCAATGCTGCCACGGAAAAGAAGGTATACTTTTCTCCGTCCAACGCAGCATTCGAAGAATAAACAGAGCCGCTGGTCGTTATCGGTTCGCCCGCCACAAAATAAACCGGCAGGTCTTCAGAGCGCGTCTCAAAGACTTGAACACTCATATCGCTCTTTGCACGCGGAAGAGTAAAACTTGTCACTGGGCGCAAAGTGGCAGATTCTGTCCGAATGACCATATGCAACGGCAGCGCAAGACGTACATCCAAATTGACGCCCCCTGCATCCTCTTCAGAAAGAGCACGCAACGCACGCGGCAAAGCGCCGGCCACATCCGCCAAACCACCTATTTTAACAAAAGGAGCGGCCTCTGCCGCGAGAAAGAGTACCTTGAGCGTTTTCGACATAATGCATTATTTTACAACGAAAAAGACGATTTGAAAAAGAAATGTTAAAATTGCCTTCCCCCTCTACAAAAAGAATCGCCCTGCGCGTTACGCCAGCTGCAGAGCGCGCTATCCGTCAGGGTCATCCCTGGATTTTCGAGCAGGCTATCCGAGAGCAAAGCCATGTCGGCAAAGCCGGGGATTTAGCGGTCATATTCGACAAAAAGCGACGTTTTCTGGCAATTGGATTATACGACCCCAATACGACGATACGCGTCCGCATCTTGCAACGCCTGAAGCCTGCTGCCATTAACAAAGAGTGGTTCAAAGCCAAACTGGATACCACATCCCAACTGCGTGCACCCTTGCGTGATTCTCCTCCCAAGCGATTGACCAATGGCTACAGACTCGCCCACGGCGAAAACGACGGATTGCCCGGGCTGGTCATCGACCGCTACGCCGAAACTTACGTCATCAAACTCTATACCCCGGCATGGATCCCACATCTCAACGACATCCTTGCCGCATTGGGTGATATCTTCCCCGCAGAGAGAATTGTTCTACGTTTGGGTGGCAGCCTAAAAGAAAATAAATTCAATCTCGAAGACGGTATGGTCCTGCAAGGAGAAGCCTTAACAGCACCGATCATCTTCTCAGAAAACGGCTTACGTTTTGAATCCGACCCCGTACACGGGCAAAAAACCGGCTTCTTTCTCGACCAACGTGAAAATCGTGCCCGCGTCGAAAAGCTGGCAAAAGGCAAACGCGTCCTAAACGTCTTCTCCTACACCGGCGGATTCTCAGTCTACGCCGCGCGCGGCGGCGCAACAGAAGTCGTCAGCCTCGACGCGAGCAAACCTGCTATAGAAGCGGCCGAGCGAAATTTCAAACTAAATTTCCCCTCATCAAATTTGCATTCACTGATTGCAGGTGACGCCTTTGAAGTAATGACAGAGATGAAGAAAAAAGATCGCCGTTTCGAGATGGTCATCATTGACCCGCCCTCCTTTGCCAGGAAAGCCTCCCAAACGGATGGGGCGATTAATGCCTACCAAAAACTGACGCGCCTAGGTATAGAAATCCTCGCCCCGAACGGCATCCTCGTCCAAGCATCCTGCTCCAGCCGCGTGGAAAGTGATGCTTTCTTCGATGCTATCCATCTCACCGCACGCCGCGCAGGGCGACTGTTAAAAGAAATCGAGCGCACGTCGCATGCACTCGATCATCCAATTGGGTTTAGGGAAGGGGAATACTTAAAGTGTTTATTTGCCTACGCACCCTAATAAAAAAGGTGATGGGTAAGCTGAAATGAAACGAGATTGCTTCGGCGATAAAACTGCCTCGCAAAATCAGCATCACTTACTGTTTTGCCATTACTTAAAAAATAGCTCGCAGCATAAATACAGCAGACTCGCCAACTATCTTTCATCCAAGATCTTACGTAACGACGAAGTCACAAACCCTGGCTTGCCAGACTTAACAAACTGACCATCTATACTTGTCAGCGGCATAATTCCCATAAGCGTGTTCGTCAGGAAGGCTTCATCCATCTTCTCTATCTCATTAGGCTTGATGCGCCTTTCCTGCACGATCAATCCATTTCGGGGGGCGATCTCGCGCATCACGAAATTTCGCATGGTGCCGGGCAGCACGCCCGCACTTAATGGCGGCGTGATCAAATTCTTGTCCTGCACAAAAAAAAGATTTGCAGCACTGGCACAGGCTAATTCTCCCGCCGTATTGAGCAATAACGCATCGTCTGCACCCTGAGCATCCGCTTCCCGCCGCGCAAGAATATTATCGAGATAATTCAGCGATTTGATATTCGCCAAGGGAGAATGCTCATTGCGACGAATGGTGCTAATGATTGCATGCACTCCACGTTCATATAACGCAATAGGATAGCCAAAAAATTCTCCACATTGGATTATCAATGAAGGCTTTGTCGTAGCTTCGTCCATAAGCAATCCCCTTTTGCTCGGCACTCCGCGACTGACCGTTAAGCGAATAAAGGCATCCTGCAAATGATTCACATCAAGAGTCTGCAAAACTGCCTGAGCAAACTCAGCATCCGACCACGGCAAGGGTAGAGCAATCACCTTAGCCCCTCGTCGAAGACGAGTCAAATGCTTTGAGAGACGAATAATTTCACCTTGGTGAACCCGCATTGTTTCAAAAAGACCATCACCAAGAGTAAAGCCACGATCAAGAGGACTTATCGTCGCATCGGGATATGAAAGCAACTTCCCATTAACCCAAATTTTCTTTTCTGCACTCATCATCTCTCCAACTCAAGTTCTCATTCCTTTATAGAGATTTTTTGCTCATTAAATTCTCCATGCGCAGCTGTCATAATCGCCCTGGTAAGAGCCTCTGACTTCAATAACATCTCATCATATTCTTCATCTTCATCTGACAAGATCGTGATAGCACCGCCAACCCCCATGCTCAGCCCTGCTGGCGTGCTAATAATCGTTCTGATCACAATACTGAGATCCGCCGTGCCATTTAAACCCAAAAAACCAATCGTCCCGGAATAAATTCCACGCGCTTCATGCTCAAGCTGATCTATAAGTTCCATTGTCCGCAACTTGGGTGCACCAGTCATCGAGCCGCCCGGAAAAGCAGCGCGGACGCAATCCACGACATGCAGATCATCCCGTAAATGACCACGAACAGTTGATACAAGTTGATGCACTGTCGCATAAGATTCAACATACATCAGCTTGGGCACATGTACACTGCCTATATCACAGACAAGGCCAAGATCATTGCGAAGCAAGTCAACGATCATCAAATTCTCAGCGCGATTCTTTTCACTATACTGCAATTCTTCGCGCAAACTTTCATCTTCCTGCAACGTTTTTCCACGCTTAACAGTCCCTTTGATCGGCTTTGCTTCAACCCAACGATCACGATCCAAACGCAAAAAACGTTCGGGAGATGAACTTAGCACAACATGCTCGCCGAAGCGTAAAAATGCCGCATATGGCGCGGGATTGACCTCGCGAAGAAGGCGATAGAGTGCTAGGGGATCGATCTCTGCTTTCGTACTTATTTGATTGGTCAGGCAAATTTCGTACGATTCTCCATCAGATAAATATTTCTTGCACTGTCGAATATCACTAACGTAGTCAGAGTAAGAACGATGCAGATGAAATTCAACAGGAGTTTTCTCGTGCTGAACCGAGGGCTCTACCCGCGTTAACGCAGGCAAAGTCTCCAATTTCTTCTCAACAGCATCAAACCATGCCTCAGCGATATCGTTATTCTCATCAGCAAGAAGATGAACTAAATATAATGCCTTTTCCAAATGGTCAAAAACGATCACACGATCTGCAAAAATAAAACTAGCATCTGGCAAGTGAGATTCATACTTCAGCGAAGAACCGCATTCTGCCTTCATTTCATAACCAAAATACCCCACGAAACCGCAGTTAAGATCAAAGGGAAGCTCTGGCGAAAAGACTTTCATTCGTTCGAGTTCCTGGTCAAGATAATCAAAAATACTTCCTTCGATCTCCTGCGTCACGCCGCCCTTCGTTACCTGAACTTTTTTGGAAAGTGTTTCGTATTGAACAACCTGACTGAGCGGTCCAGTATTCCACCCCATAAATGAAAACCGAGACAAGCCTACCTCCACGCGGCTGCTATCCAGCCAAAAGGCAAATGGCTCATCCATATATAAATTGGCAAAAACCTGCTCAGGATCGTACAAAACATCCAATTTACGACTCTGGATGGAAAAGTCTGATTCTCTGCGGACATCCATCTCTGGTCGGGATGGCACGACCGAATAATGCTGCGACACTCCCACCTTTGAGCTAGCTTCCGCTTGTGGACAGTCTGCTAAAAAATCGGTAGTTATCGTCGCAAAATTCTCAATTAACAAGCGACCATATTCCGTACTGACCGATTCTGGATGAAATTGTACACCCCAGAGTGGGCGTGTGCGGTGCCGCAACGCCATTATGACCCCATCTTCAGCCCAGGCGATCTCCTCGAGTTCATCTGGTAGAAACTCTGCGGCTACCATCAGTGAATGATAGCGCACAGCCTGAAAGCTCTGCGGGATACCGGTAAAGAGTAAATCATCATTATGTTTTATCTTACTCAATTGGCCGTGCATCACAGTTGGAGCATGAACGATAGTCGCACCATATACAAAACCCAATCCCTGATGTCCAAGACAAACACCGAGAATCGGGATATCCAGATCACTTAAGACGCGATGGCAAATACCAAAATCCCGTTCATTATTTGGCCATCCAGGACCAGGTGAAATGACAATATTATCAAAATCTAATTCGACCAGCTCTTCCCAAGAGAGCTGATCATTGCGAATGACCAGAGGAGGCTTCCCATTCACTTCAGCCAAGAGTTGAAAGAGATTAAAAGTATAAGAGTCGTAATTATCAATAAGTAGAGTTTTCATATTTAGAGCAATTGTAGAAGAGAAATGCGTAGGTGGCAACGTCAAATTCTCAAGCCTATTACAATCACTCCATGAATGGAAATAAACACAGCAACAAGGCTTACACTTTTTATCTTTTCAAAATGGGGGGGGGATGCCCGACAAGGCAGGGGGCGTTAAAAGAAATTGAGCGCACGTCACATGCACTCGATCATTCCATCGATTTTCGTGAAAGGAAATATCTAAAATGTTTGTTTACAGTTGCCTCTAAGCTATTCTAAACACGCCCTTCAGGTTGATTATTTGGATGAATCCTGGCAGATAAATCTCGCAGTTGAACATATCCTACTGGTTTATCCAACACAAAATCCGCAGCACTTTCGCGCCTGAGGGGATCAGTAACAGAGCTATCAGCGCTGATAACGATCACCCAAGTCTTATCCAGCCGAGACTGAGAACGGATTTCCTTCAAAATATCCAAACCCGACACCTTGGGCAAGTGTATATCCAGCACAACTACATTAGGCCTCTCTTGCTTCAAGGTTGTTAACGCAATTTCACCACTCAGGCAGAGTTTTGTTTCATACCCTGCACGCTGCAAGGCTTGATCAAAAACTTCCGCAATATCTTTATCATCTTCAACGATCAGTGCCAAGGCGTTCATCATCACCGCTTTCCCTAAAACATAAGGTTCGTATCAATTAAGTAGTCGTTTCCTTTGGCATCCGATTTCAATAGCGGCAAAACGATCAGAAAGGTGGTTCCACCTTGATCCACTTGCTTTATCTGAATTGTGCCACCCATCCCGTCTACTAACTGTTTGACAATGGAAAGCCCAAGACCAACGCCTTCTTTATCTCTGGTTATGCTGTAATTAGCTTGCTGAAAGGCTTCAAAAATATGTTTTTGAAGTTCGTCAGGGATGCCAATGCCAGTATCAGAAACTTCAAGCGCCCAATGCTCAGAGTCTACTTTTTGAAAACGGACAACCACCTCGCCCACTTCTGTAAACTTAATCGCGTTTTCGGTTAAATTAAGCAATATTTGGAGCAAGCGCGTACTATCACCAAGCATTGTCGGGAAGATGCCCGGAAGTACCTCTGTCTTAAGCGACAAACCTTTATCACGCGCAAGAACACCAAAAATTTCCTGGACACTCTCCAGCAGCTTGACTGGAGAAAATTCTTTATTTTGAAGCGCAAAGTTCCCGGTTTCTCGATGTGTATACTCTAACAAATCCTTAATAAGGTGATTAAGATGCACAGTACGCTCAACGATTTGATTAAGAGCTTTCTCTTGTCTATCGTTTACTGGGCCATAAACACCATGTGTGAGTAACTCTGCCATCCCCAAGACCGCGTTGATGGGGGTGCGAAGCTCATGCGATACTTTCGCTAAAAACTCAGTGCGTACTTGTGCAAGCATCAGTGCTTGTTCTGTTATTTTGCTGCGTGTTATATCTGTTAGTAGTAACAGCCGCCCGCTAACTCGCTGCGAGTTATCATAAATCGGATTAATTTGAACACGAAAGTAAAGTTGGTTGCCATCTTGAGAAATATCAATCTCCTCATTAATTTCAGCCACATTACTAAAGCGTTCAAATAATTCAGGAAAACCACGGAAAATTTCTCTAACAGTTTGTCCTAAAAGCTCTTCTGTTTTATATCCAAGCAGCGCACAAGCTGCAGGATTTACATCAACAACACGATCCTGGTTATCCACCACCATCATCACAATATCCATATTATCAATGACCGTGGAACGTGCAAGTGGCGAAACATCGAAGAGGCGGAAACGAAATATATCCATGCCGAGAATAAGCGCGCTAACCGTGAAAGCTAGTGGACTTAGGTCTAATTGCGGCATCGGGCTAATACGCAAAACATAAAGCAAATTAGCCACCCAAGGCAAAAGCGGCGAAATAATTAATAATACTTGTTGGAACCAATACGCCTTCGGAATAGAAAAAATCCTAATGAAGAGTAAAACTGTCCCTACAAGGAGCAGGATATATGCGTAACCAAAGTTCAAATACCAAAGCAGGCCATAGCTGGCGTCGAGTACCGAAAGAGGCCCATTTTCATTTAGAGCTACGCTGGTATAAAATAAATGATGAAAGTCGTTGGTGAAGGCAGCTATAATTGTGATGACTGGAATAAGTCCCAGCAATAGTATCCATTTTCTTGTGAGCCACTTTCCCCGTTCGGTATAAGCTAAAGCAAAAGTCACCCACCCAAAGGGGACCCAGACAATTCCAATATACTCCAGGCGCGCCATCCAGACCTTCGAGGGCAAGCCGGGCAACGCAACTTCGGCGGCGTACCAAAATGACCACCAGGCTAACCCGATCGCAATAACTCCAAAAGCCCATAAACCAGGCAAAGACCTGCGGCGCCAAGTATAAAAGGTTAGTACCAAACCGCTTAGAGAGGAAAGAAGTAATACAACAATAACAACTATTTCTTGCCAGTTCATTCAAATTCCTGCCTATTCAAACAAAGAAGAGTATTTATACCTTCTTAATTATATCTCAGCTTTTTCTTTAAATTTGCAAGAAAACAATTACAGTTTTATGGTAAATATTTTGATAAGCATGCGGCAGCGAGCGTGGTAAAAATGATTTTTTGCAAGAAATCTAGTATTGTTTTATGTGCCAAGAAACGCCAATGCCTGATACAATCACCGCATGAATGGAAATAAACGCAGTGATATAAAACCCGGTCTCAAAGTTGCAATCGTATTAAAAAAAGATCAACGGAGCGGCAATTTAACCGAAGGCATTGTTAAAGATATCCTGACCAACTCTGCAAACCATCCGCACGGCATCAAAGTCCGCTTGATGGATGGGCAAGTTGGCAGAGTGAAAGAAATTTTAGGATCGTAGGGGCAAGAGGAAGCCTCCCACCCAAACGATAAGAATCTACCCATAGACCAAGAAAAAAACATCTTTTAGCATTTATCATTAAGACTGGCGCGACGCATTCTCCCCAGACAAGAAAAGAGAGAAATTTGAATACTACAACACCCGAAGAAAACGAAATTCCCGAACCTACTCTCCCCGAAATTACATTCGCAGAATTGCCCGAAAGACTACGCACGGCTGCCGGCCACGTTGGCTGGGATTCTCTGATGCCCGTCCAGCAGCGCGCAATTCCCTATCTCTTTGCTAAGCGCGACGTGATGATGCAAGCGCGCACCGGCAGCGGCAAAACCGGCGCATTTTTACTCCCCATGTTAGAGCGATTGCGCGCAAGCAAAAAATATTGTCAGGCGCTGATCCTTGTCCCCACGCGGGAACTTGCTAAACAGGTGGAAAAGGAGGCAAAAGTCCTTTGCCGAGATAGCGGTCTTAAAACGGTAGCAGTTTACGGCGGCGTTGGATACGGGGAACAGATCCAAGCCTTTAAGGATGGTGCGCAGATCGTAGTCGGCACACCCGGACGCGTTCTCGATCATCTCATCAAACGCAGTTTTAATCTGGATCGCCTTGAGATCCTGATCTTCGACGAAGCCGACCGAATGCTTTCGATGGGTTTTTATCCTGATATGAAAGATGTGCAGCGTCATCTGCCGCGCCATGCCGTGAATACCTGCATGTTCTCAGCAACTTTCCCTGTGCATGTTATCCGTGCCGCCAATGAGTTTATGCACGAGCCTGAGTTCATCAGCCTGAGCACCGATCAGGTCTATGTTGCGGATACCGAGCATATCGCTTACAACGTGCCAAGCATGGAAAAAGACAGAACGCTGATACGCTTGATCGAGTTGGAAAACCCACATTCGGCGATCATTTTCTGCAATACGAAGCGACGCGTAAATTATGTAGCGACGATCTTACAACGCTACGGATACGATGCAGATGAGCTGAGTTCAGACCTTTCACAAAATCGACGAGAACATGTTTTGGGACGCTTGAGAGCTGGCACCCTGCGTTTTCTCGTGGCGACAGATGTTGCCGCACGCGGCATCGACATCTCGGCGTTATCTCATGTGATCCAATACGAACCCCCCGATGATATGGAAGCTTACATCCACCGTGCAGGGCGCACTGGACGAGCGGGCGCAACCGGCATTGCGATGACGTTGGTCTACGCCGTCGAAAAACGCCAGATGAAACATATCGCCGCGCTTTTCAAGATCGAATTTGATGAGCGCCCTGTCCCCACCGAAGAAGAAGTTGCGGATGTGGTTGCTGAGCGCGCAATGGTCTTCCTTGAAGCCAGCCTGCGCGAACGCGATAAACTGCAAGCCGACCGCAGCTTGCGCTTCAAGATGTTGGCGCAAAAACTCTCTGAAGGTGCAGATGAGTTACCGATCATCACGATGTTACTGGATGATTATTATCAGAAGGCGCAGCATAAATTTGTACCGAGAATAGAGGAAAAGCCTAAACGGGAAAGACCTCCTTTACAGAAAAAATCTTCTTCATCACAAGGACGTAAACGAGGCAGCCGAAGACCGAGAAAGAAAAGCAACTAAACACAAAGGACACGAAGACGCACAAAGAAACTTATTCTAAACTTTGTGCCCTTCGTGTTTTTAGTTCGATGAAAAACTTTCAAGAAATCCTCCAAAATGCCATCGCCGCGCGAGCCGATCTCTTCGACGAAAAGCATCAATCTGCTTTTCGTCTTTTTAACGGTTTTCTGGAGGGCAATCCCGATATTGCGATTGATCTCTACGCGCAGACAGTTATCATCCACAATTACGCAGACTCCCCCACCGATGGCGAGATATTCGTCGAAGCGACGCGGGCGTTTTTGCTGGATGAGTTCGACTGGCTAAAGGCGATCATCGTCAAGACACGCAAGGGAGAAACACCCGAGCAGAAGAACGGCGTTCTCATCTTCGGCGGAAAAGCGGGCGACCGCATCCGTGAGCATGGGGTTTGGTATGCCGTGGATTTGATGATGAATCGGGATGCGAGTCTGTATTTGGATACGCGCAATTTAAGAGCTTGGGCTATTGCTAATTTAGCGGGGAAAACCGTACTGAACACATTCGCCTACACAGGAAGTCTCGGGGTCGCCTCGCAAGCCGCGGGAGCGGAGCGTGTCGTGCAATCGGATCTTAGTCGTAAATTCCTGAATGTCGCAAAAAGATCCTACACCTTGAACGGTTTCCCTATCCACAAAAAAGATTTTCAAAGTGCTGATTTTTGGGCACATGCCAACCGTCTTAAACGCGAGGGAGAGCTATTCGATTGCGTTTATCTTGACGCGCCTTTTTTCGCAGAAACGCGCAAGGGACGTATTGACCTGAGCGAAAACAGCGCGCGCCTGATCAACAAAGTACGCCCACTCGTGACAAATGAGGGCTATCTCGTGGCGATTAATAATGCGCTTTTCGTCAGCGGCACAGAATATATGCAAACCCTCGAAGAGCTCTGCGAAGATGGTTATTTGGAAGTTGAGCAACTGATTCCTGTGCCTGAAGACTTCACGGGGTATAAGGGGACGCGTGTCAGCAATCCGCCTGTTGATCCTGCGCCATTCAATCATTCGACCAAGATTGCGATACTCAAGGTAAAAAGAAAATGATCGAGATTACCTACACTGCGATCGGGATCATCCACAGCCCCTTTACCAAATTAAGCGAAATGCCCATCCAACCGACGAGCAACAGCAGCGCACCCGGTCATATTGAAATTTACCCAGAGTATGCAGAGGGGTTAAGAGACCTCGATGGATTCTCGCATATCTATTTGCTCTACCACTTGCACAAGGTATCTCAGGCAAAGCTGACCGTCACGCCTTTTCTTGACACAATGCCACGCGGTGTTTTTGCCACGCGCGCGCCGAGCAGACCAAACCCCATTGGGCTTTCGCTCGTCAAACTTCTTCGCGTTGAAGATGATCGGGTCTATGTTGACCAGATTGATATTCTCAACGGGACCCCGCTCCTTGATCTAAAACCTTTTATTCCAGCGTTCGAGGGCGCAGAAAATATCCGCACAGGCTGGCTCGAAAATGCTCAGAAGGATATTCAAAAAACACGCTCAGACCAACGCTTCCTGAAGAAATCCTAATAAAAATCTATAGAAATCTGAGTTTTCGCAACCCCGTTTCTGCGCTAAACTGGGATTTATGATTAATACAGCAAAAATCCAGGTTTTTAAAACATCTCACCGCGTGCTCAAAATTTTAGCTGTTTTGCTTTGGGTGACCGGCGGCGTGATGCTCATCCGTAAAGCCAGCGAACTATTATTCGAAGCATATGCGCTGAAAGCTGCATCTCCTTGGCTATGGTTTGCGATCGCTCTTGGTCTTCTTTTTGGCGGTATTAAAGCCAAATTCCTTTTCCGCAAAGCCTGCAAAAAGAATCTTATTCGTATTGATGCGCTGGAAGACCCCAAGTTTTGGCAATTTTATCGCCCATATTTCTTTCTCTTTTTAGCGCTGATGATCACAACCGGCGCAACCCTCTCAAGACTGGCACACGGAAACTTCGCCTTCCTATTGGGAGTTGCTGTTTTAGATATCAGCATCGCCACCGCTCTGCTTGGCAGCTGCACAGTTTTTTTAGAAGAGAAAGCTTTCGCCAAATAATTCTATAGCTTGACAAATCGGACTAAGTTGGTAGAATATCCGCTATGTACTCAAATCTTTTAGGAAATTACACAGAATATTGCTCGTGTCTGGGGCGGGGTTCTTAGCCGCCGTCCCTTAAAATAAATCAGCCAACAGTTGAAGGACAGTGGACGAACTCCGCATTGCAAATTGCATGCGCTTCGCGCTGTCTTTTTTATTTCCTGTTGGCTGTTTTTATTAAGAGAATATTATGAATACCCTTACTTTAGAAAAGTTGGATATGCAGGTGGATAGCCTCCCCGCCCGCGTTGGAAATACCCCCTTACTGCCGCTTCGCCGCGTGACCCTGGGCTTGCCCCCGTCTGTCAATATCTACGCCAAAGCCGAGTGGTTCAACCCCGGCGGCTCGATCAAAGATCGCGCAGCTCTCAATATCATTCAAACCGCTATTGCCAACGGTGACCTCACCCCGAAAAAACGCCTGCTTGATTCGACATCCGGTAATACCGGCATCGCCTACGCCACCTTTGGTGCAGCGATGGGGATCCCCGTTACGCTCGCGTTACCGGAAAATGCCAGTAAAGAGCGGATTGCGATCTTACGCTCACTTGGCGTAGATTTAATTTTAACAGAAGCAAGTGAAGGCCCCGAAGGTTCCATGAAGGTCGTCCGCGAGATGCTCGCAAAATCGCCCGATAAATATTTTTATGCCAACCAATATGGCAATCCCGCTAATTGGCTGGCACATTACCAAAGCACGGGACCTGAAATCTTCAATCAGACAGGCGGAACAATCACGCACTTTATCGCGGTGATGGGAACATCCGGCACAATGATGGGCACAGGACGCTATCTGCGTGAGCAAAATCCACAGATCGAATTGATCGCCGGACAACCGACCAAACCGCTGCACGGGCTGGAGGGGATGAAGCATATGCAGAGCGCGCTGCATCCCGACATCTACGATGCCCAGCTTCACGACCGTGTCGTTGAGATCGAGACCGATGAAGCCTACACAATGGTACGCCGCCTCGCGCGTGAGGAAGGTCTCTTTGTGGGGCTTTCTGCCGGAGCGGCGGCTGTTGCCGCCCTGCATGTTGCCGAAGAGCTTGATGAGGGCGTTGTTGTCACCATCTTTCCCGATGCGGGCTATAAATATTTGAGCAACGAGGAACTTTGGAGATAGTAAGGGCGGGGTTACCCCGCCCCTACGGCATCAAATAATGCTGAAAATCCCGCAAAATCTTCTCGATCAAATCCATCAGCACCTCGAAGAGACCTACCCCGAAGAAGGGGTCGGTTTCCTTCTCGGCATGGACGGTGAGCCGCGCGTGGTCACAGAAATATTAATTGTGCCCAACGCCCGCGAGAAAGAAGAACGCCATCATCGCTACGATGTCGCCCCGCAAGACATCATCGACGCAGACGAAACTGCTGAGAAAAAAGGATTGAGCATCATCGGTGTTTTTCATTCGCACCCCGAACACCCCGACAAGCCCTCCGAATTTGACCGCGAGCGCGCCCACTCCTTTTTCTCGTATATCATCACCAGCGTTGAAAAGGGCAAAAGCGTTTCATCCCGTTCGTGGCGCTTGCTCGAAGACAGAAGTAAGTTTATCGAGGAAGAAATCGAAATCAAATGACTTTCTCACCTCAGAGAACACAGGTAGTGAAACATGGATTAAAAAGGCTATAATCCCCCCATGCCGAGTATAAAAATCCCCACACCCTTGCGCCCCTACACAGAGGGCAAACAAATAATCAGCATCGAAGGCGAAACTGTTGGCGAAGCCCTCAGTTTTTTGCTCTCTCTTCATCCTGAGTTGAAAGAGCATTTTTACAAGGAAGATGGGCAACTCAGCAGATTCGCCAATATCTTTCTAGGCAACAAACACATCATCACTTTGCAAGATTTGGAAACCCCTCTCCTCGAAGAAGACATATTACGAATCATCCCCAGCATCGCAGGCGGAATCGACTTATGACCACACTCACCGATCAAGAATTTCTGCGCTACTCGCGCCATCTGCTCATTCCCGAAGTCGGCTTGGATGGGCAAAAGAAGCTCAAGACCTCCTCTGCGCTCGTCATCGGCACGGGCGGACTCGGCTCCCCTATCGCCCTTTATCTCGCCGCAGCCGGGATCGGCCGCATTGGCTTGGTGGATTATGATATCGTCGAGTCATCCAATCTTCAGCGCCAGATTATTCACAGCGAAGAAACCCTTGGCAAGGAAAAAGTAGAATCGGCACGCACGCGGATGTTGGGCTTGAATCCGCATATTCAAGTGGATGTCTATAACGAGCCTTTTATCGCTGAAAACGCGCTGGACATCGCCACCGACTACGACATCATCATCGACGGAACGGATAATTTCCCCACCCGCTATCTGAGCAACGATATCGCCGTTTTCCTCGGCATCCCCAACGTTTACGGCTCGATCTACCAATTCGACGGGCAAAGCAGCGTTTTCTACGCAAAAGAAGGCCCCTGCTATCGCTGTCTCTTCCCATCCCCGCCGCCGCCGCATCTTGTCCCCTCCTGCGGGGATGGTGGTGTTCTGGGCGTCCTGCCTGGCACGATCGGCTCGATCCAGGCAACTGAAGCGATCAAGATGCTGCTCGGCATCGGCTCATCACTCGTAGGCAGATTATTGCTCTACAATGCCCTCGACATGACTTTCGATTACGTCAATTTGAAGAAAAACCCGAGTTGCCCCGTTTGCAGCGAAAACCCGACCATCACCGCGCCGATCGACTATGAAGAGTTCTGCGGCGTCCCCGGACATCATACAGACGAATGGCCCTCCGAGTGGGATATCAGCGCCCTTGAACTGAAAGAAATACTCGAAAAATCCAAGCCCATTTTGCTCGATGTGCGCGAGCCCCACGAACAGCAGATTTCCGATCTGCCCAACTCGGTCAATATCCCCTACGGCGAACTTGCCAGCCGTATGTCAGAACTGAATACCGCGCAGGAGATCGTCATCTTCTGCCGCACGGGAAATCGCTCCCTGCACGCCATCGAAATTTTGCTCGGCGCCGGCTTTCGCAAGTTAAAGAATCTCGAAGGCGGGATCAATGAATGGGCGGAGGATGTAGACACCAGTTTGCCGATTTATTAAGGGGAGGGGGGGGAGTGGAAAGCAAGAAGTAGTTTTTTTTCGTAGCATCATGTGGGGTCGGACTCCACATATCACCTAGTTAGGCGGATCATGATATGCCGCACCCTACAGGAACATATTTATGGAAACTTATATATTCGCAGCTGGATGTCTGTCGTTAGCCTTAGGACTCATTCACTCAGTTATGGGTGAAATTCTTATTTTTCGGCGTATGCGTAAAGGGCAAATCATACCGACAAACGGACACCCTTTACTTAAAGAAAGTCATGTACGTATTTTATGGGCAAGTTGGCATCTTGTAACCATCTTTGGGGGGGGGATTAGGTGTAATTTTATTACGGTACTCATTCCCCAGCTCCGAACATACATATCAATTGTTTGTCGAAAACACAGTCTTGTTTTCCATGCTTTCAGGAGCTTTTCTGGTGTACATTGGCACCAAAGGTAAACATCTTGGGTGGGTAGTGTTACTAGCTATTGCAATCTTGTTGGCGATTAAATGAATAGGGTCCAAAGTCTTCATTGTGTTTCCTCGAAATCAAATATCTTCCTCTAATTACCTACTCCTCAACCCTGCTATAATCCCCCCACCATGAAAACGCAGATCATCCAGCTTGAGCCACACGACGACCACATCTCTATTCGCGATAAAATGAATTGGAGTAAAACGCCGCGCATCCTGCTGGTTTTCCCCCGCCGCCGTCGGCTCGACCTCGACCTTCTTGACCTGAAACTGCTCCAACGTCACGCCCGCAGCTTGGGTGCGGAGTTGGGCTTGGTCACCAAATCGCTTGAGGTCATTCGCTCGGCAAATGAGTTGGGCGTGCCCGTTTTTGAGAGCAATCTGGCTGCCCAACGCGAAGCTTGGGCAACGCCCGAAGCACCGCTATTGAAAAGACGCCCGCGCCGCAAAGGTCTGCGTACTGCGCGCGAAGAACTACGTCCCGCCGAAGCAAAATGGCGTACTCACATCGCTGCGCGGATCATCTCGCTCACACTTGCCACGCTGGCTCTACTGGCGCTTTTAGTGGCATTCATTCCACAGGCTACGATCACCATCGAACCTGAACGTGGCACGCAGACCCTCACCATCCCTGTGCGTGCTAGCGCCGATGTGCAGGAAGTTTTTCTCTCGGGCAGCATCCCTGCCCAAACCTTGCGCGTCATTTTAACGGAAGAGCGTTCACTGGCAGCCAGCGGTCAAAAAGCGGTGCCCAGCCAGGGCGCGCGCGGATCGGTACTCTTCCGAAATCTGACCGATTTACCCGTCAGTATCCCGATCGGGACAGTCATCCGCAGCGTCGAAGATGACTCCATCCGCTTTGAGACGGAAGTGGCGGCACTGGTCAACGCTGGCATCGGTGAAGACCTTGAAGTGCCCGTTGTCGCGCTGACTTTTGGCGAAAGCGGCAACCTGGATGTGGATGTGCTTCAGGCCATCGAAGGGGAACTTAACTTTTGGCTGACTGCCACCAACCCCGCCCCGACGACGGGCGGCGGCGATAGTTTTGTGAGTATCCCTACCGAGAGCGACCGCACAGAGCTTTATGATCTGATTCTGGCGGGCTTTCACGCCCAGGCACAAGATGCGATTGCGGATGAGTTGACGGCAAACGACATCGTTTTCCCCGATACACTTGTAGACTTGGAAGTTCTCGACGAAACCTACGACCCGCCCGAAGGCGAAACTGGCGACCGCGTCACCCTGACGATAAATGCCGCTGTCGAAATCCAATATGCTAACGAAGCCGACTTGGCAGAGCTGGCACAAGCAGCCCTTTCGGCATCCTTGCAGCCGGGCTTCAGTCCCCTACCCGATTCGCTACGTTTTTCGCATTCGGACGATTTTGCGACAAATACCCTCGGCGTGACAAGTTGGCAAATGCGCGTGGAACAGGAATTGCTCCCGAATATTCCCCATGCCCAGATCGCGAACTGGACACAGGGGCGCAAGCTCGAAAATGCAACCATCGCACTCGAAGAAAATCTTGCGCTCGAATCCGCGCCTGAAATTATTATTTCGCCCTCCTGGTGGCGTTGGCTGCCCTTGGCACCTTTTCGAATTGAACTTATTGTGGAGTAAAGCAAGAGACTACAAAAGTCTTTAAGACTTTTGTAGTCTACGGAGAAACTATGAGAATCCTAGCCGTAGACCCCGGACAAAAAAATATCGGACTCGCCCTTAGCGACGAGACCGCTACCATCGCCAGCCCGCTAACCATTATCAAGCATATTAAGCGCGAGATCGACGCTGCTCAAGTCGCCGCGATTGCCCTTGAACGAGATGCCAAACTGATCGTCATTGGGCAATCGCTTGACGAGAACGGCAAACCCAACTTTGAAGGGCGTCGCTCCGCCCGTTTTGCCAAAGCCCTGCGTGAACAAACCGATCTGCCCGTTGAGCTTTGGGACGAATCCTACAGCACTCAATACGCGCGTCAGGCACGCATCCAGATGGGGGTTTCGCGCAAAAAGCGGCGTGGTCATCTCGACCAGATCGCGGCGACGGTCATTCTGCAATCCTATTTAGATGCTCAAAGATAATCACAACTCCTGAGCGGAGACGAAGCGCAGCGAAGTCGCAGTCGAAGGACGACTCTCATCAAACCCGCTCTTACCCTGAAGGGCACACGTCGACTACGCATCTCGCATTCGCTCGCTGCTCCGCTCAGAGACTGAAAGTTATGAAAAAAACTCTCTCCCTCACCGCCACCCTGCTGCTCCTGCTCGCTATCGCGCTGCCTTTTTTTCTCATCCCCGCCTTGGCCGCGAGCCATTATGGCGTCCCCTCTACAAGGCTTAGTCTCACACAAAGATTCCAATATGCCGCAAAAATTCTCTGGCACGACAGCACCATCCAGCGCCCTGCCGACGTTTACGGCGCCGAGCAGGCCTTCACCCTCACGTCCGGAGAATCCCCCTATTTCATCGCCGCGCGCCTCGAAGAACAGGGGCTCATCCGCGACGACGAGGCCTTCATCACCTATCTCGTCTACACCGGCATGGACACTAATCTCCTGCCCGGCGACTATAGGCTCAGCCCCTCGCTCACCATTCCCGGCATCGCCGGGATGTTGCAGGATACGCGCGCTTCTTTTGTCGAATTTATCGTCCTGCCCGGCTGGCGGATGGAAGAAGTCGCCGCGTCGCTCCCCACCTCGGGCTTAACCATTACCCCCGAAGATTTTCTCAATGCCGCACAATATCCCCCCACCGCCCTCGACGTGGGTGCCGCCGCGAGCGAAGGCTTTCTCTTTCCAGATACCTACCCACTGCCGCGTGACCTGAATGCGGACGAACTCGTCAGCCTACTCACACAAAACTTCTCATTTCACATCACCCCCGAAATTAAAGCAGGCCTCGCCGCGCAAGGGCTAAGCTTCTACGACGGCGTCAAACTCGCCTCCATCGTCGAGCGAGAAGCCGTCATCGCGGATGAACGGGCAACCATCGCGTCAGTTTTTCTGAATCGTCTGCGCGCCGGGCAAAAGCTCGAGACCGATCCGACCATTCAATATGCCTTGGGATACAATGAATTTAATCAGAGCTGGTGGAAATCCCCGCTCACTTACGCCGATCTCGAAGTCAACTCCCCCTACAATACTTATATCTATGCTGGGCTGCCGCCCACGCCGATCTGCAACCCTTCGCTCGGATCACTCGAAGCGGTCGCCTTCCCTGCTGAAACACCCTATTTTTACTTCCGCGCCCGTTGTGATGGAAGCGGCCTGCACGCCTTCGCCGAGACCTTTGCAGGGCATCTGGCGAATGGGTGTGAATAGCAAAACAGACTACAAAAGTCTTAAAGACTTTTGTAGTCTGTCAAAATCAGGAACACATATTTCAGGTGGCAATCACTTTTGAAGTGGCAGTCGCCTGTTTTTATTAACTACAATATCTTATTGCCGCCTCTGCCAGCACATACGCCAGATCGACCACAGAGGCCATCTCCACCCATTCCTCAGCACTATGCAACCCAAAGCCTATCGGGCCCAACAAAACCGTTTCCATGCCCGCATCTGAGAGCAGAGCGGCATCTGTCCAGAAAGTTTGACCTGTATGCTCCGAATGATGCCCAAGACGCGCACCCAGGGCTTTATCGAGCATCTGGACGATGGTCGCATCTTGCGCTACTTCAAAAGGTTCGCGTAAAAAAGTTGCCGTCACCTTGGCGCTAAAACTTTCGTCTTGGGCCGAAAGCTGATCAATAATCGCCTGAATTTCAGCACTCGCCGCATCAACAGATTCGCCGGGCACAGTACGCCGCTCAATCGTCACCTTGGCATGATCGGCGTAGGTGCTGATCTCAGTGCCACCCTCCAAAAGCGATGCATGCAATGAGGGTGGTCCCGCCAGCGGATGCGGCTCACGCGCCAATAATTCTTGTTCCAATTTGTCCAATTCTGCCAGAAAACGCCCCATACGCATATTGGCATCAATCCCCTCTGCATAACGGCTGCCATGTGCCGCGCGCCCAAAGACCTCGACTTCAAACCAGATAAAGCCACGATGTGCGCGGCAAAGGTGCATATCGGTCGGCTCGGTCACGATGGCAGCATCCGCGCTAAATTCCTTCACCAAGCCCTCGGTACCGATGCTACTATGCTCTTCGTCTGCCACGCCTGTAATGAGCAGATCGCCTTTGAGCGGGATTTTTGCATCCACGAGGGCTTTGGCGGCTGCCAACATTGCGGCAAGACTGGCTTTCATATCCTGCGCACCACGTCCGTAAATGCGTCCCTCGCGTAACTCGCCACTAAAGGGATCGCTCGTCATGCCATCGACACCGACCGTGTCCATATGCGCGTTAAGCAGAAGGCTGCGTCCGCCACCCATCCCCTTGAGGGTGCCGACCACGTTCCAGCGTCCAGGCGCGATCTCGCTGCGCTTCACATCCAGCCCCATCTCACCCAAACGATCCGCAACGTAGGCCGCGATATCCGCTTCCCCTTTCCCTTCAGGAGAGAGCAAGGGATTGGTCGAGTTGATGCGTACTAATTCTTGCGTCACTTTCGTCAAATATCCTTCGTCGATTGTATAATTCATGCCAGCCTCCGTAAATCAGAATATAGAAATTATAACAATCTCTGGAGAAAACCAAGAATGACTGAAAATAATGTGATCATCTTCGATGGGGTTTGCAATTTATGTAATTGGACAGTGCGCTTTATCATTAAACGTGACCCCCAGGCGGTTTTTAAATTTACAGCAGCCCAATCAACTTTTGGCGAAGCTACGCTGAAAAGAAACGGATATTCTTTTGAGAACCCTGAAAGCATTTTATTATTCAAAGATGGAGAAATCCTGAGCAAAAGTTCCGCTGCCATGGCGATAGCCGCTGAGCTTAGCGGGTTATGGAAATTTCTATCGGTGTTTCGATTTGTGCCTAAAAAATTACGCGACAATATTTACGACTGGGTTGCCCGCAATCGCTATGGTTGGTTTGGAAAAAAAGATGAATGTATGATCCCGACAGAAGAACTCAAGGCAAGGTTTCTATAAATCGGAAATAAAAACTGCTCCTTTTTCAAGGAGCAGTTTTTATTAGAAAATCTTGTTCGTACTTATTTTTTGGTTGAAAGCTTGAAGGGCAGGTAAAGCGGGCAGAATTTAACAAAGCTGGTGACAGCAAAAACGACTGCCAAAACGAGCAATACAATTCCTAAAGTTCCGCTAACGGTGCCGGTGAAATACAACGCAGCAAAAACTACAGCAAGAACCAAGCGAACGATTCGATCTGTCTGACCCATATTTTCTTTTAATTTCATTTTTACACTCCTTGTGGTGTCCTAAAAAGATTGATTATACTGAACTTAAAACTTAAAACGCATTTTGCGCAAAATAGTTGCTCTATTTTACCAACTCGCTCAATACTTTTAGCAATCTCTCCTGCCAATCGGATTGTTGCCCAAATGTTAGCCAGTAGGCATTTTTTCCTTTACGGGAATCACGCCCCAGGTCACGTAAGATGCGGCGATACTCACCTGCATAACGAAGCACGATCTGTGCGCCATTCATCACCACTGATTGCAATTCCGCATCTTCTGCACGTATCTTGACCGCGATTTGATAAAGAAGATTCTCAACCATTTCTGGAAGATCACCAAAGCGATCGGCAAATTCAATGCGTAGGGCGTCCAACTCACCTTCGTCGACAATATTCGCTAGACGACGATAAAGCCGCAGGCGCAAATCCTGATCGGGAATATAGGTAATAGGGATGCCAATAGCAAGCGGCAACTCCACGTTGACGGGCTGCGTATTGACCGATCTGAAGGTTGAAAGCTCTTCGCTTGCGCCTTCCACTTCCAGCTTGGAATTTGCGACAGCTTCCGAAAGCAGCCGAGTGTAGAGATGAAAGCCAACGGATGCCATATGCCCATGCTGGCGCGTGCCGAGCAGATCGCCCGCGCCACGAATTTCAAGATCGCGCATGGCTATGGAGTATCCCGCCCCTAGTTGCGTATTTTCAGCGATCACTTCAAGACGTGCCTGCCCCTCATCGGTTGGGCGTTTTTTGCGATGCCGAAAGAAATAGGCATAAGCGCGCACCGCGCCACGACCGACACGTCCGCGTAGCTGATAGAGCTGTGCCAAACCAAAGGTATCGCCACGATCTACAATAAGCGTATTCGCGTTGGGAATATCCAAACCCGATTCGATGATCGTCGTCGCCAGCAAAACATCCACTTTTCCTGAAACAAAAGACGACATCACCTTCGAGAGTTGTCCTTCTACCATCTGCCCATGCCCTATCGCGATGCGTGCTTCAGGGACAAGTTTTTGCACATGTGCCCTCATTGCGTTAATGGTCTGGACGCGGTTATGCACAAAGAAAACCTGCCCCCCACGATCCATCTCGCGCAAGATCGCCTGCCGCACAAGCTTCTGTGAATATGGGCCTACATGCGTCACGATCGGCAAGCGTTCTTCGGGCGGCGTATTCAAATTCGAGATATCACGCACCCCCGTCAATGCCATATAAAGAGTACGCGGGATCGGCGTGGCAGTCATCGTCAGCACATCCACTTCCGTGCGCATCTTTTTCAAATGCTCCTTATGCGCAACGCCGAAACGCTGCTCTTCGTCGATGATGACCAACCCCAAATCCTTGAAGACCACGTCTCCAGAGATCAAACGATGCGTGCCAATGATAATATCCACGCCGCCTTTAGCCAATTCAAAAACGATCTTTGCTTGCGCACGCGGCTTACGAAAACGAGAAAGCATTTCCACTTTTACAGGGAAAGCTGCCAAACGCTGCTGAAAAGTCTCAAAATGCTGCTGCGCCAAGACCGTCGTCGGCACCAGGATCGCAACTTGCCGCCCCTCCATCACCGCCTTGAACGCCGCCCTCAGCGCGACCTCCGTCTTGCCATAACCCACATCGCCGCAAAGCAGCCTGTCCATCGGGCGCGTGGCTTCCATATCTTCTTTCACTTCTTCGATCACATTTATTTGATCGTCTGTCTCAACATAAGGAAAACTGGCTTCAAGATCACGCTGCCAAGGGGTGTCGGGACTGAAGGCGAATCCCTGCGCTGTTTTGCGACGAGCATATAGATCGAGCAGATCTTCTGCGACTTCCTCGACGGCGGCACGCACGCGACCTTTGGCTTGCTTCCACCCTTCACCACCGAGGCGGCTGATACCGGGTGCGCCGCCATCCGGACCGATATAGCGGGTCAGCCGATCCGCTTGATGGACGGGCACAAAGAGTTGATCTGCATCTTTATACGAGATACACAAAAATTCGCGCTCGTGCCCATCAAGCGTACGTTGAACAAGCCCCGCATATTTCCCGATCCCGTGATCGATATGCACGACCCAATCGCCGGGACTCAGATCCGCATAGGCAGCTTCGGGGGCATCAGCAGCCTTACGCTGTCGTCGTCGTGGGCGCGGGCGCTCCCAGCCGAAGATCTCGGAATCTGTGAGGAGGTGTATCTTCCCCAAAGACCAACCTCCCGACAGGGATTCTCCCAAAAAGATTGGGGAACGGTATTCTGCATCTTCAAAAGCATGACGCTCCCGCCATAACTCACCTAACCGATCAGATTGCCGCGATGCGATAATGACTTCATCCCCGCTCGCAATTCGCTCAGCAACGAAATCCATGAAGGGTTTCAGGCGTCCGCTGAAGCGCGGCAGCACACCAAAATCGGAGGGTGTTTCGACGAGAGCCGTTGAATAACCAAGCTCAAGCATGGCGCGTCCATGCAGGCTATCTTCAAGTTCTGACCATGTCAAATAAGGGATGGGGAAATCTTCAGTAAGCGTTTCTTCAGCAACACTTTCGTTGCGCAACGCAACCGCCTGCTCTTCAATCTCGTGGACCGTTGACTCTGTGATGCCGATATCATCGATCAGAACCAACGCGCGCGCAGGCAGAAAATCCAGCAGGCTGGACGGAAATTCGTGGAGGAGCGGAATGTGAAATTCGGAGGGCTGAATATCGACTTCAGGAAGTTGAAAATCGGGGGCGGGCAGGATGAATTCACGTGCGGGTGCAATAAGGATTTCATTCAACGTTTCGAGGGTGCGCTGGGAAGCTGGGTCAAAACTTTTAATGGTATCCAGTTCGTCGCCAAAGAAATCCAGTCGAACGGGATGATCTTCTGACGCCACCCAAATATCGAGCAAACCACCACGATGCGAGAATTGCCCAACTTCAAGGACGGTGTTGACAGGCTCATACCCTATACAAACCCACCTTTCAAGCAAGTTTGTGATGAGTAACTGATCACCAACTTTTAATCTCTTGGAGGCTTTTAGAAATTCACGACGTGGCAGGCTGCGTGTCATCAAAGCTCGCGCGGAACTGACGATCACAGGCGGCGTTGCCGGTTTTTGCCCAAAGGGTAAATGATAGGCTGCCAAAGCGGTGAGCGTTTGCATTCTCTCACGACGGCTGGTAGCTCCCCAAGCAGCTTCTTCATAGAAAAGCGGATTAGGTTCGGGGAAGAGGTAACGCGGCGATTTTGGTAGCCAGAAAGACAGCTCGTCGGCAAATTCCAAAGCTCGGTCGGCGCGGTCTGCAAGCAGCAAAATGGGGATGTCCAAATCTTCACTAAGGGCAGCAAGCATCGGGAGGCGTGCGGCGCGCGGCAATCCTAATCCGGGATAACGTTCACCAGACCGAGCGGCATTGAGCACGTCGGTATAGAGAGGTAACTCGCGGATCGAGGCAAGGAGCGGTTTCATTGTTTTTTAGGCAACGCCATTAAATTCATTCATCGCTTTATCCAACCCTTCCTCGATGAAAGCCAGCACTGCATCAACGCCACGATCGAGGGTCTCTGAAAGGATCTGCTCATCCCCTTTGGCGAAATCCTGCAAAACATAGGCAGCCGGATCCATGCGCCCGGGCGGACGGCCAATGCCCAGCCGCAAGCGTGGGAAATCCGGCGTCCCCAAATGCTGGATCGTGGATTTAATCCCCTTCTGCCCACCTGCCCCGCCACCAGGGCGCAAACGCAGTATCCCAAAGGGCAGATCAAGATCGTCGTGAGCGACGATAATATTTTCAAGGGGCAGCTTGTAAAAACGCGTTAATCCCTGCACAGCCTGACCGGAAAGGTTCATAAAGGTTTGCGGCTTCGCGAGGATAATCTTCACGCCTTCATGGTTAACCGTTCCAAGCAAGGCTTTGGATTGCATGCGTGTCATACGCGCACCTAGACGCGCCGACAAACGATCGATCAGCAGAAAGCCGATATTGTGGCGATTTTCGCGGTATTCGCGCCCGGGATTTCCCAAGCCAACGATAAGATAAGTTTCTGTCATAGTCTCAATTTCCAATCACTTTTGCAACTGCTAAGTTTAACACAAAGCTGAACGACTTTACGAGCAACACTTCAAAATAACAACAGAAAACAACCCGAATCAGGTTAATCGGTCAGCATCAGCCCTGTGTTTTTATGGTAAACTCAATGCGCAATAAATCAAACACAAATCCGACGGAGGTCCCCTCGAATGAGTAAATCTCGAAGCGAACAAATGGTAGAAAGTCTACGCGCAATGCAGGCTGCCGCCCCCGATATCGAAGCCTCGGCAGTCGTCTCGGTAGATGGACTCATCATGGCTTCAGCCCTCCCTGTCGAAGTCGAGGAAGATCGCGTTTCAGCAATGTCTGCCGCCATGCTCAGCCTGGGCGAACGTATCGCCGGAGAACTTGGGCGCGGTGGTCTTGATCAGGTTTATATCAAAGGTGATAACGGCTTCATCGTTCTCACAGCTGTCGGCGAAGAAGCGGTGCTTACCGCCCTTGCGCGACAAAAAGCCAAACTCGGCTTGATCTTTCTTGAAATGCGACGCGCAGCCGAAGAGCTGATCAAGCTAGTAGGATGAAACACCCCATCTCTACTCACCCCTATAGAACCCCCACGCGGGGAGGATGCCCAAAAGGTAACCTCCCCGCTTCTTTTTTTGGATTTAGACGAGGTTATCCATGACAACAAAATATATCTTTTTTACAGGCGGCGTTGTTAGCTCAGTTGGAAAGGGCGTCACAGCCGCAGCCCTGGGCTTGCTTCTGAAAGAGCGCGGATTTAGCGTCTCGGTGCAAAAGCTTGACCCCTACATCAACGTGGACCCGGGCACAATGTCTCCATATCAGCACGGTGAAGTCTTTGTCCTCAACGACGGTGCCGAGACCGATCTTGATCTTGGTCATTACGAACGTTTTATCGACACGCCCCTCACGCAAGTCAGCAACTTCACATCCGGGCAGGTTTACGCCGAAGTGATCTCAAAAGAGCGGCGCGGCGACTATCTCGGCGGCACGATCCAGGTTATCCCACATATTACCAACGAGATTAAACGGCGTATTGGGTTGGCAGCCAAAACTACAAAAGCCGAGATCATGCTCATCGAGATCGGCGGCACCGTTGGCGATATCGAATCGCAGCCCTTTATGGAGGCCCTGCGACAGATGAAGAACGAGATCGGCAGAGAGAATCTTTTCTTCGTGCATGTCACCTGGTTACCCCATATCGGCGCGACCGAAGAACTAAAAACGAAGCCCACACAACATTCCGTCTCTGAATTACGCAGTATTGGTATTTCGCCCAGCATGATCATTGCCCGTTCAGATTACGATGTAGAACAGGAGTTGGTCGACAAGATCGCCCTCTTCTGCGATGTAGAGAAACGCGCAGTTGTGCCCATGACAACCTCGGACACATTGTATGAAATCCCCCTCATGTTGGAAAAAGTAGGCGTGGCAG
This sequence comes from Anaerolineae bacterium, assembly GCA_018648605.1. Lineage (GTDB taxonomy): Bacteria > Chloroflexota > Anaerolineae > Anaerolineales > Villigracilaceae > Desulfolinea. The sequence goes on along the minus strand of JABGQU010000001.1, from coordinate 61,100 downwards.
ATTTCATCGTTGAAAAATTAGGGCTAAAAGCCACAAAAACGCCCCAACTCTCTGCATGGGAGGAATTGGTTGAAAAAGTAAAGAGCGAAAAACCAACGCTCAAAATTGCACTGGTTGGCAAATATGTTGAATTACAGGATGCGTATATGTCCGTGCGGGAGGCCCTGCGCCATGCTGCATTGTCAATCGGCATGGAAGTGGAGATCGACTGGATACATTCTTCCACGCTTGAAAAAGATAAATCACGGGAGCGACTCAAGGCTGCCGATGCGGTCATCGTCCCCGGTGGCTTTGGCGAACGCGGTATCGAGGGCAAGATCCTGGCAGCCCAATTTGCACGCGAAAATAAAGTCCCTTATTTGGGATTATGTCTGGGGATGCAACTCATGTGCATCGAGTTCGCACGCAATGTTTTGGGCTACGAAGATGCCAATTCAACCGAATTTAGCCATAACACCGAACACCCAGTCATAGATTTAATGCTCGACCAACGCGATATCAGTGATATGGGCGGCACCATGCGCCTTGGCTTATATCCCTGCGTTTTGACAAAAGGTTCAAAAGCCGCCCAATCCTATGGCAAAAAAGAAGTCGATGAGCGCCATCGCCATCGCTTTGAGTTCAACAATAAATATCGTGAAGAGTTTGAAAAAAATGGCATGATCTTCTCTGGTATCTCCCCTGATAATAAATTGGTTGAAATCTCGGAAATTGCCGACCACCCCTTTATGGTCAGCAGCCAATTCCACCCTGAATTTTTGTCGCGCCCAATGCGTCCGCATCCGCTTTTTGTAGGGTTCTTGAAAGCGGCAAAAGAGAAAAGTAAGAAATAATATGGACGAGAATAAAAATAATTTCAAAAAGCTGGCGATGGTTTGTGTGTTATGCATCAGTCTGATAGCCGGTTTGGTATATCTGATTGAATTTTTGAGTGCATAAACGTTCACATCAGGGGCGGGTCTAAGACCGCCCCTTACTACATTTTTACTCAAACCCCTTTGGTATATCTGCATAAACACCGCGCATCTCTTTGGGCAAGTTCTCTGCCAAAGAGAACATGATCCTGTCGGTGAAAGCCAATGCATCTTCTCCCAAGGCAGGATAAAGCGGCGGGCATAACTTCACACGCACGGGATTACGTTTAGGAAATTCACGGAAGAATTTATCACTACCGATGATCGCCATCGGGATAACACGAACCTGTTTTTCGATAGCAAGACGTGCGGTTCCGGTTTTGGCGAGACCAAGCCCCTTGCCGCGCGAACGCGTCCCCTCCGGAAACATGCCCAAGGTCTGGGCGTGATCGAGCACCTTTCGTGCGTGATCCAATGCCCACTCATCCTTCCCACCGCGATGCACGGGAAAAGCACCTACATTCCGCAAAGCCAGCGCCACAATCGGATTTTTGAATAATGACGATTTCGCCATATAAAAGATCGGGCGCGGTAACGATATCTGCATTGGAAAAACATCAAAATTGGTTACATGATTTGCAGCCACGATCACGGCTTCATTCTTTGGCAAATTCTCCAAACCCTCGATCTTCAAATCCATCAGGAGCTTAAAGGCCCAGGTAAGCGTTGCCACCAACCCAATGCGAAAAGGGGTTGTCTCAAGCGCAAAATTCTCTTTTTCGCGCGGATCAGCGTGTATTTTTTCAGAAAAAGACAAAGGAAGTTCTCCAGAAAGGTGTATACTAGACGCGGCTATTATACGGTGCTTTGCACCAAATAAAACACATTAACTATATTAACATTTGGAGATAAAAATGGATACTACGATCGTCAATATTTCTGCTTTAGAGATTCTTGATTCGCGCGGCAACCCCACAGTAGAAGTGGAAGTTCTTCTCGCTGATGGCGCATGGGGACGCGCTGCTGTGCCCTCGGGCGCATCCACTGGTGTGCACGAAGCCCTTGAAATGCGCGATGGTGATAAAGATCGCTATCTCGGCAAAGGCGTTGCGAACGCTGTTGCTAACGTGAACGAAGAGATCGCCGATGCCTTTTTTGGATGGGATGCCAGCGAACAGCGCGAGATCGACCAGACACTGCTCGAAATGGACGGAACGCCGAATAAATCTCGGCTCGGAGCGAACGCCATCCTGGGCGTGAGTCTCGCCGTTGCAAAAGCCTCTGCCAATTCACTGGGTCTGCCCCTCTACCGTTATTTGGGTGGGGTACACGCCCACGTGTTGCCCACCCCGATGATGAATATTCTCAACGGTGGCGCACATACGGGCTGGCAATCCACCGACGCGCAAGAATTCATGGTGATGCCTTTGGGCGCACCGAGCTTCTCCGAAGGCCTGCGCTGGGGAACAGAGATCTACCACGCCTTAAAATCTGTTCTGAAAGCCAAGGGCTACGCGACCCTCGTCGGCGACGAGGGTGGCTACGCCCCAGCCCTGAAAGCCAACGCCGAAGCCGTCGAAATCATTCTCGAAGCCATCACTAAAGCTGGTTACAAACCCGGCGAAGAAATCGGCATCGCGCTCGACCCGGCAGCCTCCGAGTTCTACGAAGACGGTCTCTACAACCTGCGCACCGAAGGCAAAAAACTAACTAGCGAAGAAATGGTTGCTTTCTGGAAGAGTTGGGTGGAGCAATACCCCATTGTTTCCATCGAAGACGGACTCGCCGAAGATGACTGGGCAGGCTGGCAAGCCATGACTGCCGAATTGGGCCATATGCTTCAGATCGTCGGTGATGACTTACTCGTTACCAACCCTGAGCGCGTCCAACGCGGCATTGATGAAAAAGCCGCCAACTCCCTGCTCGTCAAAGTTAATCAGATCGGTTCATTAACCGAGACCATTCAAGCTGTGGAGCTTTGCCAGCGCGCCGGCTGGACAGCAGTCGCTTCGCATCGCTCTGGTGAAACCGAAGACGCCACCATCGCCGACTTGGCTGTTGCGCTGAATACCGGCCAGATCAAAACCGGTGCACCCGCCCGCTCTGATCGCGTGGCGAAATACAATCAACTTCTACGCATCGAAGCCGAACTCGGCGACACCGCAAGATACGCTGGCTGGGGAGCATTCAAACGCTAGAAATTGAAGAAACGATGAAGCCCCTCGCAAGCAACAAGCGAGGGGCTTTTTTTCACAAGAGGGCAAAATGATAAAGAAAATAACACTCGCAATTATCTTTGTAGCAACAATTTTAGTCGCTGGCTGCAACCAAGCAACAAGCATCTCTGAGCCTGTTCAAACGCATACTGCTCGACCTACGTCAACTTTCATTTCGCCCACTGTTACACCAACTCGGACACCTTTCCCCACGCCAAAAACACAAGCGTATCCATTTCCCACCCAAACACCAGACCCAACAGCAGTGGCTATTTTTAATGATTGGAATTCAAAGCACCTTTTAATAAACCCTAATTACAATCCAATGTACATTCCAGCGCACACTAAAATATCTCCTGATCGCAGTTGGATTGCTGCTTCTCTTCTTGATGATTATACAATTCATGTCGCAGAAATTGACGGGAACAAAGTATGGGAGCTGACTTGTGATGTTTTTGATAAGCGGGGATGTCTAGGTGTTGGTATCCTTCGCTGGTCAAAAGACAGTCAATATCTGTACTATATCCCCATAACTTTCGGAGAAAGGACATTTGGACATTATGAAACATCAAGTTTGGCAAGACTCAATGTTCATACTGGACATTCCGAAAAGCTACTTAATGACACATACGAGGAAATATCATTTTATGAATTTGAAATCTCTCCCGACAGCAATCTTTTAGCATATGCCGACGGAGTCCACCCCAAAAAAGTTTTTGTTGTTGATCTAAAATCTAAAAAAGAGAACATCATCGATCTTGCATTTGAACCTGACTTTATTACCCATGTCATTTGGCAAGATAATGCACATTTACTTCTGAATATGGGTTATCGTCAGTCACGTCTGATAATCCAACTCAACATTAAAACTGGTGAGCAACGAACGATCATCTCAGACGATACCAATTTTTACATTATTAAAGATATCGTTGATGAGAAGATAATCTTTGTCAACAGGCTCATCCCATCCTGGAAAGGAAGCTTTACAGGAAACGAATATATTTATATTGATATAGATAGTGGAGAAGTCACCTACATTCCAACAATCATTCCTGAGCAATAAGCACAATTAAATCCGATCACGTAGTCGAGTTTTTCACCTCGGAAGCTAATGTAATTCACCCTTTTTAATTGAAATTGCTAAGAAAACGCAATCATCCTCGCAGAAGTCTTTATAACAGTGTAAAATAAAGCGGTCTTCAAAGTTTTTGCGCCGAGGAGTGATGCTGTGAGCCATTGGTCTGGAAAATATGTAATTGGCCTAACCGGAAATATTGCCACCGGAAAAAGTGTCGTGCGTAAAATGCTCGAGCATTTAGGTGCCTATACCATTGATGCGGATGCGTTATCGCATCGTGCAATCGCAAAGGGTGCACCAGCTTACCAACCGATCGTCAACGCTTTTGGCAGATGGATTCTGACAACAGATGCAGAGATTGATCGCGCAAAATTAGGCCAATTGGTTTTTAGCATTCCCGATGCATTAGAACAATTAGAAGAGATCATTCATCCCTTTGTGGGCGAAGCAATTGATCTGCTGGTCAAGCGCTCAAGCCAAGACGTGGTAGTTATCGAGGCGATCAAGCTTCTTGAAGGAAACCTCGCATCCAAATGCGATAGTGTCTGGGTAACAGACACGCCAGACGCATTACAACTGACCCGCTTGATGAAAAAGCGTGGTTTGAGCGAAGCAGAAGCCCTTCAACGTATTCAGACACAAAACTCACAGCAAATCAAAATTGATAACGCAAATATTGTCATTGACAACACCGGCTCTTTCGAAGACCTTTGGAAACAAGTTGTCGCTGGCTGGCAGAAAATAACCCACAAAGAAGAAGATGCTACCCCAGCGATCATCCGCGAAGCCACAAGCGGAAATTTCGCCGTCCAACGTGGACGCCCGCGTGATTCAGAAGCCATTGCAGCATTGATGACACGTCTCGGTAAAACAGAGATGTCCTCAAACGACGTGATGGCAGCTTTTGGCGAAAAAGCCTTTTTCATTCTCCAGCTAGACGAAAAGATGGTTGGCTTGGCAGGCTGGCAGGTTGAGAATCTTGTAACCAGAACGCTTGATCTCTATATTGCCCCTGCGCTCTCTCTGGAAGAGGCACTCAAAACCTTGGTTGAAGAAATCGAAACAGCATCCAAAGCCCTGCAGAGCGAAGCCTCGTTACTTTTCTTGAATCAGGAACTAGCCTCACAAGAAGCCATTTGGAAAACACTTGGTTATGAAAAACGAACCCCGCAATCCTTGGGTGTTCAAGCGTGGCAGACTTCTGCTGATGAGATACTTACTCCAACTAAAACGCTTTTCTTCAAACAATTGCGAATGGACCGGGTCTTGCGCCCGATTTAAATCACTTAAATTGGGCTGGAACTCCAGCCCAATTTTCTCCTCTAACCTCTGTGACTAACTTCCTAAGCGACCTCCTCTTCTTCTTTCAGCGCCTCGACTGGCTGAGTGTTATAGACATTCTGCTCGTTGCGCTGATCTTCTTCATCCTGTTATATATCTTGCGTGATACGCAAGCAATGACACTCCTGAGAGGCGTTCTTCTTCTGGTTGTTTTCATTGTTTTCCTGACCAGCTTATTAGACCTACCTGCTTTCTCATGGTTGATCAACACGACGCTGCCTGCCTTACTTTTGGCAATTCCGGTTATTTTTGCACCGGAAATTCGACGTACCCTTGAAAGGATCGGACGTGCCGGTTTTATTTTGCCCTCTAGCGGAACAAGCACAGAAGCCAAGCTCGATGAGATGGTATCTGCTCTTATCAGCGCAACCGCGCGTCTCTCAGCACGCCAGCACGGGGCACTGATCATTTTGCAACGCCTGGATAATCTTGAAGAATATATCGAAACTGGCGTGCGGATGAACTCACTCGTCACGCCCGAATTGTTGTTGCAGATATTTTATCCAAATACGCCCCTGCATGATGGCGCCGTCATCATCGCCAACTTTGAAGTTGCTTCCGCTTCCAGTATTATGCCCCTCTCTGCCAGTGGAATCCTGACCCACTCCCCCGAACGCCAGATGGGACTTCGGCATCGCGCCGCCTTAGGCATCTCGGAAGTAAGCGATTCGCTTGCACTGGTCGTTTCCGAAGAAAATGGAGATATCTCCATTGCACAGAGCGGGCGTATCATCCGGGAGCTTAGCCCAGAACGCTTAGAAAATATCCTGGTAGCCTTTTATCGACCATCAGGACTAACACGCAGCGCTGGACTGCTTGAGCGTTATCTCCCCTTCCTTTTTAATCGCAAAGAAGAATAATATGTTTCGCTGGCTTGGCAAAAATATCGGCACTTTTTTTCTCGCTCTCTTTCTCGCAATAGGCGTTTGGGTTGCAGCAGTTAACGATTCAGACCCAGACGAGGTACTCACCTATCCAGCACCGATCCAGATCGAGATCGTGGGGCAAGGCACTGATCTTCTCATCACCAATACTTATTCGAAGCAGATCGAGTTAACCCTGCGTGCGCCCCGTTCCATTTGGGGACAATTGACAGCAGACGACGATAGCGTCCACGCCATTCTTGACCTTTCAGGTCTAAGCGCAGGTGAGTATCTGCTTGAGCCGCAAATCCAGATCAGCACGCAACCTGTCAGAATTATTTCTGTTTCACCCATCGAAGTTGAGATCCATTTGGAAGAATTGGCAACGCGTACGCTTCCTGTGCAGCTAAATTTGACAGGCGCGCCTTCGGTAGGGTATCAAGCAGGTGATCTCGAAAACTCTGTTCAAGAGGCGACGATCTCAGGCCCAAAATCCCTAGTGGAAAGCGTCGCTATTGTGCAAGCAAGTTTTGATCTGAGTGACACTCGCGAGAATATTGACGAGCGTCTTACTTTGGAAATCTTAGATGTAGAAAATCAGACGGTAACAGGCATCAACCTTACGCCTACAACAACCCAGTTAATCATCCCCATTAGTCAGCAGGGTGGCTATCGAGATGTTGCGGTCAAAGTGACCATTAGTGGGCAAGTTGCCAACCTATATCGCCTGACAAATATTTCTGTTTTCCCTCCGGTTGTGACAACGTATTCTGCCGATGCGCAACTTATCAGCGAATTGCCGGGCGTAGTTGAAACCGAGATCTTGGATATTAGCGGCATTAGCGAGGATATTTCTGCACACCTGAATTTGATTTTGCCTGAAAATATAACTCTCATCGGGGACCAAACTGTTTTAGTTCAAGCCAGTGTTGAGGCAATTTTAGGAAGCCTTACAATTTCTGAAAAACACCTCGAAGTAATCAACCTTGATCCGGCGCTAACTGCCACGCTCTCCTCGTTTACAGTGGATGTGATCGTATCTGGCCCTTTGAATATCCTCGAAACACTTAGCCCTACTGATTTACGCGTTATCGTAGATGTAGATGGCTTGGGTACTGGCACTCATCAGCTAACCCCTAAAGTTGAAATTTTAAACAGTGCAATTCAGGTAGAATCAATTCTCCCTGAAAGCGTTGAAGTGATCCTGAGCGAAGTAGTTCTAGCGACACCTACTGCGCAACCTTAGTTATTTTAGATAGAGAAAAACCTTATGAGAAAATCTGTTGTAGCCCTTGTTGGGCGTCCAAATGTGGGCAAAAGCACCCTTTTTAATCGTCTGGCGGGAGAACGTTTAGCAATTGTAGACGATGTCCCCGGCACCACACGAGATCGAATTCTTGCAGAGGCAGAGTGGAGCGGCGTTTATTTTGATGTGATGGACACCGGCGGGATCGACCCGACCCACGGTGGCGACACTCCCCTTTCGGTTGGCTCGGCAGACTTTATCACGGATATCCGAACCCAAGCACAAGTTGCCATCGAACAATCGGATGCGGTCATCTTTTTAACAGATGGCGGCAGCGGTCCGACATCCCCAGACAAAGAGGTTGCGCAAATATTACGTCGCAGCCAGAAAAAACTGGAGGATGGCAGCTTCTGGCCCCCAATTTACCTCGTTGTGAATAAATGCGAAAATGAAGCACGGCGCGCAGCAGCCGCTGAATTCTATGAACTTGGGCTGGGTGAACCTTTCCCGATCTCCGCCATTCATGGTGCCAATGTCGGTGATCTGCTCGATATGGTCGTGAAGGCTTTCCCCGAAACCGAGGCTGAAGCCGACGACTCTGTCAAAATTGCGATTGTGGGCAAGCCTAATGCAGGCAAGTCCAGTTTGCTTAATAAACTTGTCGGTCAGGAACGCGCGATCGTTAGCCCCATCGCGGGGACGACACGTGATGCGGTCGATACGCTATTTGAATATGAAGGCGTTCCATTAACCCTGATCGATACAGCCGGAATTCGCAGACGTGGCAAAATCGACCCTGGTGTGGAGCGTTTTAGCGTTGTACGCGCTCACAAAGCCATTGAACGCGCTGATGTGGCGTTGTTGATGGTGGATGCTGAAATAGGGATTACTGCGCAGGATTTGCATATTGCAGGCTATATCCTCGACGCGTGGAAAAGCACGATTGTTCTTGTCAATAAATGGGATGCTGTTCAAAAAGATACGTACACGATGAATTATTACACTGAGAAGATTCTTAGTGAGTTGAATTTCATGCCTTACGTCCCCCTGCTTTTTATCTCGGCAATAACCGGTCAGCGTGTGGATAAGGTTTTACCGTTGGCATTGCAGGTGCAAGATGCACGTTTGGCACGCATCCCCACTTCGCAGCTCAACAAAATCTTACGCGAGGCACAGGATGCACACCCTGCACCTTCACAGGCAGGGAAGCAATTGAAACTCTATTATGCTACGCAGGTGCGTTCTGATCCGCCGACCTTCTTGATCTATGTGAATGATCCCAGGCTAATGCATTTTTCCTATCGGCGCTTTTTAGAGAATCGTATTCGGGAAGCCTTTAATTTCCCCGGCACACCGATCCGAATTGTGCTAAAAGGGAAGAAGGATACAAAGTAAAACGCTTCTAGCTTTTCGACCAGTTTTCAGTCAACAGTACCCATTCTTCGAGAGTCAAAGTTTCGGCTCGTCGACGAGGCTCAATGCCTGAGTTGATAAGCAGTTCCTCGCTCTGAGATGTAGGAATATGTAGCCCTGCGGACAAAGAATTTCGCAGGGTTTTTCTTTTCTGCCCGAAGCCTGCTTTTGCAAGACGGAAGAAAGCATCTAAGAGATAAACGGGGATGCGCGGCTCATCATGAAGTGCAATCCGAATGACTGCCGAATCCACTTTTGGAAGTGGGTAGAAAGCCCCTGCGGGGATATTTGCAATAATTTCGGGATGCCCGTAAACATGCACGCTTAAGGCCAGCAAGCTCATTTTTCCTTTGTTAGCACAAATACGCTGCGCAACTTCCTTTTGGATGGTGAGCACCATCCGGCTGGGGCGGGGATTATTTTCAAGCAGATGTCGCAAAATCGCAGAGGTGATGTAGTAGGGGATATTGGCAACAACCAGATATTCAGATGCGTTGATAACCTCAGCGGGGACGGTCTCAAGCACATCCCCTTCGATAACTTTTACATTTGAGTAGCCGTCAAGAGAAGCTCTTAGCGCGGGGATGATCTTCTTGTCGATCTCGATGGCGACCACCTCTTTTGCGCTTAAAGCAAGGTGGCGTGTAAGGCTGCCGAGCCCTGGTCCGATCTCAAGAACGGTATCATTCTCGGTTACTTCTGCAATTTGAACGATCTTATCTAAAATAGCAGGGTCTTGAAGGAAATTTTGCCCCAGTTTTTTGCTGGGGCGCAGACCGTGTTCACGAAGCAGTTCGGCGGTATTGATAGGGGGAGGCATTGAAGATGGCATAAGTTTAGTCGCAAAAGGATGTAGGGGGGAATTCTTCGGTTTCAGTAGATTCTGATTGGACGGTAGCAAGCCACTCTCCACGAGAGAATGCGTCTATGTAGCTACGCATCAAATCGAAATCCACATCCCAGATAAAGGTACGTCCCAAAACGGGGTCGTCCACACGCGTCCCGACAAAGATGTCTTCGGGCCAATTGTAGAAGGTGATATTGCTGCCATCTAATTGGGTGGCAAGGCAGGTAAGCTGGCCGATCTGTGCCGGGCTGAGATCGGTTTGAACATTATTTTCGAAAGAGTTGATCACACCTGGAATATTGCCAACGACGCTGGGGCTGAGGAGTTTTTCATATAGACCACAAAGTACTTCGTTTTGCGCTTTGGCACGATTGAAAACACCGTAAGGGCGCAGGCGTGCAAGCTGCAATGCTTCTTTACCAGAAAGATAATGCGTGCCAGCATAAAAAACAAGATCGTCACGACTAGTCTGGTCGGCGGCGCGCCCGTCGATGGTCTCGTCAAGGGTGACAGTGATGCCATCAACAGCATTAACAATGTTGACGAAAGTTTGCATATTGACGGCGATGTATTGATCGGGCTGTGCGCCGAAATTATGCGCAAGCGTGCGCGCCATCAACCCAGGGCCAAGGCCGGCGCCGTCATAATAGCCGAAACCCGGGTTGCCGTAAAGATAAGATTGGTTGAGCTTGCCATGTGTGATGTCGTAATGATCGGATATGCCGGGGATCTCTACGTAAAGATCGCGCGGTAACGACATAATGCTAACGCCTGGGTTAAGAAAATCCACACGCACCAGGCGGATGACATCCCCCAGACCGTAGAGATAACTGTCGCCGCGCTGGTCGGAGCCGATGGCGAGGATCATCATCGCATCAGGACCGCCACATACCGCAGTGCGAGGCGTAGCGGTTGCCGTGGCTGCTGGCGCAGGCGTGCCTGTGGATGGATGCCCGGGGGCGAGATTTTCTTCTACGAAGGGCGTCCACGTTGGCGGGAAGGTTGCAGCAGGAAGATAGGTATTCGCAGGGAGTTGCAACGAAGGACCCAAGGGTTTGAGCCAAAGCTGAGAGATCATCCCTGCGCTAAGAATACCGAATACACAGATACCGATGAACAAGAAAAGGAGAATGATTTTCTGAAGTTTTGTCATAGTGAAGAATTCTTCCATTCTGCAAGGGAGACTGCCACGTCGGGCTAAAGCCCTCCTCGCAGAGACAGGATTGCGCAAGCTTTATCTTGCTTTATATAGTCTTACTCCAAAACCCAAAGCGCATTTGCAGGCACAGGAGGCAAAAAGTAGAGCGTGACCCATCTGCTCAAACCCGGGTAGGCTTCGTCTGTGTAGCCCAGATCGATCCAGTCTTTATCGGGGAAGCCTGCGCCAATATCTTCTATGGTAGCCTGCCCATAACCGGGCACGTAAACCGCCTGTCCCTGCATGGCGTTATACCACGAGCGGATCACAGCGATCACACCTTGCTGCACAGGAATACCGCTGGCTGTGTTCGGGTAGCAGCGATCTGCGCCGGAATTGCAGGGCGAATAGGATGTCGCATAGACCTGAATGGCGCGCCAATATTCTATTTCGCGCCCGTCCACAATTGCTGTTTTCAAAACATATTGCGTACCATAACCAACGACCTGCGTGCTGGGTTTGCGCACCGTGCGCTCTTCTTCGCTAATGCGCGAAACCTCTATGCCGTCTTCATAACGTACGCGTGTGCGGCTGACGATCAACCCCGTTTGCCCGGGCTCAAGGATTTCTTCCTCGTCCACAGCGATCTCGTTCGAGGGAATATATTCAACTTCAAAGGGGATCTCGGTCTGCTCCAGTTCGATTTTTTCGACAATACGAATCACGCGGATCTGCCCATCAATGGGCAGCTGATCGAACTCGGATGGTTGGCTTGCATCCAATCCAATGAGCGGAATGCCGCCCTCAAGCAGCGCTCCACCAACCGTCTCCGCCGAGGAGCGGATGGGAATGATCTGCCCGTCCACGAGAATGGCAAGCGGACGTGAGGGTCGATAGGTGATCTTTAATTGGTCAGCAGCAGGCGTCCCGGCGGGCGGGTCGAGGAAATCAGTTGTGTGGAGTTGTATCCCGTATTCATTTAGCGCGTCCCCAATGCTGAGCGCGGCTGAAATGAGCGTCTGCTCCCCATCTGGTGTAATGAGCGTCATCGTGACCGCGCGCCGAATTTGGAGGGTGCAAACGTCGCAATCCAGGGGTGTGTTGACATCGAAAAATTGTCCGTTGACGAGCAATCTGTCGATGGGGTTGAGCGTGATACCCGCCGACTCTAAAATCTGCGCAGGGATGCGCGACTCGGCAGACTGCGAGATATAATTTTCCCCATCTAAAATATCGACTGTTTCAAGGGGGGCTTGGGGTTGGCAGGCAGCCAAGATGAAAATGAGCGCCAGCCAGAGGGTGTATTTCATGCGCTTATTTTAACGCATTCCTGCAAAGAACACAGGCTACAAAAGTCTTAAAGACTTTTGTAGCCTCTTAGACTGTCTCACAGCCGCATTCAATCCCTTTTGCTTTTTCAAAGGCTTCTTTTCCTTCTTTATATGAAAAATAGACCAAACCCAATGCACCGAGACTATCTACAAAGCCGAAGCCTGTTAAAGCATAGATCGCACTGGATGCGAGCAATATCAACGACATATACATGCAGACCAATGTACAGTTCGCATCTGCCAGGATCGGCGCAGAGTTGAGTTGATTGCCCACATTGCGTTTAGCGCGGATGAGCAGCCACATGGTGAATATTGAAATCGCCGAGATGATCAAACCAGCTGTAGTGGTTTCCGGCTTATGTCCATTGATAAGATTTACGATCACTGTTGCGGTTAATCCCACAGCTAAAATATAAAAACTGACGCCCGTGATCCGCAAGGCGGTCTTCTCGAATTCACCGCGTTCGGTATCAGGGTTTTGACGAATACGCAATATCATCGCGATGATCCCTGCGCCTGAAAGTACCTCTATGAACGAATCCACGCCAAAGCCAAAGAGCGCGAGCGTTTCATCTTCCAGCCCAAAATAAATTGCCACGACCCCTTCAATGAGATTGTAGCCAACGGTGAGAATTGCCAGCCAAAAAGCTCTTGTATAAAGTTTCTTTTCCATGAAGTGATTATACTGGAGAAAGTTACTCTAAATTGAAATATCTGTATTTCTGATTTGCATTGTCTCCCTACCCAAAATGCCTACTCTCTGATAAACTACAGCTCACTTGAACGCTGAAATTTGCCTCGGCACTCACCCGCCGGGGTTTTTTGTTGGTTACTCGTAGGGACAAGATAATATCGTGTCCCTACTGTAGGAAAATGATTATGAAAACTACCCGAACCGATCTCCGTAATATCGCTATTATCGCGCATGTCGATCATGGCAAAACCACCCTCGTCGATGGGCTTCTCCGTCAGGCGCACACCTTCCGTGAAAATCAGCGTGTTGCTGAGCGCGTCATGGATTCGAATGATCTTGAGCGCGAACGCGGCATTACAATTCTCGCGAAGAGTACCGCTATCACGATCTTTGACGAAGAGACCAAACAGGATGTCAAGATCAATATCGTCGATACCCCTGGTCACGCCGATTTTGGCGGCGAAGTTGAGCGTGTGCTCAATATGGTCGATGGCGTGTTGCTACTCGTCGATGCGGCCGAAGGTCCTATGCCGCAAACCCGTTTTGTGCTCAAAAAAGCCCTCAATCTTGGGCATCAGGCTGTGGTCGTCATCAACAAAGTTGACCGCAAGGATGCCGATGTTGAGCGCGTACTGAACGAAACGTTTGATCTTTTTATTGAATTAGGTGCGACGGATACACAAGCTGATTTCACCGTCGTTTATGCCAAAGCAACTTCTGCACAAGCTGGATTTTCGGTCGACCTTAGCCCGAACTTGCAACCGTTATTTGAGACCATTCTTCGGCAAATTCCCGCTCCCGTTGTGGATGAGATCGCCCCCTTGCAGATGCTCGTTACCACACTCGGTTATGACGAATATCGTGGCGTGACGGCAGTCGGTCGCGTTTTCGCAGGGAAGATCAAAGCCGGTCAGAAACTTGCCCGCCTAACAGCAGATGGCGAGAATCTACCTGAGCAGGCACGTTATTTGTACACGCATGAGGGATTGGGCAAAGTTGAAGTAGCGGAAGCACGCGCGGGCGAGATCGTCGCGCTGGCTGGCTTGGACGGAATCGCAATCGGAGAAACCCTTGCTGATCCCGAATTCCCGCGTGCTTTACCGACCATCCGCGTTGAAAAACCGACCGTGCGTATGACCTTTGGCGTCAACACATCCCCCTTTGCCGGACGTGAAGGCAAATGGAGTACATCCCGAAAACTACGTGAACGTCTCTTTGAAGAGTTGCGCACGAATGTTGCCTTGCGTGTCGAAGAAACGGATAGCGCCGAGCGTTTCGCCGTTTCCGGACGTGGCGAATTACATCTTGCGATCCTGATCGAAACCATGCGCCGTGAGGGTTACGAACTTGAAGTTTCGCGACCTGAGGTGATCTTCCGCGAAAGCGATAAGGGTGTAAAGCTGGAGCCTTATGAGAAGGTTTATATCGAAAGCAGCCCCGACACGATCGGAACGGTGATCGAGATGCTGGGTAGACGCCGTGGACGCATGATGGAAATGCACGATGGTGGCGATGGCAATACGCGCGTGAGCTATATTGTACCTACGCGTGGCTTGCTTGGTTTCCGTTATCAATTTCTGACTGCTACGCGTGGCACGGGCATTATGAATACGCAGTTCCACGACTATGAGAAAATGGCTGGCCCGATGGAAACGCGCCAGACAGGCTCTTTGGTAGCATGGGAAGCTGGAAAAACAACGGCTTTTGCAATCAAAAATGGTGAAGACCGTGGCTCTTTCTTTCTTGAACCAGGTGTAGAAGTTTATGAAGGCATGGTTGTTGGGGAACGTGTTAAAAATGAAGATTTAGACTTGAATGTCTGCAAGAAGAAACATCTGACCAATATGCGTTCATCTGGTGCAGATATGGAAGTCCGCTTGACACCGCCGCGTCAGATGAGTTTGGATGAGTGCATCGAATACCTTTCTGATGACGAGTTGCTTGAAGTGACCCCCGAATCGATCCGTATTCGTAAGCGCATTCTCGACAGCACCAAACGTGGACGCGCGGCAAAGCGAGCGAAAGAAGCCTTGGGCTAGCAATAAGCCTTTTGAATAACAAAATAAATCCGCGTTCCCTTATGAGGGAGCGCGGATTTTCTATTTCTACTGGCAAGACACCGTAAAAGTTGCCTGATCTGATCTGCTAAGGTTATTGTAGGCTTCGATGCCGTAATTGACAGACACACCTCCATCTACAGCAAAAAGATCGACATAAACAGCACTATTTGCGCTGAGATCGGCGATCTGTTGGCTATTGCGGTAAATATAATAACCACTTTCGTTGTTAGCTTTATCTATCCATTGGATAGTGATACTCAGGTCGTTATTGG
The DNA here is from genome assembly GCA_018648605.1 of Anaerolineae bacterium. GTDB lineage: Bacteria > Chloroflexota > Anaerolineae > Anaerolineales > Villigracilaceae > Desulfolinea. The sequence continues at coordinate 45,747 of JABGQU010000001.1, read as the reverse complement.
CGCCATTCCAAGAGCAAAAAAAGTCATATTTTTGCAGACTCGGTTTAGCAGGAACGCTCAACTTTTGCGTTGGGGTTGGGGAAACTTCCGGTGAGGGCGTCATTGTTGGTAAGGGAATGCTGGTCGGCGTATTTGCCGGGACGCGCGTCTCGGTTGGTTGCTGCGCTTGGTTTGATGCCAGCGTTTGCGCGGCGAGTGTGCCTGCCTGTTCTTCGAGGCTTAAGCCCGTGTCAGAAGATGTTGGCAAGTTACAAGCGCCCAGTGTAAAAACAATGAGCAAGATAAAGATCGAGAATAAGTTTTTTTTCATTATGGACATTCTACCTGTATTGTTTGTATATCAGACTCTCCGATATCATTGAAAGCTGATAGTCCGATTATAGCAGGGGCACCACCTGTAACTGGGAGATTGAAATTTTCTTGTGTTTGGTCTGCAAGAAAAGCCCCGCCCAAGATACCGTTCACATAAAAATTAAAACGAGTTTCATCATCAGAATTATCTGTCCAGATCAGGTTAATGGTTGCCATAAAGTTCGGTGGCGGGCCTGCCACGCAGACGACCGCCGCTGCAAGATTCGACGGTGCGTTTGGTGGGCTAGGCAGCGGAGGTTCAGGGATGTCGTATTCTCTCAGACTGCTTGTATCGCCGGCAACCATTGCATAATACCCCCAGAGCCAGCATTCACCGTTCCTGTCCGGGTTTTTGATAACCCAGTATTCGTGGGATGTTCTTTTGCCGACAATCTCTGCTTTTTCACCGACGGTGAGCGCGCCAATGATCTCATAGTCCTGTCCGGGACCTGTACGACAGTTGGTATCAACACTGACGCTGGCTATTGGCACAGAAGGTGTTGGACTAAGCACTACTGTGGGGGTAAAAACTGCTGGAGGTGGCGGAGGTTGCGTTGGCGCTGATATGGGGTTTGGGATGGCTGCATTTGCCTGTAGGGTTGCCGCAACCGATGTAGCCACGGCGTTACCGACAGGCACTTCTGTAGGCACTGCCGTGTTGATGTCGATGCTACATGCAAGAATGAGGATGAGTGATGTGCTGAGTAGAAAAAGAATTTTCTTATTAAACATGTATATCTCTCGATCTGTAATAATATGAAGCGGGTGTCTTGGTAACAAACAATTATGGTTGCCGTAGAGGCAGACCTAGCGTGTGCATAATAAGAAGATGCGGCTGAATATACCCTGCCGATATAAAGAGTAGTCGCTAAGGCACCGGCGGGATACTGTATTCTGGCAGACCGCTTGTATCACCCGTTACAGTTGCATAATATCCCCAAAGCCAGCATTCCCCATTCTTATCAGGGTTTTTGATGATCCAATATTCGTGGGATGTTCTTTTACCCACAACTTCCGCTTTTTTGCCGACTGTGAGTGCACCAAGGGATTCGTATCCTTGTCCAGGACCTGAGCGACAATGTGTGTCTACACTGACGCTGATCATTGGAACAGAAGGGGTAGACGTGAAAGCTATCGTTGGTGGAGGTCTCGTTGGATTTTGGGGCGGGGGTGCGGTAGATGGTGCTCCGCCAAGCGGCGCTTGACCCTTTGCTTGCAAGGTGGCTGCAACGGATGTTGCGATATTGCTTGGGTTCCCTCCACCAGGAGAAGCAGGCGCGGGGAGGCCGATGCTACAAGCCAAAACGAAGATAAATAAGATGCTGATCGATAATAATATTTTGCTTTTGAGCATACAGTATCCTCCTAAGCAGAAATGATGGCAAATGCCATCATTTCTTTTGTGAAATTTGATGTTATTTTTACATACCTTATCTGTATAAACAATATGCCTGTTGGTGGAGATTAACCTTCTTTTTTGCGTAGCCACCAAAGCAGAAGGATCGTGAGGGGAATGGTAATTAGGCGCGCAACAAAGCTGGTGGTTACCATCAACCATTCTCCGGGAGCTTGCGTCCACTCAGGGAGGGGCGCAGATGTGGTGATTTCGAACGTACTCAAAACTTCTGCACTGACATAGTCATTTTGAATGTCGTGCAGCGCAAGAAAATCTCCAATGGTGAGTGCAAGGATGAGTATATTAAGTAGAAGCACCACAGCAATGATCGTTGTGGTCTTTTTCATTTTAGTCCTCCTTTTGAGCCTTCTCCACAATAATTGTGCCGCGTGTGACGAGTGCGGCAATAGCACCTAGCGCGGCAAGTTGTGGTGCGACAAGCGTGCCCAATATCCCGACGCTGAGGGGGATGTCGATCAGGATGCGCCCGTCTTCATTTTTGATGATGATGCGCCTGATATTTCCTTCGTGGAGAAGTTCTTTGATCTTGGCGACCAATGTGTCGCCGCTGAACTCAAACTCTTCTGTGCGTGAATATTCTTCGGTCATATTTTTCCTTTCGTGAGATTACTAAAGGTTTCGTTTTAACGATTAAGCGTTAAAAGCCCAATCTCCGTTTTTAATTAACGGAAGCACGCTTCCATCAGGCATGATCCCGTCTACATCCACTTGATCAGAACCGATCATAAAATCGACGTGGATCAGGCTTTTGTTTACACCTGCTGCATCTGCTTCTTCGTCACTCATTTCAGTGCCACCCTGAATATTTTCTTTATAGGCGCTGCCAAGGGCGACATGACAGGCGGCATTCTCATCGTAAAGAGTGTTGAGGAAGACCAGGTTAGATTCTGAGATTGGCGATTTGTGCGGTACGAGGGCAACTTCGCCAAGATAGCTGGCGCCCTCATCCGATTCGAGCATTTTTTGTAGCGTGTCTTCCCCTTTTTCGGCTTTGAAATCAACCACGCGTCCTTCTGAGAAAGTAATGGAAAAGTTATCGATCAAGTTGCCAAAATAATTAAGTGGCTTCGATGACTGGACTGTGCCATCTACTTTGTATTTATGCGGCATACAGAAAACTTCTTCGGTAGGAATATTAGGGGTGTAGACTACCCCGCCCTTTGTTTTGCTTCTGCCGCCTTTCCAGATATGGTTGTCAGGCATCCCGACTTTCAGATCGGTGCCAGCACCGTGAAAATGGATCGTGGCGATTTGTTTTTCTGTTAGGTATACCTGGCGTTTCTCTAGATCTTCCAAATGATTGCGCCAAACGGTAACGGGGTCATCATTATCCAGACGACAGAGAGCGAAGAGTGTTTTCCAGAGTTTTTCTTCGGCTTCGCCAGGTGCGGCATCGGGAAATATTTTTGCGGCCCATTTTGGCGTGGGAGGGCAGACGACCGTCCACTGGTTAGCACCATTCGTTACATACTCGCTGACAGGCTTAAAATGCTTGGCAATGGTTTTAAGTTCGAGAGCAACAAGATCAGGATCTTGTCCCGCGAGCAGCTCCGGATCGCGCCCGGTAATAGAGAGATAGGCGTCGCCGCGTTTGGCATCTCTCATTTGCCCGTCAGTGACCCAGGCAGGGAACTCTTCAAAGGAATCGCGTGGGGCATATTGATGTCTGATCTTGCGCAAATCTTCGTCTCCCCACAAGACAGTTACCAGTGGACAGCCATTTTGATAGGCTTTTGCGGCTACCTGGTGGGTTAGCTCAGCTGTATTTGTGTCAGCTGAGATGTGCAGGCGTTGCCCCTTTTGCAAATTCAAACCAACTTTTACGATCAATTCGGCGTATTTTTCAAGCATTTCGTTAAAGTTTTCCATCTATACCTCACAAATTTATTTACCGTTTAGCAAACTGCGAATTTTTTTCTCATTTTACAATAATTACTTTACCGCCGGTCATTTTCTCGAGCTCTTTCGCGTCCATTTTAAAGACCGCATTCGGTGTTCCACCAGCCGCCCAAACATCCTCGAAGCGGAGCAAGTCCTCGTCCAGGTATGTTTCGATAGGATGTAGATGTCCAAGCGGAGGGATTCCACCGATGGCGAATCCGGTACGCTCGCGGACAAAGGCAGGGTCGGCGCGCCCGATCTTCTCCTCGGCGTGTACTTTGATCCGTTTAACATCCACCCGATTCGCGCCGCTGGTCAAGATCAAAATTGCTTTTCCGCTTTTCTTCCCCTGAAAGATCAGCGATTTAACGATTTGTCCGACTTCACACCCCACACGCGCGGCAGCTTCTTCAGCGGTACGCGTGCTTTCAGAATCTTCAATTACCTCATAGTGGTAACCGAGATTTTTCAAAGCATCTTGCACTTTTTGTGCGGACGAACTCAAGGGCATCTTTCCTCCGTAAGAATTTAGAAATTTGGCGCTTCCAATAGTATAGTTGTAAATAAAAGGAGTTCAAAATGAAAATAGACAGAAATACACTAAATGTTGTTCACAATCAAGATGCTGCTCGCTTCGAGATAAAAACAGACGCGCATTTAGCCGTTTTAGACTATCGTCTGCGCAAAAAGACGATTGCCTTTACGCATACCGGCGTCCCCTCCGAATTGGAAGGGAATGGCATCGGAAGTCTGATCGTCCGCGCCGGGCTGGATTACGCCCGAGAACAAGACTACAAGGTTTTGCCGCTTTGCTCTTTTGTAGCCGCGTATATTCGCCGCCATCCCGAATAAAGTGACCTGCTATCTTAGCGCTGGCTGAAAAGTTTCTAGCAACCAAATCCGAAAGGTAACTACTCAGTCTTCCCAAGAGATGTCTCTGCGAGGAGCATGCTTTTACCCTAAAGGGCACTCGTGCGACGCGGCAGTCCCAGTCCCCAAAACAGTCGAGGAGATTGCTTCGTCGGAAAAAACTCTCCTCGCAGACATACCTGAGTAGTTACCCCGAAAGGCTTTATCGAATACTAGTCCGAAAAGATTCTTTTACCTGCATGACAAAATCTCTTCTTTAAATATTCTTAGGAAACTTTTCGGGCTTCTCATAGGCTTTTCAGGCAGTCTTCTAAATATTCTCTTTCCTCTTTGCAAAAAATGCGCCGAGCAGCATTCCTGATCCCAGAATAGCTGTGATCAAAGAATATAGCGCCATATTTTCCACGAAGTTGTGCGCAATAGAAATGAAGAGATCGTAACCCAAGTCGATAACACTACCAGAAACCCCGATTGGGATTCTGTCCAGAAAAATAATATTGAAAGCCGAGCGCAAGATCGGGCCTGTGAGCAAGCTGAGTATAAGCCCGAGGCCGCCCGCGATCAACATAGGGAGTCCCCACCAACGCAGCCAGCTTTGCAGGGAGCGCACAACAAGCATCGTGATGAGAAAAAGTAAACCAAGTGGCACAAGGGGGCTTAAGCGAATAAAGACGCGTATAGATTGAACTTCAAGAAATTGGCTATTTGAGTTTGCATTTTGTAGAAATGTCTGTGTATCAGGAATTTTCTCCGCAAAAACCTTAAGTTGCGCTTCGATCAGCGGCCTTACCAGAATCAAAGATTCTTCAGCCGGATTACAAAAGACAAGCTCTCCTGTTGTCGCAATATCAAACATATCTTCCAGTGTGCAGGCTGGTTGTGCGGCAAGGAAAGCAAATACTGCATCCGCACCTTTTTCGCTGAGTAATTGTTCTTTGAGTCTATACGTGGAGATTTGAACACTCTCGGCATTGCCATTCAGAAAATCAAAAAGTGCGTCCATGCTTTCTTCGCTAAAGGCTTCTAGTTCACTCTGTGGCAAGAGAGCGGTGAGTAAAATCTCCCAATCTTTTGCCGTCAGATTTTTGAAGAGCGCGAGTTGCTCATTCCCTTCGCCTTCTAACTCCGGATAGCCATGCGCATCAAAACAAGGAGTCATCCTTGCTATTTCTGCATCTGTTGGAGTCCGTTCATTAAAAGCAAGGGTTTGGTATGCCTCGCTGCCAAGTGCATCTTCAAGACAAGATTCGAGCGCAGGGCTTCGTTCTTCAAATCCACATGTAACCGGGTTTGCCTCGCAATCCTGACCGGCTGCCATAAGTACCAATTGATCGCCCAGCACAGCGGGAAGACGCTCATAAATACCTTCGTCTTTGAGTGCCTTTTTATAGGTTTCTGCATTGAAAGCGCTATTTTCGACACTATATAAAAAGAAACTCAGAACCAACGTAATAACAAAAAGCATTGCAGCCAAGGTCGCGATGAATTTGAGAATACCTTTTAGAAAATTAGCCATTCGCCTACCTCCTAAAATGCTCCCACCTCTTGGCGGGAGCATTCTTTTTTAAACTATCTCTATATAATCATCAGTAATTGTTTTTTGTTCACCAAGATTAAGGCTTTCGAGCAATTCTGAAGCCTGTTCAGCCTTGCGTTTAGCATCTCTGCGACTCCAGGTGCGCGTCTTGATCTCTAGGAAGTTGCCCAAGTCGGGTTTGTCGAATTGGTCAAAGTTGATGAAAAACTCTGTCCCCTGGAATTTAACAAGCCAGCGCAAACGTTCCTTTTGGATGACCTGTTCAGATATTGGCTTGAAGTATTCCCGATAAAAACGCAGTGAATTGGTTGCCGGCGCAAGGTAGCGGCTGCGTGAGAGTAACACATCTTTTTTGAACTCCTCTTTACTAGCTTGCCCGATCAGCGTCAGGCGTGCACGGACATCCTTAACATCCCCCTTCGCATCAATGAATTCATCCTCACGATAACGTATGCGCCCCTGAGATGGATCATCGAAGGAGAAGTAAACATCATATTCACGATAACGGCGCGAACGCATAATTTCGAGATCTGAAGCCGCTATCGCAGCTAGGACGTCAACTTGCGAGGCAATCTTGACCTTTGTCTGCACCTCGAAGGATTCCTCTTCCATTGACCCGCCTAAAGCAACCAGCTTCGAGAAAAGCGATTGTTCACGCTCAAGCAGGAAGTCATCAATTTTTTCAGCATATATCTGGGCTTCTTTCATTAGCGCAACTTCATCCAGCGTGAGTAGTTCGCGTTCTCGCATGACGAAAGCACCATTGATCATCACATCGGTGACGTCAGTAGCTTTTGCAGCATAAACCAGTTGAACATAAGCATTATTCGGATCTCGTCGGAAATGGGGCGCGTTATGCGTCTGGAAGATGTCTACCAAGATCAGGTCGGCGCGTTTGCCCGGTTCCAGTGACCCGGTCAGATTTCCGAAGTGAAGCGCCTGCGCCCCGAGACGAGTAGCCATTGTTAGCGCGGTAGCAGCTGGAACGGCGGTCGGGTCGCCACTAAATCCCTTTGCGATAAATGCCGCCAAGCGGATCTCCTTGAACATGTCGAGATCATTATTTGAAGCGGGTCCATCCGTGCCAATCCCAACGCTAACATTCTCATCAAGCATCTTTTGCACAGGCGCGACACCTGAAGCCAGTTTCATATTCGACGATGGGTTATGCGCAACGCCCGCTCCGGCGTGTGATAAGGTGCGAATTTCGCCTGTATCAATATGGACACAGTGCGCGGCAAGCACTTTTGCATCGAAAAGATTTTGTTTTTTAACATAAGGGATAACAGGAATACCCTCTGCCTCGCGCATAGTCTCAACTTCGAAGCTGGTCTCAGCCAGATGCGTGTGAATGGGCACATCATATTCAACAGCCAGCGCGGCGCAGGCTTGCAGAATTTCAGGCGTGCACGTATAGGGAGCGTGAGGAGCAATACCCGGCACAATGAGGGGATGGTCTTTCCAGCGTTCGATAAAGGCGCGTGTATAAACCAGTGCATCTTCATAGGATGCAGAATCCGGCGTAGGGAATTTCATTACAGATTGAGCGCAGAGCGCACGCATTCCGGCTTCGGCGGTCACTTCGGCAATATCGTCTTCAAAGTAATACATATCGGCAAAGCTGGTCACGCCGCTGCGGATCAGTTCCGCGCAGGCAAGTTTTGTTCCCAAACGGACAAATTCAGGCGTAACGAATTCTCGCTCAACAGGCATCATATACCCCATTAGCCAGACATCCAAACGCAGATCATCAGCGAGACCGCGCAAAAGCGTCATCGGGACATGAGTGTGCGCATTGACCAAGCCAGGCATCAGGATTTTTCCACCACAGTCGATCATATCAGCGGCTTCATAAGTATCGAGTATTTCCTCTTCAAGCCCTACAGCAATGATCTTGTCGTCGCTGATAACAATAGCGCCACGATCATATTGATCGAGATTTTCATTCATTGTAAGAATAAGAGCGTTTTTAAAGATGTGATCAGCTTGTTTCATGTACAAACTCCGTTTTTCTATGAGTTAATGGGGTAAGATAAAAGTCCACAATTTTACCATGCGCAAATAGCTTGACGCTGCTTCACTTAGTCGCTAGAATCATGGTGTAACTTAAATAAAGCATAAACAAAGGAAAAAAATGAACGACGAATCTGTCCCTAGTTCTAGCGGGCGCGAAAAGCGTCCATTCTATATGCTCTCTTAGGGTAGATTATTGTCTTATCGCTCTGGGGGAGTTTGAAAGGTATTCTCATGATCTTTAATGCAGAAGAATTATTGACCGTCCTGCAAGACGCGCTTGAGCGCGATGATTTTGATTCCGCGATCCAAATGATCGAAGCTTTGCGCGGACCTGATCAGGCAAGGCTTTTTTCAGAGTTAGAAGATGAAGAACAAAGAGAGTTGCTCCCCAAGCTTGATCTCTCCTATTCAGCAGACATCCTTGAAGACATGGATGACCCTGAAACTGCGAAACTGGCATCCTCCCTGCCCATTGACACTATCGCTCGCATTGTGGACGAGATGGAGCCAGACAAAGCCGTTGACTTGCTTGGCGACTTAACAGAGCAGCAAAAACAGGATGTTTTGGCACGCCTGGATGATGCAGATGGGTTGCGCCCTCTTCTCATTTACCCCGACGAAAGCGCGGGCGGTTTGATGACATCTGCTTTCCTCGCATTGCGCCCGATGATGACCGCAAGAGATGCAGTCGAAGCCCTTCGGCGCTGGAGTCCAGACGCAGATGATGTTTATTATCTTTTCGTGGTTGATGATGACAAGAAGTTATGCGGGGTGGTCAATTTGCGCACGCTGATCTTGACAAACCCTGAGAGTTTCATCAAAACCATCATGGATCCAGACGTTCTCTCGGTTACAGTAGGCATCGATCAAGAAGAGTGTGCGCGCACGATGGCACATTATGATCTTGCCGCAATCCCTGTAGTGGATGAAGACAATATCATCATGGGCGTCATTACCTATGACGATATTGTGGATGTTCTTGAAGAAGAAGCCACTGAGGATATCTATCGTCTTTCAAATGTTTCCGATAGCGATCTTGACCCTGATAGCTCTGTTTGGAAACAGCTCAAGGGGCGCTTGCCCTGGCTATACCTGAACACGATCACGGCACTTTTTGGCGCATGGGTAATTAGCAATTATGAACAAATCATCGCACAGGCAGCGGTGCTGGCATTATTCCAATCTGTGGTAGCCGGGCAGGGAGGCAATACTGCCAGCCAGAATGTTGCCATGGCAGTGCGCACGCTTGCACTGGAGCGCGTAAGCTCACGTTCGCAGCGCAGGATCATCTTTCGCCAGTTATATATGGGGTTTCTTTTAGGGCTGGCAGTCGGTTCGGTCGTTGCGTTTGGGGTCTATCTTTGGCGCGGTAATCTTTATCTGAGCCTTGTCTTAGGTTTGGCTTTGGTTGCAAACTTAAGTTTAGGGTCACTGGTCGGCATAGCCGTTCCTTTGGGTTTAGAGAAGATCGGCATTGACCCAGCCTTGGCTTCTTCAGTGTTGGTCACTGCAGCCACAGATAGTATGGGCTTTTTTATCTTCCTGAGTTTGGCAGCACATTTTTTGCAGTATATTCAGTGAGAATTTGTACTTCTCTTATCTAAAGGAAAAAATGTCAACAACAAAAAGAAATTTTCAAACCCCAATTCATTCCAGCCCACCTCCTTTGCTTTGCATTTCAGGAACACATCGGGAAATGGGACGACAAATCGGCGAAGCGCGCCGCTCAAATATCCAGAAAAGCGTAGAGACAGCTCGTAAATTATTTAAGCAGGCTTACAACGATCTTGGATTAACTTGGGAAGGGGCACAAATCCAAGCACGTAAATACCTGCCTTTTGCACAAGAAAGCTATCCTCAATATGTAGAGGAAATGCAAGGGATTGCTGAAGGTGCTAATATTCCTTTTGATGAAGTGGTGGTCTTGAACGTAATGGAGGCTGTTACTACAGATGCCTTGCATCTAACGCGTTGTACGAGTATGGCTGTAAATGAACAATGCACTGCCGATGGTCATGTTTTGGCTGCGCATAATGAAGATTGGGTACCAGATGAAGAAGACGATGTTTTTGTGATCCACGCCAAGCCAAAAGATGACCCTGCCTATCTTGCTATGACGTACGGTGGATTAATTCCCAATGTAGGGATGAATGCCTACGGGATTGCTCAACTAATCAATTCCGTGCATCCAAATGATTCTCGCATTGGTATTCCTCGCATTATTCTTTCTCGTGCTGTATTAGCATCTAAAACGCCAGGCGGGGCGATTCATCACGCGCTTATTCAGCATCGTGCGGCGGGTTATAATCATGTCATTGCTCACGAAAGCGGAGAAATATACAGTGTCGAAGTATCTGCCAGACGCTTCAACATTATTTATAACAAAGATGGATATATCGTTCATACGAATCACTACCTCTCAGCAAATATGCAAAAAATAGAACATAATCCGGAGGAGTTGATCTCATCTCGAATCCGTTATTTTCGGGCACTGCGCTTGTTGAGTCAATCGCAAGATCATACAGTAGCGTCGCTCCAGGGTATTCAACGTGACCATGTTAATTACCCCAATTCCATTTGTAAACATGATTTTGGAGAAGATAATCTTCTGGATACCGAAAAGACTATCAATGCGCTGGTTATGGATTTGACGACACGTGAGATGCACATTGCATGGGGAAACCCCTGCGAAAACGCGTATCATACTTACCGTCTTGATGCGTAATTTGGCAGAGGATAAATTGAATAGATTTTGATGACACTGAAAAACATTCTCTTTTAGAAAATAAGATTGTATAATCTCGAATCTTAATGCAAAAACCACCCAGTACCCTTCTGTAAGGAGTAAAAATGTCCGAGGCAGTTCAGCAAGAGAAAAAGCAGTGGCGTGTAGCTGTTTTAGCCAATATCAAAGATGAAAATCAGGCACGCCCAGCCGACGTGCCCCCCGATGCTTATGCGGATTTTGATCATATCGACACGATCAAATCCATTCAGGCAGCTATTGAGACAGATGGGCATGAAACAGTCTTTATCGCGGCAGATGAAGATTTGCCCTACGCCTTAAAGAAATACCAACCTGATATTTGTTTCAATATCGCCGAAGGGCTAGGCGGGGATGCACGTGAAGCCCAGGTACCATCTTTGTTAGAGATGTTAAAAACCCCCTATACTGGTTCACGAGTGTTGACCAACGCGATAGCCTTGGATAAGACTCTAACGAAAAGAATCTGGCGAGATCGCAATCTGCCAGTTGGCTCATTTCAGGAATTTATCTATGGTGATGAGCGACTGCGCCCTGAACTTAAATTTCCGCTTTTTGTAAAACCGTCCAGCGAAGGAACGGGGATGGGTGTCGATATGAAAGCGCGAGTTGAAAACGAAGCTGATTTACGCGAACGTGCCAATTACATCATCCAAACTTATAAGCAGCCTGCTCTTGTAGAGAAATATCTGCCAGGGCGAGAATTCACTGTGGGTCAAATCGGCAGACCCGATGCCAAACGCTTTAGTCGCCATCCAGAATGGTACGCCAAAGATGGTTTTCATCGCTTGGCTATTCTTGAGTTGAATACAGCAAAATCCGCTACACCAGGGATTTACAGCCATGCTGCCAAAGCACAACAATTGGGAGAAGATGGTGCACCAGAATATCTTTGTCCTGCTGATGTGGATGAAAAACTGGCAAAAAAGATGCGGCGTTTAGCTCTGCGCGCCCATCGTCTTTTAGGCGCATTGGACGTTTCGCGCGTGGATATTCGGCTTGATTCCGATGAAAATCCTTGCCTGATCGAGATCAACCCTCTACCTGGCTTGACCCCCGGTTATAGCGATCTCTGCATTCAGGCTGCAGCAGATGGCATCACATATGAAGATTTAATTCTTGAAATCCTTTATCTCGCGGCAGGACGTTGGGGACTTCTGAAGCCTAGAGATTAAGTTTCTAGAGTAATAGCCTAAAACAAATCCGGCTCCTTTGTGGGAGCCGGATTTGCTTACCAGTGCATTCCTAAGGCAGTATTGGTTCCTGTTGCTTTGCCCACATGTTTATACATTGTTACATTCGTAAAAGGCTCACCCAAAATCCCGTCGTGGATCGCCCAAGAGCGCAAGCGGATGCTTTCCCGCGCTTCGGGTTGACGGAAATCTGAGCTGCCGTCCAGCATTTTGGATATTTCCGATTCGCTCGTGAATTCGGCTTGAATCCGTTCCATCAGCTTTTTGCCGACCTGATAGGCGAACCCGTAACGCTCGAAGATGATCGCATTATGGTAATAAAGCGGCTCGACAAAATATATATCATGCCCGAGGCTTTCGACAAAATGCTCAAAAGCGTTGGTAGCAGATGTCAGGAGCCCGAGTCCACTGCGAATTTGCCCCGGAGCCAAGCCAAATTGGAGGGCGTTCCGCTCCGCTTCGAGGTTACGCCGAAATGTACCGAACCTGGTCATTTCTCCATCCGGCATCACATCCACATCAAAACGCGGCGAAGCGGGATCATTCAAAATGTAAAGCAAAATATGGATCTGCCCGTTCATCGTATCGGTTAGATGTCCGTAGAGAACCGGATCTTGAAAGCCGTATTCGTGAAAGAGGGAAAGCTCAACACTGGTGCTGCCAGGTTTGCATTTTAACTCAAGCAGTGAGCGGCCTTGGATGTCAGTAAAATAAGGGCTGAGATTGAAGTGCTCCATCAGCTCTGTGGGGATAATGCGCCGATAGATTTCCCGCTTCTCGTGCTCAGGCAGGAGGTTGATCTGCCCTATGGTAGATGCGCTCATTTTTATTCCCTGTTTCGCATTTGACGTTTTAGATCACGCTCGATCTCTCGATTGGCAATCGTTTGGCGTTTGTCGTGTAATTTTTTACCGCGCGCCAGAGCGATCTCTACTTTTGCACGCCCACCCTTGAGATAAACCTTGGTAGCTATGACAGTGAGACCTTTTTTACGGGTGGAATCTCTGAGTTTACGAATTTCTCTCTTATGCAATAAAAGCTGACGCGGGCGTCGTGGCTCATGGTTATAGCGATTGGCTTCGGCGTAGGGCGCAATATAAGCTTCCATGAGCCAAGCTTCGCTCTCAGTAACACGAATATAGGCTTCTTTGATACTTATTTGTCCGGCGCGAATTGACTTGATCTCGGAACCTTTTAAGGCAATTCCAGCTTCAAATTCTTCGTGCAGGAAATATTCAAATTTCGCTTTGCGATTGGTGGCAACGATTTTAATATTCACGTTGCGATTGTAACATGGAGATGCTTTTTATGTGTTTCATCCACTAGGTCTTCGGTAATATTTTGGCACAGAAAGGGCGCCTCTTTTGCGCCGAACGCTAGCACACGGGTATAATGCTTTCTGTTAGAAATAAAACAGGAAAGCAGGTTTTCTTATGAAAGAAATAGCTGTCGCATTAGGCGGCGGTGGGGCAAAGGGGAATTCGCATATCGGTGTTTTGCGTCGTTTGGAAGCTGAGGGGTATCGAATAGCTGCCATAGCCGGCACGAGCATTGGCGGTTTGATTGCGGCGTTCTACGCAGCCGGATATTCTCCTGTTGAGATTGAAAATATCTTTTCTGAAGTAGATCAAAGCAAATTATACGAGCTGGGTTTACACGCACAACCGGGCTTGCTGGGGCTGGGCCGAGTCAGCGCATGGCTAGATGAAATGCTTGGCGAGAAAACTTTTGCTGATACGCGCATCCCATGTGCGTTGACTGCTGCCGATCTGAATTGCAATTGCGAAGTAACTTTGTCTTCAGGAAGGCTCAAAGATGCAGTCCTGGCAAGTATTGCTGTGCCCGGTATTTTCCCTCCCTATAAAACAGAAGGTCGCCATCTGGTAGATGGTGGCGTTTTGAATCCAGTTCCTGTTTCTTTGGCACGCAGCTTGGCGCCGAAATTGCCTGTTATAGCGGTTGCGCTTTCTTCGCCGCTTGTGCCAACGACGCATCATCTGCCAATGGCGCTCCCCTCCGTGATACCTGACTCATTTATCAGGCGTATTACACGTTTGAATGTTGCGCAGGCAATGAATATCTTTTTACAATCAGTGGATATGAGCAATCAGGCGATCACTGAACTGCGTTTAAAAATCGAGCCGCCCGATGTTCTCGTCCGCCCGGCGGTATCTGAAATCGGCTTGCTGGATCAGGTTATCGTGGCAGACATCGCACGCTTGGGCGAAAAAGCTACCGAAGCTGTTTTGCCTGATCTGGAACGTGTAATGCAAAACTCAAAGGGTCTTTTCAATCGACTTTTCGGAAGGAAAAGAAAATGAGCCGTGATTTACGTAAGTATGCGAAGCAAACCAACGTCCAATTAGGCGTGGGCGCGCTGCTTGTGCTCTTTATCGTCGGCGATGGTTTGATCTACTTCATATACGGTAAAGGCGCAGCCATTATGGGCTTGAGCTGTCTGCTGATCGGTCTTGCGCCGATTCTTATAATTATCTTATTGATGCTATTACTAAATTGGGTTGTGAAACTTGCAAATCGAGACTAAGAGCACCGTTCTGGATCAATTCGGCTGGACATTTCGCGTCAGCCAAGTGGATGAAAGCGCTGACCGCGTTCTGCTTCTTTTGCATGGCTGGACAGGTGACGAAAACTCAATGTGGGCGTTTATGCGCAATGCCCCGCCAAATTACGCGATCATTGCACCGCGTGCACCTTATTTGGCTCCTAAGGATAAAGGCGGCTACTCCTGGCGCGAGATGAAGCCCGGCACATGGGGATCGCCAACCCGTGAAGAACTGCAACTTGCGGGGGATGCGCTCGTCTCGCTCGTGGACGAATGGTCTGATACCCTTTCCATATCATCTACGACTTTTGACGTGATCGGCTTTAGTCAAGGCGGTGCGCTGGCAACAACGCTTGCCGCGCTATACCCATCCCGCATATACAAGATGGCTGTGCTGGCAGGCTTTATCCCCGAAGGTGTAGATGCCATTTTGCGCCCAGGTTTGCTCAAGAATATCCGCTGTTTTTGGGCACATGGCACGCAGGATGAGTTAGTCTCTTTCGAGCGTGGACGTGCTTCGCTTAAAATGCTTGATGAAGCCGGTGCACAAATTCAGTTTTGTGAGGCAGATGTTGGGCATCGCGTGAGCAAGGATTGCCGGCGTGCACTGGATGCTTTTTTGGAGGCATAATTTTCTTGCGCTTCTCAGTTTTCGCTCATTTCTTTATGGTATCCTTGCGACATTCCAAGCAGCATTTGTTGAAGGTAAAATCAAATGACAAAATTTTCTCGACGAGATTTTCTTAAACTAACGGGGGCAAGCCTGGGGGCACTGGCGTTCCGTCGCTTCGAAGGGTTACTTCCCGCTGGCAAGCTCGATTTCCCCGAAGGCGAAATCCTGGGGCGTGTTTCAGTTTTCCCAAATTACTACGCAACGCCGGTGAAAACTGAGCCGCACCCTGCTGCTGCGACAGTTCGTGAGCTCCCCGAAGATGCACTCGTGGTTTGGGAGCGTGAAGTGGTTGGTGCGGCCAAATCGATCAGCAAACGCTGGGTTGAGACCCCCGAAGGCTATGTTTACGAGCCTGATCTACAACCAGTGCGGAATTTTCCAAACATTCCCTTGGCGGCGATTCCTGATGGAAAAGCTGGCTTTTGGGCGGAAGTAACAGTCCCTTATGTCGATTTGATCATCGCTAATCCACCTGCGCGAGCAGGCTGGTATAAGGATGCGGTTGCCATCGGGTTTACGCCACGTTTGTATTATGGGCAGGTTATTTGGATCGATCAGATTATGACGACCGAAGCGGGACAGGTCATGTATCGTTGTAATGAACGCTATGGTTATGGCGACCTATTTTGGGTAGACGCAACTGGCTTATATCAACTTACCCCCGAAGACGTTGCGCCCATTAGCCCTGATATAGACCCGCTTCAAAAGAAAATTGTCGTGAATACCACCTATCAGACTCTTTCTTGTTTTGAAGGGGAACAGGAAGTCTATTTCTGTCGTGTTTCTACAGGCTATGATAGTGAAAGTTATCGTACGCCTGCCGGTGGATATAACCCACACCGCAAATTACTCTCTATTCCGATGGGGGCATCATCAACAGAGGGTCGTTCCGGCTATGATACGCCCGCAGTCGGTTGGCCTTTCTTTATGAACGGCGACGGGATCGCGATTCACGCTGCTTTTTGGCATAACGACTTTGGTACACGCCGCTCACATGGTTGTGTGAACACGAAGGCGCCCGACGCAAAATGGATTTGGCGTTGGACAACACCGTATGTCTCTCTCGATGAGAGCGAAGCTAGTCTCACTTGGCCCGATCATGGGACAAAGGTCGATGTTGTAAAACGCACTTTTTAAATTTTTAGTGAGGTATTTCAATGGATTTCGGTAATATTACGCTTGGCTTAGCCTTTCTTGCTGGCTTGGCTTCATTTCTCTCCCCTTGTGTTTTTTCGCTCGTGCCAGCCTATGTTGGCTACCTGAGCGGACGCGCTGCCGGTGGTGAAGGCGGCGAAAATAATAAATTCGTCACATTTACGCACGGGCTGGCTTTCGTCCTTGGCTTCAGTATAGTTTTCATCCTTTTGGGTGTAGCTGCATCTGCTTTTGGCGGCTTCCTTTACGATATCCGCATTTGGTTGGCAAAGATCGGTGGCATTGTCGTTATCATCTTCGGCTTGCACATGATCGGCGTTTATCGCATTCCCTTCCTTGAGTATGATACGCGTGTGCAGTCCATTCCTGACCAGAAATGGGGCTATCTTTCATCTGTACTGCTAGGCGTTTTCTTCTCAGCAGGCTGGTCTCCTTGTGTCGGTCCTGTTTTAGGCGCGATCCTGACTCTCGCTATCAACGGCGGCGATGTGGGGCAAGGGGCATCTTTGCTCACAGCTTACTCAGCAGGCTTGGCAATCCCCTTCCTCGTTGCAGCACTCGGTATTGGCTGGGTTGGCACAGCATTGCGCAAATACGGCAAAGCCATGCACTATGTCGAGATCGCCATGGGCGTCGTCCTCGTCATTGTCGGCATCATGCTTTTCTCCGGCACCTTTGAGTTACTCGCTCGCTACGGTACTTTCGTCGATTTCGGGCTATAAAATATAGTTTTGGATAAGATAAATTCGTCCCGCCTGCTCTGGATCATTCTCGGCGTTGCGGTTGTGCTGTGCATACTCGCAATCGCTGCGCTGGGATTGGTCTATTTTGCTCTCAACCTGCCCGCTTCATCTCCCTCAGTACGTAACGGAGGTTTCGCGCCTGATTTCAACTTACCCTCATTAAGTGGTCAGAACCTCAGCCTTTCAGATTTGCGCGGCAAACCCGTTCTAATTAATTTTTGGGCAACCTGGTGCTATCCCTGTCTTGCGGAGATGCCCCTGCTCGAAGAGAGCTACCAAAAACACAGCGCCGATAATCTCGTTGTGATCGGCATCAATGAGGGAGATCGCTTGGCAGATGTTGAAACTTTTGTCCAAAAAGAGAACTTGAGCTTTCCGATCTTGCTAGACTATGACTTTGAAATTGGCGATCATTATCAACTCAGCGGATACCCAACCAGTATTTTTGTTGATAAAGATGGCATTATCCGCGCGATTTATCTCGGCGAGATACCGCCGTCACAATTAGAAAAAAATCTGCGCCTAATAGGAATTGAATAGTTGATCAATGATTAATCTAACCTTATACACGCGTACAAACTGCCACCTTTGCGACGAAACCAAAGCCGATCTCGCTTCTTTGCAGGAAAAATACCCACATCGCCTTGCTGAGATAGATATCGATAGCGACCCTGCACTCATCGCAGCTTACGGCGAGAGCATCCCCGTTGTCGAAATTGGCCCCTACGTACTCAAAGCACCGATCAAAAAACAAGACCTTGCCATGACGATAGGCGCAGCAATTGATCGTCAAAAACAGCTTGAGAAAGTCGGTGACGAGCGTTATCAAAAAGGCGTTCAGCGCGGTGCAACCTTTAGCAGCTCCGATAAATTCTCCTACTGGCTTTCACGACGCTATATGTTGCTTGTTATTCTTTCATTGCTCTTATATGTCGGCTTGCCGATTTTAGCACCTGTTTTAAAGAATGCTGGCGCAACCACGCCAGCAAATATCATTTACAAAATGTATAGCCCGCTCTGTCACCAATTTGGCTTCCGCTCCTTCTTTCTTTTTGGAGATCAGCCTTATTATCCCCTTTCGGAAACCGGTCTCACCGGCGAAGAAACTGGCCTTCTCGATTTTGAGACAGCCACGGGCATTACGCATCTCCACGCAGGAAACAGCGAGGCTCGTTTCGCCGCGCGTAACTATCAAGGCGAAGAAGGCGTGGGTTACAAAATGGCGCTTTGCGAACGAGACATCGCCATCTATGCCGCCATGCTTCTATTTGCCATCATCTTCACCCTTACAGGAAGCCGAATCCCGCCTTTGCATTGGGCAGCCTGGGTACTCATCGGTCTCGGCTTCATTGGCTTCGATGGATTTTCTCAACTTATCAGCCAATTTGAGTTGCCATTCCTCGCAGAAATACTCCCCTATCGTGAAAGTACGCCATTTTTGCGCACATTTACAGGCTTTCTCTTTGGCTTCTCGACTGCCTGGTTTGGCATCCCCTATGTCGAGGAGAGTATGCGCGAAACCCGCCAACTCTTCATCAAGAAACTTGCCATCATCAACGCCCGAGACTAAAAATGCCCTTCATTGAAAAAAACGGCTTACGCTATTTTCAGTTTGCAAACCTCCCCTCTACAGTTACTCACGCTATCTTCACACGGCAAGGTGGCCTTAGCCCCGCGCCTTGGAACTCCCTCAACATAGGCGGATCCGTAGGGGATGATCCTGCACACGTAAGCGCAAATCGCATTCGCGTATTTGAAATAATAGGACGTGATCCTGAATCCGTTTTTGACGTTTGGCAGGTTCACGGGACAAGAGCATCTTTTGCCCTTGAGCCACGTCACCCCAACTCGCACGAAGACAAAGCAGACCTGATCTTCACAGACCGCCCCGAGATCACACTCTACATGCGTTTCGCGGATTGCACGCCGCTTCTTTTTGTGGATACAAAAAAGAACGTGGTCGGCTTGGCACATGCTGGCTGGCAGGGAACTGTGCAAGGTGTCGCTACAGCAGCAGTAAAAGCTATGCAAGAGCGCTATAACTCCAAACTAGAAGATATCCACGCTGCGATAGGTCCCGCTATAGGGCCTGACCATTACGAAGTCGGCGACGAAGTGATCTCACAGGTACAAGCTGCTTTTGGTGCAGATGCCGAGAAACTTTTACCGCGCGTTGGCGAACGCAGACATTTCGATCTTTGGGCAGCCAATCGTCTTCAACTGGAAAAAGCCGGGGTTACCAAGATTGAAACCGCCGAAATTTGCACGATGTGTAACCCGGCAGATTGGTTCTCCCATCGTGGAGAAAAGGGGAAAACAGGCCGCTTTGGTGCATTGATTGCTCTAAAGGAGTAAAATATAGCATCACAAATATCGCAGGAGAAAACCGTGCCAGTTGATACCCTAGCCAAGTCCATTCGTATTCGCTATCAGGCCATTCAGAAAGAAGTTGACGAAGCCGCACGGGGTGCTGGGCGCAACCCTGATTCGATCAAATTGCTTGTCGTAACAAAAAAACAACCGCTTTCTATCTTAAGAGCCACGCTTGCTGCCGGAGTAGAACTTTTGGGGGAAAATTACCCTGAAGAGGCTGTAAGCAAAAAGCAAGCCTTGGGGGCTGAAAATAAGGTAGAATGGCACATGATCGGTCATGTACAGAGCCGCAAGGCGCGTTTGGTGGCTGAACATTTTGCTCTTTTACACTCCCTTGATAATTTGAAATTGGCTCGCCGCCTGGATCGATTTTCTGCCGAGTTTGGACGAAAGTTGCCCGTTTTACTGGAATTTAATATCAGCGGCGAAGCTAGTAAATCTGGCTGGCAGGCCTCTGATAAATTGAATTGGGATCATTTTCTCCCTGAGATCGGGGAGATATTAACTTTTGAAAACCTCGATGTGCAAGGCTTAATGACCATGCCTCCCTTTTTCAAAGATGCTGAACTGGCTCGCCCTTACTTTCGTCAGTTACGCGAGTTGCGGGACTACCTTTCTCTTCAGTATCCGCAAGTGAAGTGGGAGCAATTGTCCATGGGGACGAGCGGAGATTTCCGCGTCGCCATTGAAGAAGGAGCAACTTATGTTCGGGTCGGGCAAGCCATCTTGGGCGCACGTCCAATTTGATCCAGGAGAATTTTATGATTGTTGAAATACTGATCGCTTTTGTCAATGTTCTTGCGCAATTACTTATCCTTTTAATCATTCTTTCGGTGATATTGTCGTATTTTCTTCCCCCGTACCACGTGGTGCGAGAAAGTATTGGTCGAATTATTAATCCTATGCTGATGCCAATTCGACAGGTTGTGCCGCTCGTAGGAATGTTTGATCTTAGTCCTTTGATTTTATATTTTTTGGTTAGAACATTGGCTTGGGCGTTGATTAATTTCTTATCCGCATTACCGCATTAGTTGAGGTGATTTCATGACTTCACGGAAATATAAACTCCACGATGGAAAAGTTGGTTCTGCACTAGCAGTACGGCTGACGCCGAAAGCAAGCCGAGATGCAGTGGTCGGGATAATGGAAGACGGCACTGTAAAAGTTCACGTGACTGCCGCGCCTAATGGCGGGCAAGATAACAAGGCTTTAACCGCACTCCTAGCAAATGTTTTAGGTGTTCCCCAAAAGAATGTCGATATTGTGGCTGGCGAAGATGGACGCGACAAGTTGCTCTCAGTTTTAGGGCTGGATGCCGTCTCGCTGACCAAGCGATTGCGAGAATATTTGCGCTAGCCTTTAGAAATTAGCCTGAACAATTAACTAACAAGCTAAAGTAATAGAATAGCCCTGCTGATTGCAGGGCTATTTTTGTGTTTTGAGAAGATTTTTAGGTTTAATTTTATCTTTACTTAGACCACCCCAGCCCAATCCTGCCACGCTCAGCTTCGATCTTCAAGATCTCAATATCAAGAATATCGCCAACTTTCAACGTCGTACCAAAGGGGATTTTCGATTTATGCAGCAAGCCATCTTGCTTCACGCCTATATCCACAAATGCGCCAAAATCAACCACATTACGAACCGTGCCCTTTAGGCTCATGCCCTCTATGAGGTCACTCATTTTGAGCACATCGGAACGCAAAATCGGGGCAGGTGCATCGCTGCGGGGATCACGCCCCGGGCGCACCAGTTGTTCGAGAATATCGTTTAGCGTGGGCAGCCCACAGCCTAATTCTTTGGATAGTTCTTCGGGGGAGATTTTAGCGGCCAGTGCTTCGAGAGCGGCAATCCGTTCTTCGATAACGGAAGCAGGCGAAATCCCAGCGCGACCCAGAATTGCCTCCGCTATAGGATAAGACTCCGGGTGAATGGCAGATGCGTCCAACGGGTTCGCCCCATCTCGAATCCGCAGAAATCCCGCGGATTGCTCGTAAGCTTTTGCGCCCAAACCAGACACTTTAAGCAAAGATTTTCGCGTTTTGAAAACACCCTCTGTGTCTCGTTGAGCAACAATACGCTCGGCAAGTTTCGTACCAACGCCCGCGACATGTGTCAGCAATGCCGAGCTGGCTGTATTCACGTCCACCCCAACCTGATTGACAACCGACTCGACCACGCCATCTAAAGCATGCCCTAAATCTTTTTGGTTCACATCGTGCTGATACATACCCACGCCAATCGACTTGGGGTCAATTTTGACCAACTCAGCTAAGGGGTCTTGAGCGCGACGCGCGATTGAAACCGCGCCACGAATGGAGACATCTAGATCAGGGAATTCTGCGCGCGCAAGCGGAGAAGCAGAGTAAACTGACGCGCCCGCCTCGTTGACGATCAGATATTTGGTGGCTGGCGCGTTGCGCGTTAGCTCGGCAACGAGTTGCTCTGTTTCGCGGGATGCAGTGCCGTTACCCACCGCAACCAGCGTGACGTGATGACGATTGATCATCTCTTCAAGGAGGGAAAGAGCCTCGCCCCATTTCTTTTGTGGGGGGTGTGGATAAATAGTGCCTGTATCAAGCAATTTGCTCGTTGCATCTACAACAGCAACTTTTGAACCGGTTCGAAAACCGGGGTCTATGGCTAATACTGTTTGCCCAATAAGAGGCGCTTGGCCCAGCAATGCGCGCAGATTTGTGGCAAAAACCTGAATGGCGTGAGAGTCAGATTTTTCAGCGAGAGCGCGGCGCACATCCCGTTCGATGGCAGGCAAAAGCAAACGCGAGGCGGCATCTTGCATGGCTTCTTCCAGTTGATCTGCAAAGGGGCTGAGCATATCTTCGGAGAATTCTCGTTGTACAGCTTCTAGCCAATCGCGCTCGGTAATTTTGACACGCACTTTTAAAATACCTGCTTTTTCTCCGCGTGAAAGCGCCAAAACCTGATGAGGTTGCAGACGGTCTACACGTCCTTCAAAGGCATAATAGCTTTCATAAACACCGCGCTCATCCTGCGCAGCCTTGATCTTTTCTGCACGCAAGGTCGCAAATTTAAGTGACTTCTCACGCGTCTCGGCGCGGACATTGGCGTTATCGCTAATGCTCTCGGCGATAATATCGCGTGCGCCTTGCAAGGCTTCTTCTACATCAGGAACATCATCGCCCAGAAATTCGGCTGCCGCTTCTTTGGGCGAGCCGCTTAGTGATTGGGTCAAAATCAACTCTGCCAAAGGCTCCAACCCTTTTTCACGCGCCATCGTTGCGCGTGTGCGTCGCTTGGGGCGATAAGGTGCATAAAGGTCTTCGAGTGCGGTCAGTGTATCGGCAGCGAGGAGTGCTACACGAAGCTTATCGGTTAGCTTTCCTTGCTCCTCAATAGATTTCAAAACGGTAGCACGCCTGTCATCCAGCGCGCGCAGGCGCAGAATTTCATCCGCAACAATGCGAACTTGCTCATCATCCAGAGAACCTGTCATTTCTTTGCGATAACGAGAGATAAAAGGGACGGTGTTGCCCTCATCCAGCAAGCGGATGGTGGCTTCCACTTGGGCGGGCTTGGCATTGATCAAGGTGGCAATTCTTATGATGTGAGACATGGCGACAATTTTATCAAAGGTTGGCGATCCTGTGCTCCCAATATCAGATTAGGTTTTTTATTCATCAATCCTGCTGAAAACTGCGCTATGAAATTTACAGAAATAGAGCCATTTATAATGCACAGCTACATGCTATAATCCCCGTAAAATATTGGAGTCTTTATGCCAAAAACTAAAAATCGTGCTGTCATGATTTGGTTATTCATCTTTGCTTTTGTTGTTGCCTTTCTGGTAGTTTTTGGAGGCTTTGTGCGTCTGACACGCTCAGGGTTATCCATTGTAGAGTGGAACCCCGTCAACGGGATATTTCCGCCGATCGGCGAGCCAGCCTGGCAGGCTGAATTCAGCAAATATCAATTAACGCCAGAATTTCAAAAAGTCAACCATAGTATGACGCTGGAAGGATATCAGCGTATCTTTTATATTGAGTGGACTCACAGATTTATCGCCCGTCTGGCAGGCTTTTTTTACTTGATTCCTTCGTTTTTCTTTTTATACAAGAAGTCTATTCCCCGCAAAGAATTTGGCATATACATTGTGATGGGATTGCTTTTTGTTGGGCAAGCCTTTATGGGATGGTTTATGGTTGCCAGCGGTTTAGTTGATCGTCCAGCGGTCAGCCATATTCGCCTTACACTCCATTTGCTATTGGCCCTGACCCTGTTCGCGTTAAGTCTATGGGTAGCCCTTGGGCATCGTTTTGGGTTTTCTGACCAGAGTATTAAAGCCAAGTGGTCTCCCCTTTCAAAACTTGCAACTATTAGTATAGTGATACTAATCCTGCAAATTTCATACGGCGGCTTCACTGCCGGACTAAAAGCTGGTCACATCTCAAATACCTGGCCTCTGATGTTTGGTCAGTGGGTTCCCGCGGGTTTATTCAGCAATGCAAGCAATCTGCTGCAGTCCCCACAAACTATCGTTTTTACACATCGTTGGGCCGCTTTCATAGCTTTGTTTTTCATTTTATTGCTGATTTTTTCAGCATACAAAAGAAATTACCCGAAAGAGATCAAGAATACTTTACTTATAATTCTAGGGCTAGGCTGCGTACAGATCACGCTAGGTGTACTGGTTGTGATCTGTAATGTTCAAATTTCGCTTGCGCTTTTTCATCAATTGACCGCTGTACTCTTGTTTGGGCTATCTGTCTTCACCATCCATCGCTTACGCGACTTAGATCGCGTCAAGGCTAAAAACTAACTCGAGGAGTTTATCTCTTGAAAAAGAACTTCGTCTTTATTTTTGCTATCGGGCTAATGACTTTGATCTCAGCTTGTGGCGACACACAGGCACCGAGCGAGGATACAACCGGTTCGGTTATACCCTCTGGTTATGTGGGGAAAACTAACTCATTAGCCAGTTCTTCTGATGTTCTCACTGAGGGAAAAACTGTTTACGAAAAGACCTGCTCTGCCTGTCACGGCTTGACTGGGCTGGGAGATGGCCCCGCTTCAATATCTTTGATACCTCCGCCAGCCATCTTGGCCGACTTCCACAAAACGGCTGATGATGAACTCCTGTTTTGGAGAATTTCTGAAGGAAAAGACGGGACATCCATGGTCGGATGGAAGACTGTACTGACTGAAGATCAAATCTGGAAAGTCATTTCTTACGTGAGAACCTTTGATTAGGTTCAAAAAAAGATAATTCTCGTTATAAAAAAAATCTCTCAGGCCATGAAGACTAGAGAGATTTTTAATCAACATAAAGTAATTTCTTTACTGCACAGCATCTATCATCAATGCGAGAAAGATAAACGCCAAATACATACTTGAGTAGCGGTACATCTTCCAGGCGATCTGATTGCCTTCTTGCCGCCAGACTTGCCAGGCAGTATGGATGAGCCACACTCCCAGCACCAGTGCAGAAACCAGGTAGATCGTACCTGTGAACTTGAAGACGGGCATCAAAAGCGTTAGCGCAACCAATTCCAATGTATAGATCAGAATTTGCCAACGCGTTGCTTTTTCGCCCCGCACAACCGGCATCATCGGGATACCTGCGCGAGCATAATCTTTTTTGCGCACTATCGCCAATGCCCAAAAATGTGGAGGTGTCCACATAAATACGATCGCAAAGAGAAATAGCGCAGGGATATTCAAGCTACCCGTAACAGCCGCCCACCCTACCAGTGGCGGGATAGCACCTGCGCCTCCACCGATCACGATATTTTGGACGGTCGCTTTCTTAAGCAAAATACTGTATAGCACCACATAGTAAATGATCCCTGCCAAAGATAAAAATGCTGCCAGCAAATTGACAAACCCAGCGTAGATATAAAAACTCAATACCGACAACGCCAATCCAAAAGCAAGCCCTTCGGCAGGTGTCATACGACTTGCTGCCAACGGACGCTGGGCTGTGCGCTGCATGTTTTTATCCAGGTCGCGATCTATATACTGATTTAGGGCTGATGAGCCACCAGCTGCCATATAGCCACCCAGCATCGTCCAGAAGGTTAGAGAGAGTACGGGCCAGGCTTTACCGCCTACTACCATACCGGCGTAGGTGGTGACTAACAGAAGCAAAACAACGATGGGTTTGGTTAGCGTCAGAAAATCACGTGCTCTTTGGCGCAAATCCAGTGGAGGAAAAGCCACGACTTCGCGCGCTAAAAATCCAGAAGCGATCACAAGCCCCAATAATCCAGTCCAAAGTGCAACTCCCGTCAGGGCATGCAAAACTGCCAAATAACGCGGGAAACCACGTGTAACTTCAATTGCGCCCACAAAGATTTGCGAGAAAAACAGGATCACAGTTAATGTCGCGAGTGGTAGCAAAACACGATCATCGCGTACATCACGCCAAGCGCGGAAAAGCAGGTAAAACATTAGCACGCAAGCAAATGCAACTGAAGCGCGGTGCAGCAACTGCATCCATCCCAGCACGCCTTCCGGTTGACATAGGGGCCAACCAGTGCAAGCTTCTGTGGCACCGCTCATAGTCACGAGAATGCCACCGATGGTTACAAGAAAGATAGCCGCCAGCACAAAGGTTGTCAGACGGGCAAATGATGATGAGAGTGAAAATTTCACAAGTTCTCCTTTATCTGCTGGCGTACATAAAATGGGTACCCCAGAAAAAGAATAGTAGCATAAGTAAACCACTGTAACGCATACCCCTGATGTGAGCCCTCGGTTAGTTCAATTTCGGGCTGATAAGGAATTGGCGGTTCGCTATCTTCTGGGTCAACATCAGGCTGAACAAATATAGTTATTAATGGATATGGCAACTGCTGGCGGATACGCTCAAGATTGACGATATTCCAAAATTCGAGTTTTTCTTGCCCCGAAGCAAGTTCCGGATCGGGGACGCCGCCCACATCTGGTTTGGTGCTCCCGATCCGAATCTGTCCTTGAAGTGTGACCGGTCCAGGCTGGTCATATTTCCGCCAGTCAGCAGGCGTGTCATTCCCGTCGGCAGGAATCCAGCCTCGATCCACCAGCACAGCAGAACCATTATCCAAAAGAAGTGGCGTGAGAAGATGATAGCCATATTCGTTCTGGAAATAGCGATTCCGCAAGGCAACCTGATTTTCAAAATCATAAGTGCCGTTCACAATTACGGCACGATATTCCAGCAAGGTTAAATCATCTTCCAACTGAGGCGTTAGGGTTAGAGGCTCCATCGCCCAAACACCTTCAACATGTGCATTAAAAGCACGACGTTCTTCGAGACGACCCAATTGCCAAAACCCAAGACGTGTACAAAAAGCGACTCCAGCGAGAACCAAAACAGTCGCAAAGATCCACTGACGCGAGAATAAGGCACGCAAGTTTTTCATGCGTTCTCTTCCTTTTTTATGTAGAAATTTATTTATTTGGGATATTTATATCAGCTATTTCTTCTTCAGTGACCTTTAAAGGAAAGATCAAAAGACTGTACAAAAAGAGAAACATCGCTGTAGGTGGCGTTGCCAAAGCAAAAGCTTGAACTCGAGAGGTTGCTGTTGTGCGTGAGCGCACGTCAAAATTTAAATATTTCGATGGTTGAAAAGTACAGCCCAGGGTGTATTTATTAGCATCTTCCATCAAAAGGCTGGCACTAGAATCAGGGGGGATCCACAGAGGGCCAAGTTCGTGAGGCACATTATCTTCATTTGTGACCATCAAGGTGTCGCCAATCACGAATGTTAACTCCGCAGGTATCGTCGGGTCAGCTTCTCCAGCTTCCACTCGCTCTGCCGTCCCTGCGGGGATGAGTATCTCAACTGTCTCTTGAGGTCGATCCGTGCTTTCTTTCAACAACATATGTGCCCCTTCGTTTATAACACCTACAAATAAAAACGCAACAAAAAACATTACGATGAAGCGCTTTCTATATAATTGAAATTTTTTACTCATTGTGTTCTTTTCATTTACTCTCTATTAGGTGCACCAGGTCATCTGCCATAGCTTCAGCAGTCATCCCGAAGGGGAAAGTCAAGCGCAAGTTTCCATTTGCATCAACAACATAAACACGAGCTGTGTGATCTACAAGGTAACCGGTTGCGCCAGTATTATCTTGTCTCTTACGATAAACACCATAGCTACTCCAAATAGATTCCAGTTCTTCCATGCTGCCACTTAAGCCAATAAAAAGCGGGTCGAAAGCTGTCACATATTTTTCGAGCAGATCAGAAGTGTCACGTTCTGGATCTACAGTGACCATAACAACCTGAATTTTCGATGCATCTTCTTCGCCCAAGCGCGTCTTAACCTTGGTGAGATCATATAATGTTGTCGGGCAAACATCCGGACAAGCAGTATATCCGAAATAAAGCAAGACCAGTTTATCTTGTTGGTCAGAGAGCCGAAAGATCGTGCCATCAGATCGACTCAAAGAAAAATCCGCTGCAGGAAGCGGAGGTTCAATAAAGGAGCCTTGATAAGTATAAGGCTGGGCGAAAAAATAAAAACCGGCAACTAAAATGATGCCGACCATCAACCCTATGAGTAATTGTCGAAAGAGGATTTTAGTCATTGAAAAGAGTGCCCAGTACACAGTAACCAATATTGCTGGTTACTGTGTACTGGTTATTAAGGCTATCCAACTACTGTACCGATCAGGTAAAGTGCCGGGTAGAAGAAGATCCAGACAACGTCGATGAAATGCCAGTAGGTTGCGCAGGCTTCAACAGCCCAGTGTTTCTCGGCAGTGTAAAGTCCCTTGCGACCATTGCGATAGACAATCCACAGGAAGATCACACCTGTCAATACATGAAAAGCGTGCATACCTGTCATCATATAGAACATTGCTCCGTGAGCACCATCGCCGGGACCAAAGGGAGCCAATTGCCATTCTACGCCAACGACACCGACAAGGAAGACTACACCCAATACAAGGGTAATCAACGTGCCTTGCAGGAAGGTTTTCTGATCGCCGTGAGCCATTGCTGTTTCAGCACGATTCATAAAGAATGAGCTAACTAACAGTATTGCGGTGACAACCAACCCCAAGGTTTGTTCCAAGTGGGGGCGGGTATTACCCATCAGATAAAAGCGGGAAACTAATAAGCCGCCAAAGACAAACGCATCTGAGAGAATGAATAACCACAGACCTAGGCGATTTGTCCCCAATTTGTACTTATAGCTTGTGCGATCCACAACAGAAGCAGCCATTAGTGATTCTCCTCTTCATTGAATAACCGGGGCAAGTGCATATAGTGCTGAATAACAAACCAGGCTTTCAGAAGGGCGATGCCAACAAGAATGTACCACCATTGCCCACCAGCGATGGCAACCCAATATTCGCCTAAAGTTAATACAGCCAACATTATAAAAACAGTGACGCCAAATTTCAAAGCTTGTTTTTTCTTATCTTCCATGAGATTTCTCCAATCAGTCCGTCGCAGATGCAGAAGGCATCTTGATGTAGGGGGCATCTTCCAAGCCATAATCGTAAGGCTCACCTACTACTTCAAAGGGATGGTCTGCATAATTGTGTTCGGGAATCGGGGTTGGTAACAGCCATTCGGGGGAACGCGAATTCCAAGGGTTAGAAGCAGCTACCTCGCCACGTTTGACACTTCGCCATATATTGACCACGAAAATTACCACCGATGTAAAGATCACAAATCCCGCAATCGTGATGATCAGATGAGAGAAATCAAAGTTGAGCGCAGGATCGTAATCGGCAATACGGCGTCGCATGCCTAATAAACCAATGCGCATTTGTCCCAGTGATTGAACGTAGAAAGCTGGGAACATCAACCAGAAATGCCATTTTCCCGCTGCTTCGTTGTACATTTTCCCGGTTATCTTTGGGAACCAGTAATAGATTGCCGCAAAGAAGGGGAACATAAATCCACCAAACATTGTGGCGTGGAAGTGACCAACAATCCAGTAGGTGTCATGTAAGTGAAGATCAGTTGCAACCGTCGCATTGGGCGGTCCTGTCAGACCACCAAGAAGGAAAACTGATATTGCACCCAGGGTAAAGAGCATTGGTGTTGGAAAACTGATCTTTCCTCGCCAAAGAGTTCCTGTCCAACTAAAAAACTTTACCCCAGTTGGGACAGCCACAAGCATGGTGCTATACATAAAGGGTACGCGCAAGTATTCCGCCATACCAGAAGTGAACATGTGATGAGCCCAAACGAAGAAGCCTACAAGGGCAATCGCCATTGAAGACAAAGCAATCCATTTATAACCAAAGAGTGGCTTACGTGAAAAGACAGGCAATATCTCACTTATCATACCCAAGCCAGGCAAGATAAAGACATAAACTGCCGGATGGGAATAGAACCAAAACAGATGCTGGAATAAGATTACGTTGCCACCATTGCCGGGATCAAAGAACCCCATGCCAAGCAAACGTTGGAACATGACCATTTGAAAAGAGAGAGCGATAAACTGGGTTGCAGTTAAACCGATGATGGATGTTGCTACCGAAGCCCAGACAAAAATGGGCATTCTGAAGTAATTCATTCCCGGAGCACGCATTCTAATCGTAGTGACGATAATATTCAGCGAGCCCAATATAGATGAGAGACCGATGACATATACACCCAGAAAGAACATCTGCATTCCCAGAGGAGCGCGTGCGCTCAACGGCGGATAAGCAGTCCAACCGGTATCAAAGCCACCAAAGAAGAGGCTGCTGACAACCAAAAGTGCTCCTGGTACATTGATCCAAAAAGCAAAGGCGTTCAAACGCGGGAATGCCATATCACTAGCGCCGATCATCAAAGGCACCAGATAATTAGACATTGCACCAATACCCAGCAAGATCGCAGCGATCATGACGATACCGTGTAATCCGATCAGGCTATTGAAAGTGCCTAAATCGAGAAATTGCATCTTTGCTGCGGCTAGCTCCGTGCGAAAAATTAGCGCGAAAGTTCCCGCTAGCCCAAGCACCAAAATGGATGTTATTCCATATTGAATACCAATCACTTTATGATCAAACGAAATGCTATAATATTTCGCCCAGCCAGGCAGGCTCGGATCAGCGCTATGATGATCTGATGTCTCTTCACCCTTCGCCCATTTGAACCAATCGCTAAAAGCACCCACGCCAATCAAGAAGGCGATTACGCCGACGAACATACCACTCACCCACACCGGTTCGGCATTCCACGCTGGCAATCCAATCAAAATGCGAATTAGCATCGTAAATCCCATACCGAGCAACGCGCCAACCACCTGGAAGATGATTCCGCGCACCAAACCGAGTGTCAGGAAATTGACTTTTTTCTTTTCGTTCATTTTTTTTGTGCTCCTCTTCCTTCTTACTCGCTCAGACTTTCAATAAATTCAACGATATCCTGAATTTGTTCTTCTGTCATACTGGCTCCGGTCGGTGGCATAACCACATTCTCGTAACCCTCAACAATAGTTGCCTGCGGATCAAGAATGGACTCGATAAGGTAGGCATCATCAACGACAACCGTCGAACCATCTACCAAGGTTTCTATACTTTCATAAAGCCCAAGCCAGGTCGGTCCGATGCGATCGCTTCCATCAAGGGAATGGCAAGCCTGGCAGCCAAATTGTTGTGCCCATGCTTCGCCACGCTCAGCTCCGTCGCCTGCGGGTCCTTCTGTTTGCTCAGCAACCCAAGCTTCAAAATCACTCACTTCCATAACAATCACGTCCGAGAGCATATAAGCATGTTCTAAACCACAAAGCTCTGCGCAGCGGAGTTTGTAATCTCCCACTATGGTAGGAGTAACGCGCAGTTCACGCTCCATTCCTTCTCCTGGCAAAGCATCTTGCTTCAAGCGAAATTCAGGAACCCAGAACGAATGGATCACGTCTGTGGATGTCAGTAACAAGAGCGCTTGGCGGTCAACAGGAAGGCGCAGCTCTGTAGACGAGAAGCCAAAATCTTCGTAATCAAATCGCCAGGACCATTGAGAGCCTACAACTGTGATATTGTAAGCATTTGGGTCAGCTCGCCGTGTTTCGGCTAGTGCCTCAGCCCCTAAATAAGCAAAATACAAGACAATGAAAAGCGGAACAATCGTCCAAACGATTTCCAGGCTCGTATTCCCTTCAAAATGATCTCCGCTTCCGTCATCGCCGGGTTTTTTCCGAAAAGCAACAAAGCTATAAAGCATGAAGCCCATAATCAAAGAAAAGAGAAAAGAAATCACCCAAACGTGTTTTCGAAACAGATCGTCAATTGCCGCCCCTTGTACACTCGCAAGTTCAGGCATATAGCCCATATTGTCGAGACCAAAGCCTAATAACACAGTTAAAACTACGACCAAAATGGCCACTCTAACAAAGTGTTTCATCTACTTACTCCTCCATTTACCTTTAGCATGTAATTAGATTTATTAGGGAATCTTTATGAAGAAGACCTCCCCGCCTCCAAGTACTTTTTGCACCTGTATAAAATTCACCCCTACAAAAAATATCCGGCAAAACAAATCCATACTAGCATTCAATATAACAAGAAGGGCCTTGCTTGTCACTCACCCTCTGTATCACCCAAAGAGATGATATTCAAATCACCCCTTTAAAGAGTTGAAATAATCACTAATTTAGATAAAAATACGAGTATTATATTAAGCGAATATTAAATTTCCCAGTCAACTAATTAAGGAATGGAAAATACGCATGAGAAAAACAAACTTATTTTTAGGCTTGTCTCTCCTATTAGCAGCTATTTTGCTTGTAGGGTGTGAGGCACCGGCGACATTAACTGTCGTTCCCTCCCCAGTATCTGAGGAAGCCGCTCCCGCCCCAGAAGAGACTCCTGCTCCGGAGGTTGAAGCCGAAAGCCAAGACATGTCTGGTGCGGCGGCTAAAGCCGTTGACCTAATCGGTGCTTGGGCCGAAGCTGGCGCATCCGAAACAGAAGCTTTCGACTACACCGGGGTCGATGGAAATACCTATCAGGGCAGCTTTGAAGTTGATGTACTCCCGCTCTTCACAGAAAACAACCTGTGGTTCGATGGCGCACAAGCATGCTCTGGTTGTCACTTCGCGAACTCTGAAAACTCTTACCACGAAATGGACCTTAGCTCTTACGCTGGCTTGATGCTCGGTGGCGATGTTCTTTCACAGCCCCCCGGAGTTCCTTTGTTCGGCGAATCTGAAATCAGCGCTACTGATTTCGATTGGGATCACTCCAAACTCCGCGGTCGCTTGCGCAACAACCGTATGCCCCCGGGCTGGGAATTTGACATCACCGAAGAGAACCGCGATGGTTTATGCGTCGAAGTCTCTGCTGATGGCGTCAGTGTCCTGCCCGGCGAATATGGCTGCGAACTCAACGGCGTTGGCGTGATCGCTGCCTGGGTTGATGGCGGCGCTCCTGAGACCGACTCCTTCGACTACGGCGACGCACAGCTCAATTTCGAGCGCGATGTGCTGCCTTTCGTCACCGAAGCCGATATGTGGTTCGATGGTTCACAATCTTGCACAGGCTGTCACTTCGCTAACTCCGAAAGCTCCTACCACGAGATGGATCTCAGCTCCTACGAAGGCTTGATGGCTGGTGGCGATGTGCTCTCCAGCCCTCCTGGTGTTCCTTTGTTCGGTCAATCTGCTGTCGGCGAAACCGATTACGATTGGGATCACTCCAAACTCAAAGAGCGCTTGCGCAATAATCGCATGGCTCCAGGTTGGGATTTCGACATCACCGAAGAAAATCGGGATGGACCGCTCGTGCTGCATGGCGAAGCGATCTCCACAGAAGAGGCTGCCAGTTTACCTGGTAGCGGCGAATGCAAAGTCAAAGCCGTTGATCTGATCGGAGAATGGACCGCTGCTGGCGCATCAGAATCTGGCACATTTGAATTCACAGATGATGATGGTGCATACTGCGAAGGAACGTTTGAAGCTGACGTACTCCCGCTCTTCACAGAAAACAACCTGTGGTTCGATGGCGCACAAGCATGCTCTGGTTGTCACTTCGCGAACTCTGAAAACTCTTACCACGAAATGGACCTTAGCTCTTACGCTGGCTTGATGCTCGGTGGCGATGTTCTTTCACAGCCCCCCGGAGTTCCTTTGTTCGGCGAATCTGAAATCAGCGCTACTGATTTCGATTGGGATCACTCCAAACTCCGCGGTCGCTTGCGCAACAACCGTATGCCCCCGGGCTGGGAATTTGACATCACCGAAGAGAACCGCGATGGTTTATGCGTCGAAGTCTCTGCTGATGGCGTCAGTGTCCTGCCCGGCGAATATGGCTGCGAACTCAACGGCGTTGGCGTGATCGCTGCCTGGGTTGATGGCGGCGCTCCTGAGACCGACTCCTTCGACTACGGCGACGCACAGCTCAATTTCGAGCGCGATGTGCTGCCTTTCGTCACCGAAGCCGATATGTGGTTCGATGGTTCACAATCTTGCACAGGCTGTCACTTCGCTAACTCCGAAAGCTCCTACCACGAGATGGATCTCAGCTCCTACGAAGGCTTGATGGCTGGTGGCGATGTGCTCTCCAGCCCTCCTGGTGTTCCTTTGTTCGGTCAATCTGCTGTCGGCGAAACCGATTACGATTGGGATCACTCCAAACTCAAAGAGCGCTTGCGCAATAATCGCATGGCTCCAGGTTGGGATTTCGACATCACCGAAGAAAATCGGGATGGACCGATGATCTTGGCAGGCACAAAGCAATAACCCTGACTGAAAAGAAAAGTGCGCCGCAAATAATTGCGGCGCACTTTTTTATTTAAATCTTTCGCATCGCCCTCGGATTTCAACTTGCTACCTTTTAATTAACCGGTACGCGCATTGGGTGAGGCACACTTGTCCTCGTAAGCCGAGCAAGCCAAAAGCAAGAGCGCTGCGCGCCAAGAAGTTTAATCCACAGATGTGTATGCGTAAACAATTCCATCTATATCACCAAAATAGAGCCATCCATCCGAGACTGCCAGACCATCTCTGGGCGTAACGCCTGTGGGAAGATGCCATAAGGGGGTACCATCCAAGGCGTTTAATGCAAAGATATCGCCATGCTGCGTGAGAACATATAAATCATCCTGCACCCGTACTGGTGAGCCCATCACATAATTGAAGGTTCCTTCAGGGATATTATGCTGCCAATTTATATCGCCCGTGGTTGTATCAAAAGCATAAATAGCCGTATTGGCCGAGCCAAAGTAAACCGTATCCCCAACCCCAAGCATGGAAGGTACCCAATTGCCTGTGTCACGCCGCCAACTCATTTCACCTGTCTGTACATCAACACCGATAGCGTAATCTTCATATGCAATATAAGCCAATGAGCTTTCGGTAGCATACATTCTCTTGATGAATCCATCCATAGATTCATAGGTCCAGAGTTCTGCAGCATTTTCCGCATCCAAAGCATAAATACGCATTGGGCCGCCCTCATCTACTTCAATTTCTGGTGCGTAGTAACTTCCTCCAGCATAAACAACCTCTCCAAAAAGAGTTGGTGTCTGGAGAATGTAGTTGTCGGTCTCAAAAGACCAAATTTCGCTACCGTCGGCGGTATTCAACACAAAAAGCTTGGCTTTTCCTTCGGGATTAGAAGTTAATTTCGGACCAACAAAAGTCGTTGGAACATAAAGGGTATTGCCAACAACGAGAGGGCGAACCTGAACGTTTATGCCTAAGTCCACATCCCAACGTGTTTTACCGGAGCGAGCATCAAGCGCAAGAAGCCTTCCATCTTCCAGAGCTACAAAAATATATTTTCCATCCGTTGTATAGGCGCGCTCCCAAACATCCAATTCGGATTCAAGCGTCCAGCGTAATTCTCCGGTCGTGGCGTCCAAGGCGGTGAGCGTACCGTTATGTGGAACAAAAACGACAACGTCACCTACACGAAGCGGTGTCTGATTGATCGCACCGCCCGAATCAAAGCGCCACTGCTCAACGAGATTCTCACCATCTAATAGAATTTCGCTGTCTAAACCAGATGTAGCACAACCGGTCATAAAAAAGATGCTCAGCATACTTGCGATGAGCATCCACCAGAAAATTTTCGTCTTACTGTCATTCCCTAACATTAAAAACTACTCCTTTGAAATAATTAGATCATACCGAGCTGCTTTATTCACCGCTTCAGCTCTATTTGATGCACCAAGTTTATCTAGTATTTTACGTACATGGGTCTTAACTGTATTGCTGGAAATAAATAATTGTTTTGAAATTTGAGCCGTGGTCTTTCCATGGGCAAGACATTGCAGGACATCCAGCTCTCGTGGAGTCAGATCAGGAGTTGCATTTGAACCATCTAAAGAACTGCCAACTACGTTGAAAACTTGACGAGTAACTTCAGGAGAAATTACCGACTTCCCCTCCATAATGAGAGTGATCGCATTGCGCAATTCGGCTGGCTCTGCGTTTTTAAGCAAATAACCATCGGCACCGGCCTGAATTGCTCCAATTAAATCATGGTGTTGTTCGGAGATGGTTAACATCAAAACTCGACATTTTTCACGCGCTCGCAATATTTTAACGGTTTCAACGCCATCCATAACGGGCATGTTAACATCTAACAAGACAAGATCTGGTTTGGTGCGAGCAATAATATCAAGAGCATCCTTGCCATTGGGAGCATTACCAACCACTTGAATATCCTGCATTTCAGACAGCAACCCAATTATCCCATGCCGAAAAAGGGTGTGGTCATCAACCACAACAACCCGAATAGTCTTACTCATGAGTTTATCTTTTCGCTGGTTGGGATATGAAGCCGAATAGTAGTGCCCGTTTCAGGAGCGCTAACAATTTGAAAATCCGCGCTGATCGATTCCGCGCGTTCACGCATACTACGCAATCCATACATTGAAGCGGAGCGCACATCAACCGGTGTAAATCCACAACCATCATCTGTTATTTCAAGAATAACTTCGTCGCCATGCTGGAGGGCTGAGATCGTCACCATGCTAGCCTGCGCATGTTTGCGGATATTCGTTAACGCCTCTTGCGCAATACGACAGAGCTGTGCCTTAATACGATTTGGAAAGACATGTGCTAACTTGACATTAGAAATGTCAATTGACAAACCCGTTAGAGTGCTAAAATCGGAAGTTGTCATCTCCAGCCAGTCAGTCAAACTCTCATCTGGAGCACGCCGTAGATTGTCAATGGCTTGGCGTGCGTCCAGATAAGCGTCTGATAAGGTTTGGTGACAAGCCTGCAAGGTTTGGTTGATCGATGCCACTTCCCCTTTTGAAATATGCATCTGCATGCGCACTGTTTCCATCTTCAAAAAAGCCAGTGTCTGCGCCAGACCATCGTGGATTTCACGCGCCAGACGTGTGCGCTCATTTAGCACAGCTTGATATTCAAGTTGATGCAGCAAATTTTGGCTTTCAACAGTTAAGGCAGCCAATTCTTTCTCCAAAACCGCAGACTCCTGAAGATAAGGGCGCGAGCTCAATTCACGAGAACGCATACGGAACGCATCCAGCGTCAGGTCAGTAACTCGTACCAATTCCGACAAAAAAAGTTGCTGATCTTCAGTAATTTCTGGAGGCTCAGTAAAAAAGTAACTGATCACACCGATCACGCGCCCAGAACAGCGCAGAGATACACAATAAACATTCTCCGCATCGACAGGGCCTTGCAAAAGGACACATCCCGCACCAGACTCTTTCTTTGAGCAATTTCGACAGATATGTCGAGTAGCCGGTTCAGATAAACGTGTTTGCCAGGCTGGTTCATGTATAAAGCGCAAATTGCCATGCTGCAAAACCGGCAACGTTTTCTCCCATTCACTAAAGGGAACAAAAGCACAGCCTCCGGCACCTATTAATTCATGCCCGGAACGCATGGCTACCAGAACAACAGCTGCTTCATCATGAGCATCCAACAGATATCCGCTAAGGGAGAAACTGGCTTTTAATTGATCTTGAATAGATTGAATTTCTTGTTTCGTTTTTTCTCCCCGTTTTTTTCCACGCCAAAGAACTGCCCCCAAAGTACAAATCACCCCAACAAGCAACACAAGAAGAAGTAAGTTTACGAGATTAAAGTCAGACATAGGAAAGTGTGTTATTTTACCATTATTGTCGACAAATTTACGCTGTTTTTTCTACCACTTATTCCATAAGCTAGCTCCCGAATAACTCTCTTTTATCTAAATTCCTAGATTAAGGTCTATAATATCGGCATGTTGCAATTCAACGCCCCCATCACAGAAATTATTAGACGCCGCTTTTCATGCCGAAATTATCAGCATAAACCGGTCAGTGCTAGCAAACAAGCGCAACTTCAGGCATTCATTGAAGCGCTGCCCCCCGGCCCCTTTGGCTCACGTCCACGTTTTGATCTACTGGCTGCCACCGAAACGGATAGCAAATCCCTGCGAGGGTTGGGCACTTATGGCTTCATCAAGAGCCCGTCTGCCTTTATTTTGGGCGCGATGAGCCCATCGGAATATGACCTTGAAGATTACGGTTATCTGATGGAAGCCATTATCCTGTACGCCACCAGTCTTGATCTGGGAACGTGTTGGCTGGGCGGCACATTCACAAAAAGCCGCTTTGCCAAAAAGATAAATTTATCTAATTCCGAAACCATGCCGGCAGTGACTTCTCTGGGGGAATACACCGCAACTGAACAAAAACGTCAGGGGCTGGTCAGTCGAACGGCAGGTGCTCACCTACGCCTGCCTTGGGATGAACTATTCTTCAATTTCCTATTCAGCACGCCCTTATTTCAAAACGAAGCCGCAAAATATACAACCGCGCTGGAAATGGTGCGAGCCGGGCCATCAGCCTCCAATAAACAGCCTTGGCGCATCCTGAGACATAATCAAATCTGGCGTTTCTACTTGCGGCGCACACCAGGTTATCGAAAAGACCTGATCAAGCGCATTTTAGATCTGTGCGATTTGCAGCGTCTGGATATAGGCATCGCCATGTGTCATTTTGAGTTGACGGCGAGAGAAAATAATCTGAAAGGGAAATGGATCGTGGAAGACGAGCTTGCCAAGCATCCTAATCCTTTAACCGAATATATCGTCAGCTGGGAAGCCCAGAGCTAAGAAACCCCAACACATGTCCACTTATCTACGTAATTTTCTACGCCTGAAACAAGGGCAATCCACTCTCGATCCACGTTTGGCGATCTATTATGCCACTACGCGCTGCAATCTGAACTGCACCTATTGCGAAGATTTTGGCGCACGTCGCAATGGAGAAGCAGTCACAACTACGCTCGATGATGCAAAGAAAATCCTGAGCATTATTCGAGATGGTGTCAAAAATCTGTGGATAACAGGTGGCGACCCCCTGCTCGCTCCACACCTTTTCGATTTGATGCTCTTTGCCCGTCAGGATTTACGCTTCCGTGAAATAAGCCTAATCACCAACGGGACGCTTCTCTCTCAGCATTTGAACTTGCTTCCGTTATTAGATAGGTTGGTCATCAGCCTCGACTCGGTCGAGCCATCCGCGTTGGCGGCCGTCAGCTTGCCTAATGAGCAGTCTCAAAGCGTTATCGCAGCGATTGAAGTAGCAGCACCTCTTCAAAAAGAACACGACTTCAAACTCATCCTGAATGCTGTCATCACCCCTGAGACCCTATCCAGCATGGATGCTCTGATTGAATTCTGCACCACTAGCCATATTCTGCTTTCCATCTCTCCCCAAGCGGTAAATAACTGGCCCCATTTTGATTTGCTAATATCAGAAGAATACCGTGCTTTCATCAAGCGCGTCATAAACCTAAAGAAGCATGGCGCACCGATATTAGGCAGCAACGCCTATCTAAAAACACTGCTCAACCAAGAACCTTACGCGTGTTACCCCACGATCATTCCACGCATCATGCCCGATGGCTGCCTCATCTATCCCTGTCTGCCGATGGAAAAAGAAGGCGGAGAAATTGGCGGACGCCCTGTCAATTTGCTTGGTGTCTCCTCCTGGAACGAAGCCTGGCAAAGGGCAATCGATCGTTATGGCGAAGCTCCCTCATCTTGCACATCTTGCTTTCAACAATGCTATGCAGAACCTTCGCTTATACAATCACGCCCCATCTCGTGGGCGTGGGAGCGCCTACACACAGGAATCGACTTAGGAACTTATGGCCCAGGATAAAAACCACGACACGATCATCATCGGCGGCGGTGTTGCCGGCCTTAGCGCAGCCTTGCATCTTGCTGAGCGCGGACTTCACCCTCTCGTGCTCGAAGCTGACCCAGAATACCTTGGGGGACGGCTCGCAGGTGGAGAAATCATCGAAGTAAATGGATACGAGTTTCGCCTGGAACATGGTGTGCATGGCATTTGGTCTCAATATCGAAATTTCCAAGCCATGCTTGCGCGCCACAACCTGCGTCCTGTCTTTGTTCCTGCCGAAGAAGAAACCTGGATTTATCGCAAAGGCAATGTGCTCAAAAGTGCCAAGATCGGCTCAACGATCCGACGCAGCTTCTTACCTCCTCCCTTTCATTACCTTGCATTATTTTTGCGCCCAAGCTTCTTGTGGATGTTAGACATACGCGACCTGCTTTCTCTCCCCCTCACTTGGGCAGGATTAGTGATGGGCATAGGCATTGACCCATTCGCAGAATCACAACCAATGGAAGGTTTAACGCTGGG
This sequence comes from Anaerolineae bacterium, assembly GCA_018648605.1. GTDB lineage: Bacteria > Chloroflexota > Anaerolineae > Anaerolineales > Villigracilaceae > Desulfolinea. The sequence goes on along the minus strand of JABGQU010000001.1, from coordinate 5,653 downwards.
CGATATGACGAAGAAATGGTCGCCCGCCTTACGCGCTCTCTTTCTCGGTTTAGCCCGAAACGGACTCGCATCACATCCTGCTGAGGTGCCAATGTCCGGTTTCTTGGCCTTTTTGCGGTTTTACACACTACTACGACGAGATGCCTGGGTTTTTTCCTATCTCCCTGAAGATGGGGGCACAAGTATCTGCGAACCACTCGGGGACAGAATTCGCAATTTAAACGGGAGCATATTCCTCGGGGCGAGCGTTACACAAGTTATTAGGGAGCGGGGAGAGTGGCTGGTCGTATGGGAAACGGCTCAAGGGCAGGAATCCGCTCGTGCGCAGCATCTCATCCTGGCAACTGACTCAAAGAATGCTGAAAACCTTATCGAAGAGAATTTGAATCCGGATGAGCTTTTCTTCCCACGCTCGTTAGCCAATGCTGTTATTCGATTATGGTTTGATGCGCATCCAAAAGCGGGTGCAGAAGCCGGGATTTTTACAGGCGAGTTCACGCTGCATAATTATTTCTGGCTAGATAAGCTCTCTAATCCTTTTAGACGCTGGGCGCGCGAAACCGGAGGCAGCGCGATAGAAGCGCATATTTATGGTCCTGACGAAGTGCTTGCGCAACCCGATGCCATCCTTCTTGCTCAAGCGATTCAAGATATGCAACGCGTCTGGCCTGAGCTGCGCGGGCATCGCATTTTCGCGCATATCCAACGCAATCCAGCAACGCACACCTTACCTGCGGTTGGCGCTAAAGATAAGCACCTCGGCACAGTCACCCCTTGGAAAAATCTCTTTTGTGCTGGTGACTGGGTGCAGCATCCCGCCCCAGCATTTTTCATCGAAAGAGCTTGCCTAACGGGGATAGAAGCTGCCAACGCAGTTCTGCAATCACTCAACATAGAACCTTGGCCCCTACTCGCCTATTTGCCCCCGGAGCCTCTTGCTGCATGGATAGAGAATCTCATGCAACTTGGACGAGGGAAAATACGCAGGAAAAGAAATCGTGGTTAGTGTTTATTGAACAAAAAAAGTCGAGTTGTGTTTGGGCCTGCTGTAAATATCCAATTATTACTCGAGACAGATCGACTCTCTAACCAATCTGCTTCCAAGTTAAGACTTGCACCTGGTGTATCGCTTGGGGCGACAAGCCAGATGCGTTGCGTTGAACCCGGCAAAGTATTTAGTAGAGATAAGGTTAATTCGTCCATGATCAACTCTGGGTTAGGTATTAGGTTGTGTTTTTCTATCAGACTTGGAGCAGGGTAAAAAAAAGGTAAGGATATCCATTGGATATCGGGGTTGCTCCAATTCATCCAGTAGTACCAAGCGGGTGTTCCATAGGACTTTATAAGAACGGTGTCTCCCGGGCGGTAATTCTCGGAAATTTTTTCCTGAGCAGCTTCCAAATCGTACCGTGAATAAAAGTAAGCGGGATCCTCTGAATAACTAAAAAGCATCAGAATCATCATATAAACACATAATAATAACGAACTTATCTGAAGCCATGGCCGTAAGCCTTTTAATAATCCAATTACTGCAAGCCCAAGGAGAGTAGAGAAACCAAGTAAGACCGGAATAATACGTCCCCCTATCCGCATCACTGGTAAATCAAAATAGCCACCCGAGAGAATCCATTTCAGATGCCAGACTAACGCAGAATATTTAAAGCTCCAAGTGGTTAGTGAGGCAAGTTCAGGCGTGGCAATACTAGTCATCTCAATATAGTACCCTTTCACGGGGGGCAAAACTCCTATTAGCTGAACTAGAACAGAAACAGACCCAATAATAATTAAACTTATTTGGCCTTTTTTTGTCACCCAGCAACGCTCAACTACAGGAGCTGCAGCAATAATAAGTAAGGGTAGCGATGGCACCAGGAAACGTAAGCCCCAATTGATATGTCCGAACCAGTTTTCATCATAGAACAACGCTTGACCAATGATGAGCAGGAATAAGTAGAGCCAGGATGACCAAGCCAGCTTAAAGTTATAGAGCAATCCTAAAAGAGAAAGAATTATTGCCGGCGAATATAAGAAAACACTCTTACTCGGGCTGAACAACGGCCCAGCCAGGGCTGAGATAATATTTAGGTGTGGCGCTGTGACGAATTTTCGCAAGACAAACATATAATATTCCAGCGTAAAGCGCGCAAAAACACCATCAGGAGGCAAGAGTTTCACCCACAAGAGCAGAAAGATTAAGATGCCCCCAAAATATAATAAAGTTCTCTTCCTATTATTGTTTAGAGCGGTCAAATAATTGGCAATATTTGTTTTATCATTTTTTACAAGAAAATAAATCAGGAAAACAGGGAAGGCAAGCACAATAGTATTCTTAGTGAGCACACCAGCAACTAAACCGGCGATCAAACCAACCCAGGATAACCGTTTTATATAATTATTTTGATCTGCTCTTACCAACGATAACATGCACAGCCATGCAAATGATAAGCAGAACATTGCTAGTGGATCTCGAAAATAGGTACGCGTATAGGGCCACACCATTGTACCTAACCCAAAAAGCAAAGCAATTATCAGCGCAGTAAATTTCCGGTAATCATGAAAAAGCACGGCATAATAAACCACGACAGCGGTAAGCGCTGTTATCCAGATATTCAATAAAAATATAGTTTGGACACGCCCAACTTCTAATCCCGCGGCAAGGCGAGCGAGGATCGAGCCAGCGAACGCCTGCCCAGGTTCGATATTAACCCCTTGAGCGGCATATACCGGCGTTGTATCCGAAAGAGCATAAACTCGCTGATTCCCATACACACGCTGATCGTTGAGTTGCCCGTCAAACGCCATGCTAAATGCGCGCGAAGCCAAAATATGTTCGTCGTCGGTGATGAATGTACCTGAATAAGTCAGGCTGTAGACGGCCATCAACAATACAAAGAGAGATGCGGCAATCTGGTGAGCTGAAAGGCGATTTTCCCAATCACTCTCTTTATGAGTCAGAGCTAATTCAACTTCCCTCGAAAAAATCATTTTCGCACTCGCAACCAAGATGTAGAGCGCAGGGAGAGGATAATACCGCGCAACCACATCCACACATATCCTGGTATGTGCAATAATGTGCGAAAAAATAAGTAGCGTTCTGGAATGAGGCTTAGCCCAACGAATAAATAAATCGAGCCAACTATAAAATATATCCAAAAAGGAAGGGCGATCCAGGAACATGAGGAAAAAACAAAAGCCAATAATAAACTGATTGTCAGCACCAGCCATTTTGGTTTCAGGAAAAGCGAACTTAGCAATGACCATCCCGCTGGGCCTTTGAGAAGGACTTGAATGATTTCGCGGCGGTATTGCCACACAGCCCGCCACTGACCCCGAAACCAGCGTGCCCTTTGCCGGGCAGCTGCAGCCATCGTAGGAGGCTTGGGGTCGAACAAGATCGCCTCATCAAGGCGTTTAACTTGAATTCCTTTAGAAGCAAATATCAGACTGAGAGCGATGTCCTCAACCTTTGTTTTAAGGTGAGCATTCAACCCAAATAACAAATCAGGCCTTATGACCATCCCCGTACCTCGCATGCGCACCGGCCAACCAAATACTGTTCGAATCCTGTCAGAGATATACTGATCATGAAACTCTGACAACGCCGCCAATTTTCCAATAGGCGATGTGCCTTCAAATTGGGGGTATACAAAGCATTGCATGACCACACAGCTATCAGTGATATTTTCTTTTACTCGATCGATAAAATCCGGTTTGATCGTGCTATCTGCATCTAGCACGACCAGTCTGCTGAATTCCTTCAGGCTACCCTTATATTCTTGTACAAACCAGCCTAAAGCATCGCCTTTACCCTCTGGTGTATCTCCATTACGAATAATAACTTTTGCCCCAGCGTTTCTGGCCTTGATTTCAGTACTATCCGTGCAATGATCGGCTACTACAAATAACTTATCTCCATCAGCTAATACTTTCTGGATAGCCTCGACAGTTTCCTTGATCACGATTGACTCATTATGAGCTAGAATCAACAAGGCAACAGAGGTATTAATTATGTTATTAGGCATGAGTAACCTGTATGTTACCGATGATAGGCTGTTCTCTTTCATCCTCATAAGCTGCGATTACATCTGCCGCCTTCCCTTCCGCACGTATGACCCCATGTTCGAGCCAAATTACACGGTCACATAACTCTTCCACTGTTTTCAGATTGTGTGAAACAACCAAAATCGTTGTACCCGTTTCTTTATACGTATTGATACGTATTTTGCATTTTTCTTGAAAGTTTATATCACCAACAGTTAAAATCTCATCGATAAGCAATAGATCAGATTTTACATCCGTTGCAATCGCAAATGCCAAACGAGCGACCATACCATCCGAATAAGTCCTTATTGGCACATCTATAAAATCGCCCAACCCCGAAAATTCTAGCAACGTGGCCATTTTTTTATTCATGTCTGACCGAGAAAATCCCAGCATAGCTCCATTGAGATAAATATTCTCACGCCCAGTCATTTCTGGATCGAAGCCTGCACCTAGAGTTAAAATCGGTGCCACAACACCACGGACACGAACGCGGCCATCAGTAGGTCGCAATACTCGAGCAATTATTTTTAACAATGTACTTTTGCCAGCGCCATTGGCACCAATAATACCCACGGCCTCTCCGGGCTGTATAGATAACGATATGTTCTTCAGTGCCCAAAAATCAGCGTAGCTATTCTTGCTACGGAGCCAGCGCAATGCATATTCCTTGATGCTGGTAACAGGCTCGCGAAGCACACGATACCGCACAGATATGCTATCAAGTTGCAAAACGGGGTCATCATGACTATAGATAGTAGGAGAATTCATCGGATTTCCTGGCAAAAAGCCAACTACCCAAGAGCATAGAAACTGTTGCTGCGATAATTGCCTTGATAAAGATATTTCCATCTGGCAGTATGCCTAAATAAATTGGAGCACGAAAACATTCCAGAATATAATACATTGGATTAGCAGTAATCAGCCACGTATATTTGGGTGCGAGGATATCTATTGGATAAAAAATGGGAGTGAGATACATCCAGGCTAGTAGAAGGATCTGGTACATATCGACAATATCGGCAAAGAATACTGCCAGGGCAGAAAGCCCCAGTCCAACCCCCAAGGCAAACATGCAGGCTATGGTTAGCGATACGGGCAGAAAAAGGATAGCCGGACTCAGTTGCGCACCCGTAACGAGCATAATAATAACCAATGGTACCAACGCTAACAACAAATTAACCAAGCCTGTGCCTATGGCGGCAACAGCAAATAACGCCCTGGGAATAAAAATACGCTGCAGAAGACCGCCGCTCCAAACCAAATCACGCATAGCTGCCACGGTACTCTGAGCAAAGAAATTCCACAACACTAACCCGCTCAACAAATAAACCAGATATTGCGGCAAGCTGAAGGCAAATAACTGGGAAAACACCACGTACAGAACCAGCATAGTTAATAATGGGTTGAGCATCGTCCAAGCGACGCCCATCACAGAACGTTTATAGCGAGTCTTTATGTTACGCGTAATTAGTTCCCGAAGTAGGTGGTGGTGTCTATATAGCGAAAAAATCTCATCCGCTATAGGATGGCGAGTTTTTTCTGAATCGTAAAGAGGTAAGGCCATAATAAGTTATTAAGAATTTTTAAGACAACAAGGACATAAGTTTGT
>JABGQU010000045.1 GCA_018648605.1 Anaerolineae bacterium | reverse complement strand
ATCCCGTCATGGATAAACGTGGCAAAGTCATCGGCTGGGTCACCTCCTGCGCCGCTGATATGAATGGCACTTTGACCGGGCAAGCCTATCTCCCGCTCAAGTTTGCGAAGAAAGATACACCGATCTTTATTTACCAGTCTGCGCCGAAGAAAGCCGGTGTTGCTCCTGCTGAGATGAAGGTGGGCAACAAGGCGACGCTCCCGAGTGCGGCGGTTGTGGTGACGAGGTTTGCGAAACTTTAGGGATTAGTGATTGGGGATTAGGTAATTAGTAGATTAGGCGGCAGTTGGGGGCTGCCGTCTTTTGTTGCTAGAAAGAGTATTTTCCTGCATAATAGTTTTACCTTTTAGAAAAGAAATACCAAACAGAAAGGATTAGGTGCACAATGAAAATTTTGAGTAGCAATGGATTTTGTAGTGGACCCAAAAACTTGGACACAAAAAAGCTGACTTTTAGGGTGTTCTCTGCTGTTCTACCCAAGCATCTTCAAACTCTGCTGGTGTGAGATAGCCCAATGAAGAATGAATGCGCTTGTGCCGGTAAACTTCTTCGATGAAATACCCGATCTGGGTGAAGGCATCTGTGAAGTCAGTGTATTCGCTTAAGTCTACCTCCTCTTCCTTGATCGTGCGCATCAGTCGTTCAGCATAGCCGTTTTCTTCCGCTTTGCCGATCGCCGCCATACTGACCTTGATTTGGTGTTGCACAAGCAAAGCAGTGTAATCTCCGGCAGCATACTGAACGCCCTGATCGCTGTGATGAATTTCTGGCACATGATCCTGAAGCGCCATGCGGAGCGCATCCAGGGTCAGTCTTTGGTCGATCGAGCGGCTCAATTGCCAGCCACGAATATCCCGAGTGAACATATCCATGATGACTGCCAGATAAACAAAGCCTGTGCCCAATCTGATGTATGTGATATCGCTGACCCAGATCTCGTCCGGGTGCGTGGCACCCTTATCCTTCACCAGGTTTGGATAGCGCGGGTAGCTATGCTGGCTGTTCGTTGTGCGGACTTTCCGCTTTTTCACCGGTTGTAAAAGATCGTATTGACGCATCAAGCGCTGAACCCGCTTGCGATTTACATGAATTTTCTCAGGTTCTCGTTTCAACTCCGCTGTGACGCGGCGAGTCCCATATGTCGGAAAACGGGTTTGTACTGCTTTAATTGAAGATACGAGTTGATGATCATCATGAGAGCATCCTTGATAATAGTAGCCGCTACGAGATATGCCAAGTGCAGAGCAGATCACCGTTACAGGGCATGAAACCTGATCCCGAACTTTGCGAGCCATGATTATTTTCTCGCCTTGTTTGAGTTCAACAAGATCGAGGCTTTTTTTAGGATGTCAACCTCCATCGTTAGACGACCGACCATCTGCTCCAACTCTGCGGTATGAGAGGTGTCCGGGTTTTGAGAATTTGGCTGACTAAAGACAACGGAGGCGTTCTCCAGAAACTGCTTTTTCCAACGCCCGACGACGGTCTCCTTGATTTTATGCTCTCGACAGATCTCTGAAGTGCTTTTCTCGCCTTTCAGAATCGACAAGACTACGGCTGCTTTGAATTCGGGACTGAAGGTGCGACGACTGCTCATAGCTGGACTCCTTTTCTGAACTGTATTTTATACTATTGATACTGTCCAGTTTCTCGGATCCACTACACTTTCTACTCTGTGATAAACGGTTGGGTTTGCACATTTCTCTCCCCGACACCTGATGACTTATACCCAATAGGTAATGTTGAAAAAAACTTTTTAGCGTATGAAGAAACGACGAATCGAAATAGAGGGCTACGTCTTTTACTTTTTACTACCTTACCTATTTTCATTATTGGTTGCTGTTTTTTTGTTTTTTCTTTAGTAGCTTCCATGTTTGTACCTATATTTCAAACGATGTTTCGCTAAGGTACTGTTTTTTCAGAAAAATGTTTATGAACTTGCATTTTGACCATCCTAGGTAGAACTTTGACCTGTTACATACTGGTATTTATTTGGAAAAGCACAAACTGTTCAAACTGATTTAACAACCCTCAATTGCCTTCAACAGGAATATCAAAAATACTCTTGCTGAAATATCCGTCTTCGCTGGGGGGGCACTAATTAGCACGGTGCGTTCACGCCCGTGCGGTGATGGGAAGCGAAGATGCGTTTTGGCGTGGAGCACATCCCGTTTGTAGAGGGGGGATAGGGGTAGGTGGGGGCGGAGATGATGGCCAGATTTTGATAGAAAATCAAAAAGCCTTCCGAGACTAATCTACGCCTTGGGAGGCTTTTGCTTTTGTGGCTTGAGTGCAATGTGTAAGGGCGACCCTTTCTTCTGTACAATAAAACAGTCATTCTTTGTACAGATTTTAGCAAAAAGAAAGAGTTTCTTTGCATCCAAACGGGTCGCCCCTACCGCGAAAATCCCTTATTGAAAACAGCAATGTCTTGTCGAGATGTCCGCATCCGCGCGGGGCAGTTGACTGTCGTCTACGAAAGATGGTTTGGCGTAGAACGCGTCCCGTTTTCGGAGATGTGAGAGCCATCTCTTTGGCAACATGAAAAGCCTTCTAAAATCCTGGAAGGCTTTTTTAAATTTTAAAATCATGGATAGTGAGAAAACCGAGTGATTACCTATAAATGAAATAGATCTCTCTAAGTGCTAAGAAGTTGTTTTCGCCAACCAGTAGAATTAACCCAATTAACAAAACCACCAAATATTTCTTTTTCTCGAGTGGAAGGTTTGTTAATATGCTCACCAAAAGAAAAGTAAAGTTTCCTGTATATAAGAAGTATTCGATCAGCCCCCTTTCTCCTACGCCATAGAAACTGTGTAAAACGAAATTGAACCCAAAACAAATTAAAAAAGTGATCTGGAGAGTTCTGTTGGTCTTGTTTTTCCAGATATGAACAAGACTTGTCGTATATAAAGTGATCCACAATATCAAGCCTGTCCACCAAATAAAACCGAATTCAGCAGTGGTGCTAAATGTTATTGACGGGGAATGTCTAAACGTGCCTGATAGGGTGAAGACGGTTGGTAATGGCGAGATGATGTTCACGACAAAGAAATGCTTTACCAAATGAAAGAGCACTGTAAACGGTTCTTTAAATATCAATAAACTCGAATATTTCATTTCATCTTGAATAGAAACGGGCAAATAAAATAATCCCGCAGAAGGATAAATTGTTTTTTGAAATAAGGCGAAAGCAAAGGTAATCATGAATACACACAGCCCATAACCAAGAACAGAAAAGACTTTTTTAGATACGCTTTTTTGCGAATCTTGTGTAATAACCAAAGCTGTATAACATATAAAGGTTTGGGCAAAATTCGATGTTGTCACGCCCAGGGAAAATATGCCAATTAGGATCCATAAAAAGAGATAGTTTTTCTGATCTTTTAGCGATACTAAAAATAATAAATAAGTGCCAAGTAAACTGCATATTGCCAGCGTTGCTGTATCAGGCGTTATTGAAAGAATAACTTGGCTTGCTGAAATCCCAAAGAAGGATGAGAGTAAGGCAGCATTCGTGATTGTTTTTCCGTAGGTATAGAAAAACAGAAAGGCAATTCCAACCCCCAGTGCCCCAAAAAAAGAATTGATCGCTAATGCTGCTAAAAGCTTTGATCCTATAATCTTCTTTAAAATAACCCCCCAAGGGTTAATAAAAAGAAGATAGAGAGGATGAACGCTGGTTCGATAATGGTCTGCAGAGAAAACGGTCATATCATCGATGACGCGAATGGTATCGATCCCAAAGAGGAGATCGTTCTCCGTGTAAGCAGCAGTTTTTGATAAAGCAATGCTGATGGCAAAGTAGATGCTGAAAAAAACTATAAATATGAATCCAGTAACGACAAAGATCTTCGATATTTTTTTATCTTTGTTCTGCAAAAAACTTTTTTTCATGATAACGTAAATTTGGTGAGAGTAAGTCTTTTAATAATAGAATTGCCACGTTTTATGATTGTTCTTGTTTTCTACTCCGCAATCATACTCTGAATTATATTTTCTTGATCGATTAAAGTAATGTCATTAGCAGATATTGAAGCAATCTCGCTGGTAGTTCAAAAAGGCTTCCAAGATCATCCGCATCTGGGAGGCTTTTGCTTTTTATTTGGGAAAGTTGTAAGATGAATACATCAGATAAAGAGTGCTTTTCTTCACAAAAGGAGAAGAATATGGTTGACAGTAGTATGTACTCGACAATCGCTATTGTTGTAGCGTCGGTATGCTGCGGTTTGATCATCACCATCGCGGCGATCGCCATCCCAATCATGCTCATGCGTAAGAAGAAACAGCAGGCAGAAAATCTAGCCGCAGTGGGAACGCAAGGCGAAGCCAAGATATTGTCGATGAGCGACACTGGTATGCGCATTAACGACGACCCACGCGTAACTTTGGAAATGGAGATCACCATGCCAATGCGCCCGCCCTACACGCTGACCAAGACCATGGTCGTGCCGATGATCCGTCTGCCCCAGGTCCAGGTCGACGCGGTGGTGGGGGTTATGGTCGATATGTCCGATCCCACCAATCCCGACAAGGTTGGCTTGTTACTGAAGTAAATAAGCTGGTTTCCTCGCTGGCGCTTATTGGATTAGCACGCTGTCTGCGACCGCGTCGTTTGTAAGTCTGTGAAAAGTTAAAAAGCCTTCCAGGATCATGCAGGTCTCGGGAGGCTTTTTGTGCGGAAAATGAGTAATAACTGATAATTGAGCATGATATAATCTGACAGAAATAGTCCACATTAAGATTGTTCTGCCTGTCTACAAAAGCCATCTTCATCCACGACAGATGGCTTTTCTTAATTAAGGAAAAAAAGAAAATTATGGAAATAACAAAAGATACCCGCGTTGCAGATATTCTTAAAGAATATGGCGACATTGCCAATGTCATGGAAGTCTTTGGCATCAAAAGAGTGGCGCGTTTTTCCATCCGAGCGCTGGCTGCCAAAGCTGTCACTGTCGAATGGGCGGCGCGCATCCATCGCGTCCCATTGGATGAATTCCTTGAAATTCTGCACAAAGCGGTTTCTTCCACGAAGGAAAAGACCCAACCTAGTAAAGCTATCTAAAAGGAAGAAGAATATGTCTGCAAAAAAAGTTAAAATATCATCCAAGAGCACCAGTGTTGTGATCTTGTCTTTGCTCCTGATCTTCTTCGCACTCCCGCACACACTGGAAGATTTTGCGACAGGTGAACCTGCCAAAGCCGGAGTACCTATATTTGTGCTGACCTATGTGATCGCAAGTATCTTCGCGCTGCAGGGTTTGGGCATTTTTTGGCTGGGTCGTCGCCTACGCCGGGGATATATCGTGCATATCTTTTTGGGTCTCTTTTGGCCCATTGCGGCAGGGGCAACTCAGCTACCGGCAATACTTTCAGGAAGCCCCTACCGATCGGGATTTATCTCCGTATTTTTCGTTGGCGGGATGATCGTGATCGGGATACTGCTCTTTCTTATATCCGTTTTAACATTGAGAACTGAGCGTTCCAAGTAATTGTAATTTACGAAGGAGAAGAAAATGTCAAAAAAACTATTCTTGATGATCGTTCTAATACTCATCTTCTTAACCGCCTGCGGGGGCGGCAATATTGATAGCCCACCGCTGGTTTATCTGCTTTCAGGTAGCGAACTTGTAGACGGATTCCAGAGTTCCTATTGCTGGGAGGAGGGGGTTGGTGCTACCCTCTGCGTCGATACAATGGAGCCTTATTTTAACGAGACCACGTCTCTCTCCGCGAGCGAAGCGATCCGCTTTCAGTTTGATACACCGCTCCCGGATGAAGTCACCATTTCGATCAGCGATGAGCTTTTCGGCGAAAGCATCATCTCAGAGAGTATGGCCCCATCCGATTTTATCGATTGGTCTCCAACAGTCGCGCCCGGCGCTTATATCATTGACGTGCACACAAGTTGGAAGCAGGGTGATGTCACTTATTGGTTCAGCGTAGTGCTGGAATAAAATTCAGGTTTGGAAATGGCTGTCAACTTTTCAGCAGACCCAAAAAGCCTTCCAGGATCATCCACGTCTTGGGAGGCTTTTTACTTTTTATGGGGATCACTAAATCAAATTAGAGTATCATTATCGATGAAATTATAGAGAATTTGAAGAAGGAAAACCTATGAATCATTCTGTTATTCGCGTCGAAAAGCTGACGCGTCGTTTTGGCGAGAATATCGCCGTAAACGATCTTTCCCTCGAAGTGCAGGCCGGAGAAGTTTTCGGCTTTCTTGGTCATAATGGGGCTGGCAAAACCACAACCGTCCGCTTGTTGAATGGTGTTCTCGAAGCACACAGCGGCTCGATGCGTGTTCTTGATCTGGATCCGCTCAACGATGGCCCCTCCCTGCGGGCGCGCACCGGCGTGCTCACCGAATCTGCTTCTGTGGAAAACCGCTTGACCGCCCGCGACAACCTGCTTATCTATGCCGATCTGTTTAGTCTGCCGCACGAGAAGATTTCCGCTCGCGTCAGCGAATTGTTGGATTTTTTTGGATTGAGTAAGTATGCCGATGAAAAAATGGAGGCTTTCAGTACGGGTATGCGTCAGCGATTAGCACTGGCGCGCACCTTATTGCACGATCCTGAAGTCCTTTTTCTTGATGAACCCACCGCCGGGCTTGATCCCGTCGCTGCCAATCAGGTCAACGAACTGATCGCCAATTTATCAGAAGAAAAAGGACGCACAGTCTTTCTTTGTACGCACAATTTGGTCGAAGCCCAAAAGTTATGCGACCGTGTCGCCGTCATGGAACACGGCAAACTGGCAGCGATCGGTACGCCCAAAGATTTGATGCAGCAATATGTCCGTCGATTGGATGTGGACATAGAAGTTTCCCCGGAGCAAGTTGACGTCGCGCTGAACGCGCTCTCATCCGCATCGCCCCTGACCCAGGGCTTGCCACGCCACGTCAACGGGAATCTGACCTTGACAATCCCTAGTCGAGATGTGATTCCCGCGCTGGTCAGCTTATTGGTCAAAAAAGGCATCCGCGTTTATCACATCGCAGCACACCAGCCCTCTCTCGAAGATGTCTACTTTGCCTTGCATGGTGAAAAGGAGGCAGTCCAATGAATTGGCGCGCTATTTTTGCTATTGTTCGCAAAGATTTGAAAATCGTTCTCCAAAACAAGGGCGTTCTCATCCCAACCATCATGGTTCCCTTGATTTTGTTTGGCATTATTCCATGGCTAAGTGCTCTCGCTCCATCAATGGTTAATATGGGCGGCACTTCTCTCGACGAAATCGCCACCCTGATCGAGCAGATGCCCATTGGCTTGCGTACTGAATTAGCGCCTTATACACTTGAACAGCAAACCATTGTCTTTTTTCTTGTCTATATGCTGGCACCCATGTTTTTGATCATTCCTCTGATGGTCGCTTCCGTCATTGCAGCGGATAGTTTCGCTGGGGAACGTGAACGTCGTACGCTCGAATCTTTACTTTATACGCCAACATCAGATCGTGAGCTTTTCATAGCAAAATTAATTTCATCCTGGCTGGCAGCAATCGTTGTCGCACTGGCAGGATTCTTGTTGTACATCGTCATGGCAAATGCCGCAGCCTGGCCAACGATGGGCATGATCTTTTTCCCCAACTGGATGTGGATCGTTCTTGTCTTATGGGTATCTCCGGCAGCGGCAGGGCTGGGCCTGGGCACAATGGTGCTCGTTTCCGCTCGTGCCCAGGGTTTTCAGGATGCCTATCAAACGGGGGGAGCAGTTGTCATCCCTGTCTTATTGCTCATGTTTGGTCAACTCTCTGGGGCAATGTATTTCAGCACCTGGATTGTCTTTTTTATCGGGCTTATTCTATGGGTGATTGACGTTGCCCTGATCTGGTTCGGCAGCCGTATCTTTCGTCGTGGACGCTTGATTGCGCGCCTATAAAATTACTAATTGAGCAATATAAAACCTTCCAAGATCATCCACGTCTCGGAAGGTTTTTGCTTTTTGCCAGGAAACCCAGTAAGATAAAACCACCTTATAAAAAGACGTAAAAGGAGCCTTCGATGCCCAAGATCACCTTTAATGGAAAAGTCTACAATGACCTCGCCGAGATGCCTTCATCCGAGCGACGAGCTTATGAACAACTAATGGGGCAATTCAAGGACGAGAATCAGGATGGCATTCCCGATATTTTTCAAGGCGATGTGGTCAGCAATATTGTTCAGGCGATTGCTAGCACCAACGTCGTTGTGGACGGGAAGCAAGTTGGCGGCTTTAAGAATTTAACACAAGAGCAACGCATCAATCTGGAAAAGGGTATGGGCATGCTCCAGAAGATGGGGATCATCTCGGAGATGCCCAATCTAGATGGTATTCATCCTTCACATCCAGAAGCAATGCCCGTTTGGGAGGATACTGAGCTTCGCGCGTCGAAACCGCTCTTCCAGCAGGCATCCATTATTCAGGAAGATAGAGGTGGCTCTCGTAATCTGGTCATTTTATTAGCGCTCGGCAGCGTGCTCCTATGCGGGGTTGGCGCAGCTGTTTATTTTCTTTTGGGGTAGGGAATATGATATGAAGCAGTGGATCTATGTGCTCAAGGTAACCCGTCCCGAAATGCTGACCGAAGGCTCCACGCCCGAGGAAGATGCTGTCGTTTCTCAACATTTTGCCTATCTTAAAGACCTGACAGAGAAAGGCGTGATGATCCTGATGGGGCGAACACAAAACGCAGATGAATCTACATTTGGGATCGCTATCTTTGAGGCAGAAAATGAAATTGCGGCGAAAAAGATCATGGAAAATGATCCAGCTGTAGCAGAAGGGGTGATGACAGCAACCTTGTATCCATACAAAATTGCGTTGATGCGGAAATAGATATATGAAAAACTTCGACCCAAAATATAACGATATTCCCAAAACCGAGATCCATGTCCATCTTGAGGGAGCTATCCGCATTAGTACGATCATCGACATAGCTAAAGAACATAATCTGGATTTGCCCGCTTACGATGTTGATGAACTAAATCCGCATGTTAAGGTCTATGACCAGTGGGAGAGTCTGGACGCTGTGCTGGAGGCTTTCAATATTGCGCAAAGGAGCATCGCATCTCCGCAGGCTTTCGAGCGGATTGCCTGGGAATTCTTCGAAGATTCTGCTCGGCAAAATATTAAATTGCTTGAGGTGCGCTTCTCACCAGATTGGGCTTTTAGTGGTCATGATCTGGATTGGGACGCGGCACTCGATGGCCTCCTGCGTGCCAAAGCTCAAGCTGAAACGCAATTTGGGATGGCAATTGGTCTGATCGCGATCACCTCCCGAAGCATGGGTGCTGAATCGTGCGAGAAAACTGTTGATTGGGCGATCCGCCACCGGGATCTGATCCATGGCATTGACCTGGCTGATAGCGAAACACAGCACCCGATCAGCGAATTTGTCCGTCCGGTGCTGCGCGCTAAAGATGCAGGACTGGGGATCACGATCCATTCGGGAGAGGATACGCCCGCGTCAGCGGTAATAGAAACGATTCAAGCCGTGGGTCCAGAGCGGATCGGGCACGGCATCCACATTATCGAAGATATGGCTGCCGTTGAGATGGTGATCGAAAATGGGATCACTCTGGAGGTCAATCCGTGGAGCAATTACCTGACAAATTCTGTGCCAACGATTGAAGCACATCCGCTTAAAAAACTTTTTGATCTAGGCGTGCGCGTCACCATCAACTCTGATGACCCCGAAATTTTGGAGACTAACCTGAACAACGAATACCGGATTGCGCATGAGATTTTAGGGATGAGCTTTGAAGAGATAAAAAGTTGTAATCGCTTTGCTGTGGAGGCCTCTTTTCTAGCCTCTGCCGCGAAAAAGACTATGCTGGCAAAATTTAAGCCCTGAAGAAAACTCAACTAAACCCAGAGTTATCCCCACATTTTAAAGAAAATAAAGATGAGAAAAATCTTATTATAGGTATAATAACCATATTGAAAGTTGTTGAGCTTGTAGATATATTTTGTAAATGGATGAGTAGGGCTGTTCAGGAAACAGATACATACTTATGAAAAGAAATATACTAGAAAGATTCAACGCCTTTTGGGGGCTATTATTTTTAGCTTTATTAGTTGCTCTTGTTTTATCTCAATCGAATCCCTACAAAGAAGCCTTAAGTCGGGATAATGGCTTTTTCTTATATGCGGGTTCTCAGATCTTAAAAGGGAAGATTCCTTATATCGATTTTTGGGATAGTAAGGGCCCTATCATTTTTTACATCAACGCCTTGGGTTTACTGGTTGGCAAAGGATCTCGTTGGGGTGTTTGGTTACTGGAATTTGTTTTTCTCTTTGTTGAAAGCGCTGTTTTCTTCAGGGTTGTTCAAAAAAAATGGGGGCATGGAGCGGCGTTATTTTCAAGCATAGCCTGGCTCTACGGATTATCTCGTGTTTTTGAAGGTGGAAATTTTACGGAAGAGTACTCGCTTTTTCTCAGTTTCATCTCTTTAGCCTATTTCATCTCTCTTGATGGGAAAGACTTTAATAATAAGTTCCTCCTATTACTTGGTCTGGCGCTTGTCGTTAATTTTATGTTTCGTGCCAATAATATAGGCGTCCCGCTGCTGATTTTTTTGTCAATATCTTTTTCTCAATTATCTTCGCGGAAGTATCGTCAGCTAGCCCAGACAATATTGGTTACTCTTTTGGCAACTGTTGCCAGCTTTTTGATTATCTCTCTGTACTTTTCCCAAAAAGGAATTTTTGCAGAGATGATCGAAGCATCAATTTTATATAACTTCTTTTACTAACAGGCACATCATGCGTTCTATCTAAGTTTATGGAGAGGAATAGGCTATATAGGGTGGCCCGCGTTTATTGCTCTTTTTAGCTATTTAGCGGTCTTGTATCAAGTAGTTATAGAGCGTTCATTAAAATCTCTGTCTTCTTTGAAGATTTTTGTATTATTTCTTTTGCCCCTTGAAGTCATCTTAAGTAGTATTTCTGGCAAAAGCTATCTTCACTATTTTATTTCCTGGATGCCTGCGATCGCTGTATTAACAGCGATTTCGTTTAGTACTTTTTCAGAACATATCTTTTCTATGCGTTTCCTCGATGTACTCGAAGACAAAAAAAACAGTTTCATTTTGCTGTTACCAATAGCGTTTGCCATTTATATGACTACGGGTATTTTTGGAGATTATCAGGAAACGGCAGCCCGCCTTCTTTTTCACCGTGAGAAAGGGGTTGAATATAACGATCCTCTTGCAGATTTTTTGCGTGAGAATACAGAAAAGGAGGACACTATTTTGGCTTGGGGGGTGTATCCCAGTATTAATTATCTGACAAAAAGAGACGCACCCACGCCTTTTCTTTTTTACCCAGCTTATGAGAGATCCCCTTATACAGAAGATATGGCTTTGGCATTCTCAACAATGATAGCAGAGGCTCCTCCTGCAATGATCGTGGATATGTACTCAAAAGCGCCAGATTACATTCTTTCCATTGATCCTGTTATTCGCGCTGCACAAATAGAGCGTGAGGGTATCTTAATTTTTGAAAAAACTCCTTATCAGAATGCTTTTTTCAATTTTGCAGAAACACACTATAAAAAGATCATTACAGTTGAAGGCTTTGACATTTATTCACTGATTTCAGATAAAGAACAATAGTAGACGCGTTTCAAAAAGCCTTTCAGACTTATTCAAGTACTGGAAGGCTTTTTCTTTTCGAATAAAAACGGGGGCTTTTACGTTAAGATAATAGAACGACAAAACTTCTTCTGAAAGGTTTCGTAGTGGCAACAATATCACCAGCCAAGGAATTCTCGTTGATCACACAGGCACAAAAAGGCGATCGTAATGCCTTTGGTGAATTGATCCGTGTCCATGCTCAAGGTGTGCAGAGTGTGGTTTATCGCATGTGTGGTAACCAGCAATTGGCAGAAGACGCCGCACAGGAGACTTTTATCCAGGCTTGGTTGAAGCTGCCCTCGTACCGCCCAAAATCATCGCTGCGCAATTGGCTTTACCGTATTGCTGTAAACACGGCCATAGATATGCTGCGCAAGGAAAAACGCATTATCCCCAACACAATTGATGATCTGAATCTTGTCGATAAAAGACCTACGCCAGAAAGAAGCCTTGTCAGCGCAGAGCGCAGCGAAATCGTCCGCGATACCATCATCGCCTTGCCAGATACCAGCCGTGCCGTCTTGATCTTGCGCGAGTATGAAGATCTCTCTTATCGCGAGATCGCCGACACCCTCGATATCCCTCTCGGCACCGTCATGTCCCGTTTGAGTTATGCCCGCAAATTGCTCAAAGATAAACTCTCCTTACAATTGGAACTCCATGCGGAGGTTACTTATGCCTGATCACAAATTTGAATTACTCAATGCTTATCTGGATGGGGAATTGAATCCGCAGCAGCACCGCAAAACTGAAGCGCATCTGGAAACCTGCGAAGAATGCCGTGCAGAACTGGAAACTCTCGAAACGCTCTCCGGGACGCTTGCTGAGGTCCCCTTGCCGGAATTTTCACCCCCCGAGCAGCTTGTTGCCAACGTTGCTCTACAATTGCCGCGCAAACCCTTAAAAGAACCGGCATCCCGCAAATGGCTCGAGTATGGCTGGTGGCTGGCACCTATCGGATTGATCGCTACCTGGGCATTCATCAGCATTTATACAGTTGCTGGCGATCTGGTCGGTGCAGCCAGCAATCTCGGCTTGGTGGAAAACGCATCCATTTTCGCAGGGAATTCCACCAATTACTCCGCCCTCTTGGGGCGCTTTGGGCTGCTCGATCCAAGCATGCTGGAGTGGCTGGTGCCTTCTGAAACTTTTATTCGACAGTTCTTCTCACAATTGATCTGGCAAGTAGCCCTTGCCATGCTCTACCTGAGTTGGATCGCTATCTGGTGGGTACGCCAAACCCGTTTGGGACCGAAGCAACAGTTCGGGAACTGAAGCAAGCCCACGTTCACGTCTGCTTCGTGCAGAGAAGGAGAAAATCATGGACCCCGTCAAAATCATAAAACGCGCCTGGAACATCGTCTGGAATTATCGCGTCCTGTGGATATTTGGTTTTATTCTAGCTTTAACTGCCTCCGGTTCATCCGGCGGGAGCGGGAACAGTGGCTCACGCTATACGGTTGATGGTAGTGAAGAATATCAGATGCCTAGTAATATGGAGCAAACTTTTAACAACGCGGGCGAAGCCTTTGAAGCGTTTTTCACTGAAGCCAATATCCCTCAAGGTGAAATAAGCACCCTGATCTGGATTGGTGGGGCGTTTGTCTTGGTGATGATCGTCATCAGCATTTTGATGACCATTGCCCGCTATGTCTCGGAGAACTCGGTCATTCGTATGGTGGATGAGTATGAAGCCAGCGGCACAAAGATGACTTTTCGTGAGGGTTGGCGTTTGGGCTGGTCGCGCACCGCGTGGCGCTTTTTCCTGATCGATCTGTTCGTGCATCTACCGGTCTTCATCCTGCTGGCTTTCTTCGCCGTGATGGGCGTTGTGATCTATAAGATGGTTTCTGTCTCCGGTCTAAATAGCGCCACATGGGCTAGCATGGCAGGCATCATCGCTGTCGTATTGGTAGTGCTTTTCGTCTTTGCGCTGGTGATGGTTTTCCTGCGCCTACTGCGCCAATTCTTCTGGCGAGCGGCTGCCTTTGAAAATTTGGGTGTACGTGACTCGCTGCGGGCTGGCTTCCAGCTCTTTCGCGAGAATTGGAAGGATATCGGTATCATGTGGTTGGTGATGGTCGGCTTGGGTATTGCCTGGGCGATTGCCTCGATCATTGCGATGGTGGTCAGTTTGCCGGTCATCGCGATCACAGTCGTTGCTGGGGCAGTTGTTGCCTCGATCCCAGGTTTGCTGATGGTGGGTTTCTTCAGTCTCTTCCTGAGTGGATACCTGCCTTGGGTGGCTGGCGGGCTTTTCGTTCTGCCGCTCTTCTTCATCGTTGGTTTCTCGCCTTGGGTGATGTTACAGGGCTGGGTTCAGACCTATACTTCTACTGTTTGGACGTTGGTTTATCGCGAGTTGAAAGCGCTGCCCGAGTTGGCGGTTGAACCGGAAACAGAGGTCACACAGCTTGAAGAATAAACTGAATTTCTAACGACAAAAAAGCCTTCCGAATTTTCGGAAGGCTTTTTACGTTATGCTTGTCTTTTATGTCCGCGTGCAAAGCGAACGAGACCGTCACCCATTTTTGTTGTTGTATCTACCAACGCCAGATCCGCATCGTCGAAAAGCTTGCGCAGATCGGTTTCGCTCCAGCGGAAGTGGCGTTCAGCACGCCCGGCGTAGTTGAGCAGGGTTTCGCGTGCCAAACCTTCCAGTCCGCGCTTGTTGGCAAGAGTGGTGGCGGCTACAACAGTCATTTGTTCAGAGGGGTTGAGCAGGGCGATCTCGCCATCGGGCGCAAGCAAATGTGTCATTTTTTGGAGAGCCGCAAGGGGGTCGGGGAGGAAGAAGAGCAAATTAGAAACAGTTATTAGATCGAAGGTTGCAGGTTTGAAGGGCAGAGATAAGATACTTGCCAACACAAGATCGGGATGTAGGGCATCATGGAACATCTCGAAAGATGAATCTGCGCCAATTACGCGGCATCCTTTTTGGGTGAAGATGGCGGGAAGCAGCCCGGGACCTGTACCCACGTCCAAGATAAGGGAGGCAGGTTTCGGGCCAAGCCAGGATGCGAAGGAGCGCAGCATGGCGCCCCATCCCGTTTTGGTTTGAAGTTCAAGGAAGTAGTCGGGGTCGTGCTGGAGGTCGGTCATTGCTAGTCTCTGAGTGGAACTGTAGCGACATCGTACCCGAAGGGTGTCGCGGAAACGTAGTCGAAGAGCGGGTTTTATGAGCACCGTCCTTCGACTGCGCTTCGCTCCGCTCAGGAACTAATTCAGTATTTCAATATTCGGTTCAAGTGGGATACGTTCGATAATGTCGATAAAATCGGCTTCGGTAATTTCGTCATCGGGCTTATCGATTAGTGCGCGGAGGGTTGCTTCCATGGCATTCGTGCCGAAAGTGCGTCCCTCAAGACGTGGCGTGGAGGTGACGAGCAGATGCACACCGCGCTCACGGAGTTCTTCGACATTTTTGGCCGTGGTGGTGTTGGTGAGAACAATTTTGCCTGTTAGGTCATCGGGCATACCGGCGCGGATAGAGACAAAATCGCCAGCGAGAATATTGGCTTCTTGGTAGTATTTTTCCCATTTTGGTTTGGGTGGATTATCCTGCTCGGAGCCGAGCGGATAGAACCATTTGAAGGGCATTTTGGTGATGATTGGCAGTAGTGTGGCCGCCATGATCTGTACGCCACGTAAACTGCGAACAGGAATGGGCAGACCAAGAGAAAACATGAGGTCGCCAAAGGTAACATCGCAGCCCGCTTCGACAAGTGCGGCTGCCATTACATAGCGATCTACGGCGTTGGTTTTTAAGGCTTTCATGCCTTTCAGTGTTTTACCTTCTTCGTTGAGTTTGGCTTCAAGAGCTATCAGTGCTCGTTTTACAAGAATGCCTTTGATCCCGTTACCATCGCCCGCTTTGCTCTTTTGGATGGCAGTGCGAATCTGTTTTACTTCACGGAAGTAATATTTTTTCTCCCCTACGCCAAGATAAAACTCAACCCCGCCTACACCGAAGGCATCCACTTTGCCGTCATATTCCTTGTAGGCTTCAATGACTTTGTCCATATCTGCGTTATAGCCAACGCGAGAGATTTCGCATTTTTCTCCCAGGAATTCGTGGACAGTGCTGTGGTCGCGCGAGGATGAGCCCATACTAATAGACAAGATTTTTTTCATGCGATTATCCTTTTCCTTTTTCACGACGGCACCCTTGTGGGTGTCCGGCGTGATGCGAATAGAGAGCATCTAATTTCAAGGTTTTTCCAAGTTGATCGGGCCTTCCCAGCCCAATACAAGTGCCAATAATTTTAGGTCGTAATCCCAACTGATCGGGCGGCGTTGCAGATAAAAAAGATTGCCTGGTCCTTGGGTGTGGGTATGTCCCAATCCTACAGCTGATTCATACGCAGCAGTATGCACTTGGGCACCAGCCAGTTCAGTGATCGTTCCGAAAGGATATGCAAAGGAATTGATCGGCACACCTAATGCCTGCTCTAACTCATAACGTGAATTGACCACTTCACGATACGAAGCATCCGTATCCAATGTTGAAAGATCTGCGTGGCTGTAGCTATGGCTGCCAATTTCCCAGCCCGCTGCTGCCATTTCTTTCAACTCATCTATACCGACCAAACCATCATCACCTAAGCCGCTGCTAATTATATAAAAGACACCTATAAAATCATGCTCCTGCATGATCGGGAAAGCGTTTTCGTAAATATCCAGGCGACCATCGTCAAAAGAAATAACAATCGGCCTCGGCGGAAGTTTCGCTCCCTCGGTAATTGCCTTCACCAAAAGAGAAAGCGGGATCGGCGTAAAGCCCCATTCATCCAATGCCTGCATATGCAGTGCAAAATTTTCAGGATGGACGTAATACTGACTCTCGATCGGTGAAATAGCGACGTGGTGATAAAGGAGAATCGGACATTGGACGATGCCCGGACCGTTCCTGACCCAAACTTGCGTGGGCGTGGACGCGGGAGTCGCGGTCATTGTCTTGGTCGGGGTTAAACTCGGCTCGGGCGTTTTGGTGGGAGGCTGTGGCGTTTCACTGGGGATAGGTGTAGGAATAGGTGTTGCTTGTGGCGTACAGCTTGCAACTAAAAGAACAAATATGAATAAAAGAAACTTTATTTTGTGCATTACGCTTGATTTAATTCCCAGATCATGCGCAGTCCATCCAAAGTTAGCCACGGGGCAATGATATCGATCACATCCGTTTGGCTGGCGATCAAATTCGAGAGTCCGCCCGTTGCAATGACCTTCATCTCGTCACCGAGTTCTGCTCGAAAACGGGAGACCATCCCCTCCACCATGCTAACGTAACCAAAAAGCAAGCCCGACTGCATTGCGTGGACAGTATTCTTCCCGATCACGGAGGGTGGACGCGCAATGTCTACAGGCGGGAGTTTGGCAGCATGTTCAAAGAGCGCATCCGCGGCGAGATTAACGCCTGCCGTGATCGCCCCGCCAAGATACTCGCCTTTGGCGTTGACCGCGTTAAACGTCGTTGCTGTGCCAAAATCGATCACGCAGGCGGGGCCGCCATAGAGCGTGTGAACAGCGACCGCATCTGCAACACGGTCTGCGCCAACGGAACGTGGGTCTTCGTACAGGATGCGCACGCCGGTCTTGATGCCCACATCTACAATGAGCGGTTTGAGCTTCAGGTATTCTTCGCAAGCCAGCGCTACATGCTGAGTCAGATGTGGAACAACGGAAGCAAGACAAATGCCGATGAGGCATTCGGTTTCACATCCCGCTTGTTGGAGTACGCCCAAAAGCTGGAGGCCATATTCGTCTGGCATTCGCTTCTGATCAGTCGCCAAACGCCAATGGGATTTTAAAACCTCGCCTTCGTAAAGACCGAGGGTTAAATTGGTGTTGCCAATATCAATGGTTAGGAGCATATTTTAAGTGTTTGGTTGATTAGGGAACAGGAATAAGTGTTTAGATTTTACCATTCCCATAAAAAAAGAGCCTGCTTATTTGCAGGCTCCTATGTGGTTGAGAGATATCTGGCTAAACGTTAGCTCTTTTGTGAGAGCATTCTTTAGCGGAGAAATGCCTAATATCTTACTTGAATGTGAGTAATTTATCCTGCCCGCTGGCTCGGAAGTTGATATTATCAATGCTGGCAAGCTTTTCCAGTTCTTGCTGGATCACAGCTTCGTCGCCGCCACGTTCTTTGACATCGACATAGCCATATCCGTTTTCTTCGTACGTAATCACGATCGATGCTATGTAGCTGCCGGCATTCGTAACTGCCTGAACAAATGGAGCCAGCTGTCCTTGCTGATCTGGCATCCGCGCTTCGATATGGGTACCAGCCTGCCCGCCACCGGTGATCTCTACGAAGGTCTTGAAAATATCTGTATCTGTGATGATCCCGACCAATTTGCCGTCTTGAACAATTGGGAGGCAAGTGATCTTGTTATCCAGCATGAAGTTTGCAGCATTGGTGATGCTGCAATTCTCGTCGATAGCGTAAACTGGCGAGTTCATAATTTTCTTCATGGTAACTTTTTCGAGCAAGGAAACGATCTCGTATGCACTTAAGGTGGTCACGAGAGAAGGCTCCGCTTTTAGCATATCGCCACGTGTGACAATGCCAACCAATTCGTTACGTTTGTTGACAATGGGTAAATTCTTAATATGATTTTGCTGCATTAGCCGTAGAGCTTCGTTGTAATTGGTTTCAGGTGTTGCAGTAATAGGGCTTGGGGTCATTCGATTTTTAACGCGCATTTTGTAGGGTGCTCCTTTTTTATAAAATCTCTTTTCGACATCACTAGCCAAGATTTGCCACTGACCACGATATTTGTTGCCTACCTTTTTTCCGGTAAGCTGGTCTGCGGCTACCATTTGGCGAATACGGGCGGTGCTGACGCTCAAACGTTTGGCAGCTTCTTCTGTGGTGATCCATTTTGGGTTAGTTGTCATAAAGATAATCCTTACGCTAGCGTAATTTGTATGTTTATAATAGCGCTTACGCTAGCAGAAGTCAACTCTTTTCTATGGCTGTTTGTAATAAAAAACTCTGCAGTTCATCATCTCTGCAGAGTTTTTTGTCGTTTATTCTATTTATGGTTAGAAGATCTCTTTAATCGAGTTATCGTCGTTCATCAGGATGATCTTTGGTTGCCAATGACCAAGCTCCTCTTCAGAGACGTGGACGTAGGTCATGATAATGACCCTGTCGCCCGGGTGGATTAAACGCGCAGCTGCCCCGTTGGCTTTGATCTCACCCGAACCTGCCTCCCCAATAAGGGCATAGGTTTCAAGACGTGTGCCGTTATCGATATCCACAACTTGTACCATCTCGTATTCGAGAATGTCGGCAGCGTCTAATAGATTTTTATCCACCGTCAGGCTGCCTTCATAATGTAAATCAGCTTCGGTGACCACCGCGCGGTGGATTTTTGCTTTTAGTAACTTGCGATACATCTAAAACCTCTCAAAGGTGACGGTCACCTTCATAAATTTATTTACTCAACTGCTCGGTCCTGCTCTCACCAACCGTATAGTAGCTCGCGTCAGGATGATGCAGAATGATCGCCGCAGTAGACTGCTCAGGGATCAATTGATAGGCAGCACTCAAAGTCATGCCAAGCGCTTCTTCAACGGGGAGTAACTCGAAAACCTTTTTGTGGTCATCCAGATCGGGGATGGCAGGGTAGCCCCACGAGTAGCGTTTGCCCTGTTTTGCAGGGATTCCCATCTCACGCTGGATATGTGCGTGCAAATAATTTGCCGCCGCTTCAGCAGTCTGGACAGCCAAGCCGTGCACATAATAGCCTTCGGAATAGTCACCGGCATCTTGCAGGGCATCAAATTTCTTGGTTGCTTCCTGCCCGACGGTGACGACCTGGAAGGCGACCACGTCCATTTGCTCGGAGCCGAGGGGGGCGAAGTAATCTGCTAGGCAGAGATTGTCGCCAGTGGGTTGGCGGGGGAAGGCGAAGCGTGTCAGCTCTTCCCCCTTCCTAAATCCTTCCCCCGAAGGGGGAAGGACTTCTGTTGTACTTCCAACAGCCTTCTCTCCCCCGAAGGGGGAGAGACCGAGAGAGGGGGTGGGGTTGTAAATGACAAGTTCGTCGCCATCCGCCTGGCAGGGGAAGAAGCCGTAAACGCCCTGCGGCTTGAGCCAGCCCGTTTGCACGGCTTCCTTTTTCATCTTCGCCAGCCGCGTTTCGAACTCGGCTTCGAGCTTTTCCCATTCTGCGCCGTGCGCATTTTTCGCGCCCCACGACAAGCGGAAAAGTTCCTTTTTATAAAGATGCTCAAAGACCATTTCCAGCGGCATATCTTTAACGATCTTTGCGCCTAATTTGAATGGAAGCGGGATGGGATTTGGCACAACCTTCGAGCGCTGGATGCTGCTTTTCTTCTTGGATTTTTCCTGAGATGCTCGTTCGATTTCGCGCGTGACCTGGGCTTGCAAGCGTTCTACTAGCGCAGGTTTCCTTTTATCATCTTGCAATTCTTCCATTGTCTCGAGACCTTCAAAGGCATCTTTACAATAGAAAGCGCCTGCGCCATATTGCCCGCCATCTTCGGTTTTGTTGATGCGTAACCCAAAACGTCGATTGATCGCCGCGCCGCCCAACATTATGGGGATATTCTGTCCGCGTCGATGCAATTCGTTGACGATCAGCGGCATCTGCTTGGACGTACTCACGAGCAACGCCGAAAGCCCAATCGCATCTGCTTTTTCTTCGATGGCAGCCTTGATAATTGTTTCTGCCGGAACTTGTTTGCCCAAATCAACGACTTCAAAGCCGTTATTCGTCAAAATGGTTTTGACCAGATTTTTGCCAATATCATGCACGTCGCCATAGACGGTGGCGAGAACGACCTTGCCTTTGGATGTCCCTTCAGCGCGCTCAAGATATTCTTCCAATCTTGCAACAGCTTTCTTCATCACTTCAGCAGATTGGAGCACGAAGGGCAGGATTAACTCGCCCGCACCGAATTTATCGCCAACTTCTTTCATGGCGGGGAGCAGGACGTTGTTAAGTTGATAAATAGCCGAATCGTGGAGATTATCGAACATTCTTTCATCTCCAACGCTTGCCCCATCGGGAGAAGCCAGAGTCCCCTCTCCCTTTGGGAGAGGGCTAGGGTGAGGGAACCCTCCCCGTGCATCTAAAGCCTCCCAGATTTCACCAAGCACCGTTTCTGTATCATTGCTAACATCATTATTCCAAAAGCGGAGAACTTTAATGCCATCTTCTTCTAATATCTTTGTACGTTCTTCATCATGACGTATCTGTTCTTCTTCAAGGTGTCCACTGCCATCTAATTCAATGGCTAATTTCGCAGCATGACAATAGAAATCTAAAATGTAGCCTTTGTGTGGGTGTTGTCGTCGGAATTTTGCGCCGTCTAATGCACGATTACGAAGTAGTGTCCACATCAGTTTTTCGGGGTCTGTTTGCTCTTTGCGTAACTCTCGTACACGGGCTTTGAAGGCTTCGGACATTGGGAGCTTGTATGGGCTATCACCCTCATCCCCGACCCTTCTCCCAAGGGGAGAAGGGAGAAAAGCGCCTTCAACAATCTCTACTACATCATTTTCAACACTCGCAGATTCACCAACTGCGCCGGGCTGGCGAAGGACTATCCGCCAGTGGAGTCTTTCAGCGAGGGTCATTCCTTCGGTGGGGTCAATGGATGTATCTAAAGCGGTTGCTTCTCGTCCTTCAAAATGCTCGATGATGCGTTGAAGTGCATCTGGGCGTTTGTTGAAGATCAGATCTTCTGCCATTTCGCGCTCATCGGCGGGGATTTCGCCAAAGGGCGGGGTATGAGCGGGATTGATGATCGCCATATCCAAGCCAGCTTGAACGCAGTGATAGAGGAAGGTGCTGTTGATGATCGGGCGAGCGCCTTTGCTCAAGCCGAAGGAGACATTGCTAACGCCCAGCGATGTGAAAACACCGGGCAATTCGGCTTTGATCAGTTTTATCCCTTCAATCGTATCTTTGGCAGAGTCGATATATTCCGCTTCGCCGGTGGCGAGGGTGAAGGTCAGGGCATCGAAAATCAAATCTTCGGATTTCAAGCCGTGATCGTTGACAGCAATATCGTGAATTCGTTTCGCAATCTCCAGTTTTCGTTCGGCAGTTTTTGCCATGCCTACTTCGTCAATGGTCAGCACCATCACGGTGGCGTTATGTTTCTTTGCCAGCGCAAAGACTTTATCGGCTTTTTCTCGTCCGCTTTCGAGATGGGTGGAGTTGAGCATCGAGCGCCCGGGGGCAACTTTTAGCCCGGCTTCCATCACGGCGATGTCGGTCGTATCAAAAACGAGCGGCACATCAATGCCTGCTGTGACCAGTTTGCGGACAACATCGTGCATGAGCTGAGATTCGTCGTCATTTTCGGTGACGGCGACAGAAATATCGAGGGCGTGAGAGCCGTAATCCACTTGTTGGCGGGCAACTTCGAGAATTTCATCCCAATTTTCTTCGAGGAGCAGGCGTTTGAATTTTCGGCTGCCCTGCGCATTACAACGCTCGCCGATGATTAACGGGGCAGGTTCCTGTCGCATGGTAAATGATCGGATCCCGGAAGCAAGCCTCGGGGTAGAGCGATCCGGACGATGCGGATGAGCGGTACCCCGCATCTTTTCCACTAATGCCGACAAATGCGCCGGTGTCGTTCCACAGCATCCCCCCACCACTGAGATATTATTTTTTTCAACAAATTCATACAGGTCGTTGGCAAAGTTTTCAGGCTCAAGGTGATAAACCGCTTCGCCGTCCACGTTCATGGGCATGCCGGCGTTGGGGATGCAGGAAACGGGCAGGGTGGTGTTTTCGCCGAGAAATTCGATGGGCGCGCGCATATGCTCGGGACCGGTGGAGCAGTTCATGCCGATAACGTCGATGGGCAGCCCTTCGAGGATGGAGACGGCGGCGGCGATGTCGGTGCCGAAGAGCATTCTGCCCGTCGTATCGAGCGTGATTTGGGCTTG
>JABGQU010000044.1 GCA_018648605.1 Anaerolineae bacterium | reverse complement strand
CTAACATCATCATGTTCTTAGTTTACTTGCTTATTACAAAAATTAAAAGGCCTCCTCTCCTTTTTGCTTACCCCTATTTATTGAGAAGATACAAAATTTCTTTATTTGTACACGTTTTGTAGACGTTACCTGAGTATTATATATGTAATTATTCACAAGTTTACCGGGACGTAACGGCTTAGGGACCTACGTCATCAAAAATCGGCAGTGATCAGGGAGAGAAACTGCCGATTTTTGAGTCTTTCTAGTTCGTTTCTCACTTTCTGCTCTGTCTGGCAAGTACAATAACTATTCTTGTGAAATAACACTTATTTACTGATGTTACGCACCTGTTTGGATTTCACCATCATGCCCCCCTGTCCTTCGGACATCCCCCCATTTTGAAATGCAAAAATGGGGAGAACCAGCAAAAGCAAATACTAAGTCTTGCCCCTCCCCTAAATTCCATGCACTTGGAATTTGGGGGAGGCTGGGAGGGGGCTGAAACGGTCAAAGCTTTGCCACTGCGTGGCATCAGTTATTTAGATAAACGTCATAAATCTATATAAAACTGTGTTGACGAAAAGTTTTCCCCTTGATAAAGTACGGTTTGCATATATTTATGTAGATTTTTATAAAGGCTGTGGCTGTGAATGAGTAAAAAAAACACGAATGGTTGGCTTAGTTTAAAAGATGTTGCAGAACGACTTGGTGTGCATCCCAGCACGGTGCGCGCGTGGTCTGATCAGGGTGTTTTGCCAGTATACCGCACCCAAGGCGGGCATCGCCGTTATCTTTTGGATGAGATCAATTTATGGGTGCAGACGTCCCGTCAACAAAAGGAAATGGAGCCCGAGAGTGCTTTACGCTATGTTCTCAAGCGCATCCGTTTTCAGATCGGAGAAAAACGCCTTGCGCCTGAAGCCTGGTATCAAAAACTGGACGAAGATGCTCGTCACCAATATCGTATGAGCAGCAAGACCCTCATGCAAAGCTTGGCAAGTTATCTCAGCACGGACGGGGAAGATGCAATAGCAGAAGCGCGCTCGTTGGGATATGAATACGCCTCGCGCGGACGCAGATATAATCTCAGCCTTATTGAGGCAACGCGCGCATTCTTGTTTTTTAGAAATTTGCTCATCGAAGCAATGACGGCTGTCTATCTCGATTCGCGTGTTTCTGATATTGAAGCTTGGGGAGAGATGCTCTCTCGCTTACACGCCTTCACCGATCAAACCATGCTTTCATTGATGGAAACCTACGTAGCCTTTGAAAATAGTCATCGTTAGATATTATGAAAATTGAAAAGAAAGTACCTGCGCGCCAATACCCACCTCTATATGAAAAAGTGGTTCCGATCATGTTGTTTCTTTTAGTGGTTATCGTTATCGGAGTCTTGATTATCGCATTTGGTGTTGTTCTGGGGCTTGTAGCCTAAAAAAATCTAACCAGACAGGTTCGGATATTTTTTATTTAAGGAGTCTATTGTGCTAAATACCGGTATACCTTTAATGTCAGGTGTCATCAGTTTTATCTTTGCTTTTTTTGTTCTCAAGCGTTATTTTGAGCGCAAGCGCGCTCACCTTCTTCTTTGGGGGATCGGTACGATCTTCTATGGGATCGGTGGTTTTTGTGAATTCTACTATGGCGCTTTCGGATGGAACGCACTTGTTTTTCGCATGTGGTATCTCTTCGGCGCGATCCTTGTTGCTGCCTGGTTGGGGCAAGGTACAGTCTATCTGCTTGCCAAGCGTAAACTGGCAAATACGCTGATGATCATTTTGGGCATAGGTTCTCTCTATGCTTTATTCAAGATCGCCACGGCGCAACTTGACCCAACATTGATGATCGGTGAAGGTCATACGGGTGCTGAGTTGAGTGGTCATGCCATTATTACAGATGGTGTCCGCGTGCTAACGCCTTTCTTTAATATTTATGGTACCGCCACGTTGGTTGGTGGCGCGGCGTATTCGGCATGGATATTCTGGCGCAAACGTGTTTTGCTCCATCGTACCATCGGCAATCTCCTTATTGCTGCGGGGGCGCTCTTGCCTGCTTTTGGTGGAATCTTTAGCCGTTTGCAATTCCCTGGAGCGCTTTATTTGGGTGAATTCTTTGGTGTGATCTTGCTTTTCATTGGTTTCCAACGTGCGGTTACACCTATAGAAGAAAAAGTTGTGCAAGCTGAAGCAGTAGCCTAAATTCAGATCATGATCTGAAGCCTCGCTCAACTGAGCGGGGCTTTTTCTGTTAACGGGTATAATCAGCGCATCTCAATTTTGGAGCTAAAAATGTCCCTTCTCGATCTGCCCCTCTTGCTGGAAACTCGTCGTAATCATGCCCTCGAACATGCTACGTTAAAAATCTTAAGCCCCAAATATCCTGCTCGCCCTATGGGAGGGCATTCAAACCCAACCGGATTTGTTATCCTTGGCGATGTGGATATAGATGACCTCCGCGATGCGGCACAGGAGGCGCTCAAGCGTCTTTGTGCTGGAGAGAGCGACTTAGCCATTCACCCCGGCTGCGGAACAAACTACGCGACCTCGGGTTTGCTGGCTGGTTCCATCGCTTGGTACGGGCTCGGAGGGCAGGGCAAGTGGACGAAGAAGCTTTGGCGGATTCCCTTTATTTTGCCTTTAGCGGTATTAGCCTGGGTACTGAGCAAACCGCTTGGTCCCATTTTGCAGGCTCGGGTCACGACCGAGGCGAAAATAGGGGCGATGGAAATTCTATCTGTCGAGATGCTTCGCCCCGGGATGTATCGCATCCGCACACGTTCATAAAAAAATGTCTGAAAACACCTTGCGTATCCTTTTTGTTTATGGCAACGATGAGTTTGCTATTTCGCGTCGTTTGCAAAAATTGCAGCAACGCGTGGACAAAGATGGCATGAATACGTCTCGCCTTGAAGCACGCACGATGAGCAAAGATGAACTGAATATGGCGGTGAATGCAATGCCCTTTTTAGCAGAACGCCGACTTGTTCTGCTCGAAAAACCCTCGGCACGCTATACAAAACCAAAAGAGCGTAAGGAATTTTTACGGTTTCTGGAAACAGTGCCGCCCAGCACAGTCTTGGCATTATTTGAAAATGTGGACGAGAAAAAAACCCCCAAACATTGGCTCGTGAAGTGGGCCATTTCTGCCAAAGAAATTGCGCGTGCCGAGGCATTTATGCTGCCGAAGGCATGGAAAACCGGAGAATGGATCGCGCGCATTCAGAAGGAAGCCAAATCGCAGGGTGGTGAGATTGAAAATCGCGCGGCGGCGCGCCTCGCTGAAATGGTTGGGCAGGATACGCGCCAGACCGCACAAGAGATCACCAAGTTGCTAACCTATGCCAATTTTGAGCGTGCCATCACGCTACAAGATATAGAACTGCTGAGTGTTTCTACTGCACAGGGGGACGTTTTCGCACTCGTCGATGCGCTGGGTAATGGGCAGGGAAAAGCAGCCCAAGCCATGCTGCATCGTTTGCTCGAAGAACAGGATGCTTTTTCGATCTTTGGGATGGTTGTGCGGCAATTCAGACTCTTGCTTTTAGCGCGCGAGGTGATTGAAAATAGAGGCAACGTGCAAACGGAATTGAAAGTGCACTCTTTTGTCGCGCAGAAGCTAACCACCCAAGCGCGCCATTTTTCGCTTGCCAGTCTTGAAGCAATTTACCAGCGCTTACTAAATATCGACGAAGATGCGAAAACAAGCCAGGTTTCTCTGGACTTGGCCTTGGATATTTTTGTAATGGAATTAGCGGGCACATAAGTTTTTTTCCTAAGACAAGATACACTCTTGTCAATAAAAGTCTATGCTTGTGCGGGTGATACCGATGTGAAATCTTGCTCATCTTTGAGCTTTGGGTACCATTCGACAGCTTGCAAATATAAACCAATTCTGATTTAGACTATATTTCATAGAGATACTAATTGTGAGCGTATAGTATAATTTCCCGCGCTATATAAAAGCTTTTTCGCTGGAGGAAAAATGGTTGCTGGAAATATTCGTGTTTTGGTCGCCAAGCCGGGATTGGATGGTCATGACCGAGGGGCAAAAGTTGTTGCTCGTGCCTTACGCGATGCGGGGATGGAGGTCATCTATACGGGTTTACGCCAGACGCCTGAGATGATCGCCGAAGCCGCGCTGCAAGAAGATGTCGATATTATCGGGCTCTCAATACTCTCTGGAGCGCATATGGCTTTGGTGCCACGCATCCTTGAGTTGGTCAAAGCCAACGGGCAGGATGACCTAAAACTTTTCCTTGGAGGCATCATCCCTGATGAAGATATTGCCCCGCTCAAGGAAATGGGCGTTACTGGTGTCTACGGACCCGGAGCGTCTACAGAAGACATCATTGCAGATGTACGCGCATCTGTGCAGAAAACGGCTTGATAGAGGTTCTCAATGAGTCTCTCTCAAGCCGTTTTGAATCAAGATCGTCTCGCGCTTTCGCGGCTGCTCACACGCATTGAGAACGATAGTGCAGAAGGGCGTGCTGCGCTGGATGAGCTTTTTCCGCACACGGGCAATGCTCACCTAATTGGTATTACTGGCGCACCCGGCACGGGGAAATCGACGCTCGTTAATCAACTGGCGTTGTATTACCGCAAAGCGGAAAAGCGTGTCGCGATCGTGGCGGTTGACCCCTCTAGCCCTTTTACGGGAGGAGCGGTGTTGGGCGACCGCGTGCGGATGCGCGATCTTTCGGGTGACAAGAATGTCTTTATCCGTTCGATGGCTTCGCGCGGTTCGCTGGGCGGATTAGCGCAAACGACGGCTGCCGTTGTGCAGGTCTTCGACGCAGCCGGTTTTGACGTCATCTTGATCGAGACTGTTGGCGCAGGTCAGGCTGAAGTGGATATTGCCAAACTTGCCCACACAACCCTCGTTGTGGAAGCCCCGGGGTTGGGCGATGATATTCAGGCGATCAAGGCGGGAATTTTGGAGATCGCAGATGTGCTCGTTGTCAATAAGGCAGATCGCCCGGGTGTGGAGAATACCGAGCGTGCCTTAAAAGGGATGCTGGAACTTGCGCATCCAGCGAAACGCGTTTTCCAACATCATGGGCAGCAGATGGTTGTTGAAGCTTCCGAAACGCCCGAAGCTGAGAGTCCGATTTGGATTCCGGTAGTAAAACGCACCGTTGCCAAGGATGGGACCGGTATCGATGAATTGGGCGAAGCAATTGAAAAACACCTCGCCTTTTTACGCACAGGTGGAGAGTGGGCTGCTCGTGAGCGTGCCCAGCTCCAGTCCACGTTCGATGCGCTTATCCGAGAAACCTTGTTTAAGCGCTTTTTGGATGATCTATCCGCTGAGGGGTATCAGGAACTGATTTCCAAAATGGTTGAGCGCAGTTTGTCGCCGTGGAGCGCAGTTCAATCTTTGTTAAATGGGAGTGAAGAATGATCTACGGAGAACGCATTCGTTTTCGTCGGGCAGAAAAAGATGATCTGCCCCTCTTTATGGAATGGATTAATGATCCTGATGTGACCGAGGGGCTGACGCTTTACCTGCCGATGGGCATGTGGGAAGAAGAAGAATGGTTTGCGGGCTTGTCAAAACGTCCCCAGGCTGAAAGACCCATGACTGTGGAAATCGTCGATGGTGATGGTTGGCGGGCAATTGGAAACGTGAGTGTTTTTAACATAGACTCTGTTGCCCATTCAGCCGAAGTGGGTATTATGCTCGGTGATAAGTCGATCTGGAATCAGGGCTATGGCACAGAAGCGATGCGCTTATTGATCAAGCATGGGTTTAAAACGCTCAACTTGAATCGTATTCAACTCTATGTGTATAGCGAAAACCGTTGGGCTATTCGTGCTTATGAGAAAGTTGGCTTTGTTCACGAGGGGCGTAAAAGAGAAGCATTATATAAAAACGGAAAATACCAGGATATTCTTATTATGAGCATTTTGCGCTCAGAATGGACACAGGGATAAATACGAATGAGTCATACACATGAAATAAAAGCCTACGGGGATATTGTTCTCTTCCCTGGCACTGCCTCGCCAGAATTGGCACAAAAAATAGCTGATTATTTGAAGAAAGACCTGTGTGGCAGAGATGTTATTCTCTTCCCGAATGATAATCTCTTCATCAAATTGCACGCGAGCGTGCGCGGGCAGGATGTATATGTCATCCAAACCACATCGCGCCCCGTGCATCAAAATCTGATGGAATTGCTCATCTCTCTCCAAACCCTGCGTCTGGATTCTGCGGCGCGTATTACGGCTGTGCTGCCTTATCTTTGCTATAGCCGTTCCGATAAAAAAGACCAGCCGCGTGTGCCCATTACCTCCCGACTTGTTACAGATATGATCGAAGTTGCTGGTGCTGATCGTTATATGACCCTCGATCCTCATGCCGGGCAAGTGCAGGGTTTTTTCTCCATTCCGGGTGATGTTCTCACAGCCTCACATACGATAGTTGAATATATCCAAGAGAATTTACTCGGGAAACTTACCGCTCCCGTTGTGATGGCAGTCGATCTTGGCTTTGCGAAGAAGGCACGCAACTATGCAGCAGACCTGGACCTGCCCGTTGCCTTTGTGGAAAAACGTCGCGTTGCAAATGACTCAAATGCCGAAGCACTTAATGTGATCGGCGATATTGATGGATGCGACGTCATCATTGTTGATGATGAGGTAGATACAGGTGGCTCTATTGCGCAAGCAATCAATTTGGCAAAAGAAAAAGGCGCCCGGGATATCTACCTCGCCTTTATTCACCCGGTCTTTTCTGCAGATGCCGCCCAAAAACTTGCTGTACTTGATATCAAAGAGATCATCACCACCGACACCGTCCCCATACCCAAAGAATCGAAAGCCCTCTTTGGCGACCGCCTGCAAATTTGCTCCATTGCTCCTATGCTGAGCGAAGTTATCCTGCGCGCGCATGAGGGTCGCAGTGTGGGTGAGTTGTTCGACGAATAGAAAATGCCAGAGCTGCCTGAAGTAGAGACCATTGTTCGAAAATTAAGATCGGATTTGATTGGACGTAAAATCGAATCTGCAGATCTACTTTGGGCACGGACACTCGCAACCCCAGAGCTTGCCCTTTTCAAAAAGAATATTGTCGGGCAGTCAATAGATTCCGTTTCACGCCGTGCGAAATATATCGTTATCCACCTGAGCGTGGACTATCTCTTAGTCCACTTGCGCATGAGTGGTGATCTTCTGCTTCGTAAAAAGGGAGAAGAAACCCATAAGCACGATCGGCTGATATTGCACTTCGATAAAGGGCACTATCTCGTTTTTAACGATATGCGCAAATTTGGACGTGTCTGGTTCACGCCCAGCCCGGGAGATGTGCTGGGTAAACTGGGTCCCGAACCCCTCGATGAGAGCTTTACTTCGGATAATCTTTATACGGGTATGCAAAAACACCAACGTCAGATCAAGCCACTTTTACTCGACCAAAGTTTTCTCGCGGGGTTGGGCAATATCTATACCGATGAAGCATTACATTTGGCGGGGTTGCACCCTCTTACCAAATCCCATTTAATTAAACGGAAGCAAGCCCAACGCCTGTGGCGAAGCATCCGTAAGGTGCTAGAGGAGGGGATCCAGCGCAACGGCACATCCATCGACTGGATCTATCGCGGTGGCGAATATCAAGATTATTTGCATGTTTATGGGCGCAGAAATGAGCCTTGTCTCAATTGTGGAACACCCGTCCAAAAGATAACGGTTGGTCAGCGTGGCACGCATTTTTGCCCGCAATGTCAGAAAGTGTAGGGATTTTTTATGGATATAAAAACGATTGGTATATACGTTGGCATTTGGCTTTTTGGCTATGCTTTGGGGTTGTTTGAAGTTTGGGCGAAGAAGAAGCTGAAAAAAGAAGATGAAGTGCCGCCTTCTTTACCTGACCCTCAGGATATGCCCCCTGCTCCTGCTATGCCCGAATCTGCTCTTGTGATTTTTGAAAAAAATGCGGGCGGGTTGAAATTAAAAATTGACGAAGAGATGGTTCTGGAGCGAGCAGATTTGCAACCGGAACAGCGTAAACGATTAATAAATTTGGTGATTGGTCTGCGCCCTTGGCTGGATACAACCCAAAAGGAAGAAGCTGGTGCGCCACCTGCTGTACATCCCGCTTCTCAACCTTTGCCTCCTAAACCCGCGCCGGTCTCCTCGCCGGCAGTATCAATACCAGCCTCTACAGATATTCCCACAGGCGAAGCAGAATATGCCAAATTGAGCATGGTAGAGCAAATCGACAGAGTTTTACAGAAAAACCTGGAGGGTCACCCGCTGAAAGCAAAAGGAATTCGCGTTCAAGAGTCAATTAGTGGCGGCGTGAATTTCTATATTGGTCTCTCTCGCTATGAGTTTATTGATGAAATTCCAGATCAGGTAGTGCGTGAATTTATTCAGCAAGCAATTAGCGAATGGGAGAATACCGCCACGCCGGGGCTATAAACGGATTTACGCTGTACGCGCGGTTAGAATAGGGGCATTGATTGCTTCAGCGATTTCAGCAGTTACGTTAGGGGCATATAAGTGACGCAAGCTTTCCTGATCGCTAAACGATGACCCCATGCAGACCAAGTCATATCTTTCTGTTCCCAATTCTTCTAAAATCTGTTGAACAACATTGCCGTGTCGCACAATAACTTGTGAAGAGACACCATTGTTCTGTGCGTGTTCTTGCGCTTCTTTCAGGATGCGTGCGGAAACGCCATCTTTCAAGTTTTCCTGATCGTGGCTTTCAGCTTGCCCGGGCAAATGATCGGATTCGACAGGGGGCACAACATGTAAAAAAGTTAACTTGGCTTTTGAAAGTTTCCCGATTTCTATGCCGATCTCTTCAACTTGGGCTGTATAGTTCAACCCTCCGAAACAAATTAGAACTTTTTCTAATTCAAGGCGCGCTGAACGGACATAGAAAATAGGGCAGGGGACGTTTTCCATGATCTTGCGGAAGGAACGCCCCGTTAGCCAATGCCTAACCTGCGAACGCCCAAGAGGGCCGATGAATAGATAGGTGTTTTTATCCCACTTCATTTCGCTTAGAATATCTTCTGTTTCTCCATTGACCAGTTGCAGATGGTACTGAAGTTTTTTTTCTTGAAAAAGAGCTACAGCACGGCTAAAGATCGCTTCAACAGGGTGCTCTTCGTCTGACGCCTCGACCACGCCCAAGAGTGTAAGCGGGGTCTTCATTACATCTGCCATCCACACTGCGTATTCGATGGTTTGCCATGCTTCTGAACAGCCGTTTGTTACGAGTAATATTTTCTTTTTCATAATAGAGTTTCCATTTTTAGTGTCCACCACCAAGTAATAATTGAAGACCAGCGCCAAAGACTAACAATCCCAAAATACCGCGCACCAGCAAAAGATTGATCCGATGCACAACTTTTGCGCCAAGCCAAACCCCGGGCAACGAGCCAAGTAAGAGTATTCCCACTGTCGAAAAATCCGTTTGTCCGGCCAGGATATAGCTAAACGCGCTGATAATTGCCAGCAGCGCACCGTGCATCACATCTAAACCAACCATGTAGTTAAGCGGCATCGAGAAGAATAGCAAGAGCAATGCCATAATAACTGTCCCGCCACCAATGGAAGTCATCCCGACTAACGCCCCGCCAATCGCGCCAATGATTACCAGTGCCCAGGGCGCAGGGTAGCGGACTTCTGATTCTTTCTTGGGTCCTAAAACACGAAGGACACGCGCAATAATGATGATGCTGACTACGATCAAAGTCCATCCGAGAAGGTTTGGTAAGAACTTATCAATTAGATGGCGGTTATCAGTTTGGCTCAAAACGAATCGAGAGCCAATCAGTGAAGCTGGAATACTCCCCACTGCCATCCAGAAAACAGGTTTGATTGATATCTTGCTCTCGTGATGATGCCCCAACCCGCCGACAATTTTCGTCACTGCGGCGAAGACCAAATCTGTTCCCACTGCCAAAATGGGATCAAATTTCATCACCACCAACAAGAAGGGTGTCATCAACGCGCCGCCGCCCATGCCCGTTAGGCCGATCAAAAATCCGGTCACTAGTCCGGCGCCAAGCATTGTGAGAAACTCAAACATATTATGTGTTCCCTATTTCCTTGACAAGATAAAGTTGACCGCGCGTATAGCCGCGCCCCAGATAGTATTTCCGTGTCCCGACAGCCGCGATGACTGCCATCCGCGCGAAACCGCTCTTGAGAGCAATTTGCTCTGCTTCTTCAAGCAGACGTGTGCCGAGACCCGCATGTTGTGCTGAACCCCGTTTTTCTGCACCTACTTCGAGAGATTGCCCGTAAACATGCACTTCGCGAATGATCGCTGCGCCTTCAAGGTCAGTGATAACTGTTTCGGGTGCAGCTACGCTGGGAAGCGAAAGCCGCAAAAAGCCCGCCACTTTATCATCCGGGGTAATAAAAGAAATGAAGTGTTCTTCTGCGTTTTCAGCCGGATAAATTAGATCATCCAGTTTTAGTTTTTCTATGTCGATCTTTTTGCCGCGCACCTCGCGACAACGCAAACACTCACATTCTGTGCCGCGCTCGGCCATCTCTTTGTGAACGTCCATTCGCAGACTGGTACGTTTATTTCCCTCGACCACATTCGTCGAAGGAATATCGCGAATGATCCGATTCGCGCGGCAATAACGCGGGATGCTCGGTTTTACATCTGCAATCAGAGAGATCAACTCTGCGGTTGTGTAGGGCTTATATTCACCGCGCTCCCAGTAGGGATATAGCTCTGTTTCTTTGAGCAATTGTGTGGGGTAAATTTTGAGTTCATCGGGCGCGATCCCATCCCATAAACGCAGGAAATCAACGGTGTCTGATTCAAGCGTTGCGCCGAGTAGATTTGGCATCCAGTGCAGAACGAGCTTAAAGCCGCCTGCGCGCAATAACGCCATTGCATCTCGTAATTCCTGCACGGTGTGACCGCGTTTATTTAATGCCAATATTTTATCGTCGAGACTCTGCGCCCCCATCTGGACTTTGGTAGCACCTAAATAACGGAGCCAAGCCAATTCGTCGGGCGTGACTTCGTCGGGGCGCGTTTCGATCACAAGTCCCACGTTGCGGTGCGCGGCACTCTCGTTCAGGCGGTGAGATTCTGTCAGTTCCCCTTCCGCGATCTTTTCTTCTGCGTATTCAGCTTCAACACTATTCAAGGCATCAAAACAACGTTTGATAAACCATTCCTGATAATCGCGTCGGTACGAGCTCCATGTGCCGCCCAAAATGAGCAACTCAATTTTATCGGTTGGGTGCCCGACGGCTTCTAAAGCCTCCAAACGCGACGCAACCTGCTCGAAGGGGTCAAATTTATGGTGTAGTCCGCGCATTGCCCCTGGCTCATCCGGCAAATAAGATTTCGGCATGCGCACATCGTCGGGGCAAAAAATACACTTGCCCGGGCAGGGATAGGGTTTCGTTAGCACTGTCACTGTTGTCACGCCCGAAAGTGTACGCACCGGTTTCATGCGTATCTTCGCCAATATCTCAGTACTCGCATCGATCTCGCCTTTTGCCACCATCGCGTTATAGGCAGCCACCAGCGCGTATTTACCGATATAACCATCGGATGTCGGGTAATGCTTGATCGCCTCGAGGGCGGGGGTGCCTTCAAGCACCTCTGCCAACGCCAAACGCGCCAGCCGCATTTTCTCTGGCGTGATCTTTCGCGATTTTAACCAAACTTCTTTTTCGTTCACAGGCACTCACAAGATATAATGGGCAACATGAGAGAAGAGATCACAGCCCAAATTATCGACATCAATAGGCAATTCTATCAGAGTTTCGGTACAGAGTTCTCGCGCACGCGTAGGCGTGTTCAGCCCGGGGTTCGAAAAATTGTAGAGCGGATAGGGCGCGATGATTCGCTCCTGGATGTAGGATGCGGCAACGGGGAGTTTATTCGCCAGTTGGCAGCCAACGGACATCGCGCCCCGATACTCGGCGTGGATTTCAGCTTGCCTCTGCTCGAGGACGCCAAACTCATCCCTGAAGATTTTCCGGCTACTTTTCACGCTTTTGACATCACGGAAAAAGAGTGGACAGAAGTCAGCGGTCAGTATTCAGTGATTACATGCTTTGCTATGCTGCATCATATTCCGAGTGAAGCGACGCGTTTGCAAATCTTGCGTAATATTCATCAGCGCCTCGCCCAGCAAGGGCAGTTTATCCACTCGAATTGGCAATTTTTGAATAGCGAAAGGCTGCGAAAACGAATCCAAGGTTGGGATATAGTCGGATTGGACGCAGCCGATGTGGACGAAGGCGACTATTTGCTCGATTGGCGTAGCGGCGGCACAGGTTACCGTTATGCACATCACTACAGCGAAGCGGAGTTGGCTTATCTCGCCGAGATGAGCGGCTTTAAGGTTGTGGAGACTTTCTATTCAGATGGGGCAGCGGGGGATTTAGGCTTATATCAGGTTTGGGAAAAAAACAGCGTAGCGGGGTAAGTGGAAGCAAGTTCAAATTAAGTACGAGTCTGGGTTGTTTGGATTCCTGCGTAATAGGGTGGGGCTATTTCTATCCGATCTCGTCCCGCATCTTTCGCAGCATACATGGCTTGGTCGGCAGCTTCGATCATGTCGATCAGGTTTTGTTCTTCTATATTATCCCCTGCAATACCAAGACTTACAGTAAGTTGAAAATTGCCTTTTGGCGTGGAAATTTCTAACTCACGGATGGTTTTCCAAACACGTTTTGCGATTTTTTTAGCGGCGTTAATATCTGTTTCGGCAAGTAAAATGACAAATTCTTCTCCACCATATCGTCCGATAATATCTTGTGCGCGAAGGATTTTCTTGCATGTAGCGGCAGCTTCTTCTAAGGCAGTATCGCCCGCGGCATGACCATAGGTATCGTTGACTTTTTTGAAGTGGTCAAGATCGAGCATGATGATCGAAAGAGGGTGCCCATAACGACGTGAGCGATAGAATTCTTCGAAGGCTGATTCAAAGAAATGACGGCGTGTATGCAGTCCCGTTAGCCCATCGGTGAGGGCAAGGCGCTGCACATCGGCGAAGAGGCGGGCATTTTCAAGCGCAGAGGCAACCTGGTTGGAAAAAACAGAGAGGGTTGGTAAATCTGTTTCTTGCAAAGTATCGCTCCAAAGCCAAAGAAAACCTAAAACTTTTTCTTGATAGACAAGCGGGAAATGTCCCAAGGTCATCTTATCTGGATTTAGGATGCGTGCCAATACCCTTTTGATTATTTTAGGAGAGAGCCCTTTTAGGAGTGAAGAAAGTATTGAATAATAATCATGTATGATCGCTGGCTGTAAATTTTCCGAAAGTTTCAGGTGAGGTGGCAGATCGTCTGCGGGGATGCATAACTCGTTCATGGGCATTTTGGAGAAGCGCTCAAGTTTTTTAACAATTATCGGGTCGAGTGATGTGTAGCGAATGACCAGATCCTGTGAGCCGGGAACAAAAAGTGCAACGAGTGCCTGAATATCGAGTTCTTTCAATTCGGTTCCCATTAGGCTCATCACTTCATCCGGCTCAGAAGACATTTCCATTTGAGCGGCGACTTTTGTAAGGGAGTGGATCAGTTTATTTGAACGAGCAATTTCCTTTATACGCCTGTTTTGCTCTCTTTCTGCATTCAGACGTATAAGGGCAACTGAAAGTTGATGGGCTATGGTGGTTAGTAATTGCTCATCTTTAGCGTTGAAGGCATTTAATTGGTCAC
The DNA here is from genome assembly GCA_018648605.1 of Anaerolineae bacterium. Lineage (GTDB taxonomy): Bacteria > Chloroflexota > Anaerolineae > Anaerolineales > Villigracilaceae > Desulfolinea. The sequence continues at coordinate 8,976 of JABGQU010000044.1, read as the reverse complement.
TTTCAATGTTGATAATTCCCAAAACGTTATCGCCCGTTTTAATTGGAACGCAGATTTCAGAGAGAGTAGATGGAAGCGCGGCAATATAGTAAGGGGCTGTGCGAACATCACCGATGCGTTCAAGCTTGCCAGTTTGCGCTACTCTTCCGGTCACCCCTTCTCCCTGCGGAATGGTTTTGAAAATATTATCCTCTGCCAATTGATAAGAGGTTTTCGTTTTGACTACCTGCAACTGTTGGTCAAGTAAAAGGATTGTCATATTAAAACTGTAGAGCGAAGATCCTAAACTTTCAATAGTCCGTTTGAGCAAAGATGTTTCGTCATTTGCTTCAGCCATTGCCAGTGCTACTGCATGTAAAGCTTTAATCTCTTCTAATTGGTTTTGTGCTTTTTTAAGTAGAGCGCCCTTTGAAATCGCCAGCGAGATCTGACGCGAGGTGAGCTTTGCGTAAGTGAGCTCGCTGGGAGAGAAGTTGTACTCTTTTTCAAAGAGAAGGTATAGAATGCCTAATTTTTCATCCCCTGTGATTAGCGGTAATACCAATACTGTACCGTTCGGGTAGATTGTACGGAAATCGTCCCCTGTTTCTTCCAGAGCTCCCGGCTTTGCAAAGATGAGAATATCGCCAGTTTGTAATTTCGATAAAACGGGGTTCTCAGCGCGTGGACGGAGCCTTTCAAGAAATTCCTTCATTTGACCATCCGCTGCACGCGGGAAATAATATTTTTCTGTTTCATCCCAAAGGCTGATGAGACAATCATCTGCTGCGAACATTGTGCGGGTTTGTGCTGCCAAAATATGTAGGACAGAAAGTAGATCAGTCGCATCCAAGACTTCATTGGTGATCGTTGCTAATTGAGTAAGAGAAGCGGCTTGTCTTTCGAAACCTTCTGCAGTGCGTGCGCGTGTATTTACTGCTTCTTTATACTGGCGCTCTATACGTCCCAGATAGCCAAAAATAATCGCAATAAGATAAAGAGAGATAGTCCCCAACAGCCCATTCTGGATAAAAATCAACCCGGGCGTAGGCGAAGGTCCTTTTATGTAGAGGATAAGCGTGCTGAGCAACAAAGCGAAAGATGCTGTAAGAATGCCGTTAAAAATGCCCAGATACCAGCCCCCTATCATAACGGGCAATAGAGAAAGTATTACCGCATGGGCGCCTGAATTTATTTCTACTACCCAAAAAAGAACAGCATACATGCCCATCGAGATGCCGAGAAAAGCCCAGCCTTTTGCTTTAGTTTTTTTGTTTGTAGAGTAATTTTTCTTCATGGCATTTTAAATTTTCGATATCCAAAAGAAAGAAGATATAAGGGGTGTTTTGAATGGTTTGCTTTTTTTCAGAACGGATTTTAATTTGTGCTGATTGACGAGGCAGACCCTTTGATCTGCCTCGTCTTTTTAAAAACTTTATACTATGCTGATTTTGCTTCGCCGCGCTTGACACCGGCCATCATCAGGAAGGCAAGCAGCATGAAGACCGGGGCGACGAACATGATCGAGTTGTAATTATTGCCCATAGCCTGAATGATCCAGCCATTTACATTGGGTCCGAGAATAGCTGCTAGCGTTGAGAAGAGATAGTAGAGACCCGTATAAGTGCCAATGCGAGCATCATCCACCATATCCACGACCATAGGTAGGGAGTTGATGTTAATTAATGCCCAGGCAACACCGGCTGCCATCAAAAAGATGCTGATAACGGGTACATTGCCGAGTACCGGTAATTTGGTGAGGACAGTAGCAAGTAATGTTGGCGGAAGCGCGTAGAGGCTTGCAAGCAACCCGCCGAGGAGAAAGATGCCCGCCATAATTGTGTTGCGGCGCCCAAATTTGCCGCCTACGAATCCCGCGATCAATGCCGAGAGAACGAAGAAGAGTGAAAGATGCCCGAGCAGGCGCGTGCCGTCTGCGGCAGTCATCCCCAGATAGTTTTTGGCATAGAGCGTGAAAAAGGCTTCGATGGCGTTGTAGCCGACGAACCAGAACAGGATCGCGCCAAAAAGACGCAGGGCGCTTTTATCGTTATCTGCCCAGACTTCTTTTAAGTTGACGAGCAATCCGGGTTCTTTTTCGGTTTCGACAATTTCTTTCGGTTCTTTGATGAAGAAGAAGACCAGTAACGCCGAAATGAGTACCAGTGCTGAACCCATCCAAAATGGATATGCAGGATTCATTTCATAAAGTGTTGCCCCGCCTAAAAACGAGAAAATCGCGCCGATGCCGCCCATAAAGTTGATGATGCCATTCGCTTGTGAGCGATAGGGTGACGGGGTAATATCGGGCATTAAGGCGACGACAGGCGTGCGCCAGAGCGCCATACTTAAGAGTAAGGTGCTCGTTCCAGCGACAAAGAGGGGTAGCACAGACGCGAGCGGGATCCAGCCAAAGGCGGCAGCCGAAATAGGTGCACCGATAAGGATAAAGGGCATCCGCCGGCCAATTTTTGTGCGCAGGCTATCTGACCATGCGCCTACCGTTGGTTGGATGAAGAGGGCGGCTATATTATCGAGAGTCATGAAGAAGCCGATCCAGCCCGGGGCGAGATTGAACTTCTCAGAGAGAAAGATGGGTACAAATGCGTTGTAGACACCCCAAACTACACTGACGCCGAAAAAGCCAAAGCCGAGCAAAAAAATCTTTCCATAGTTGAATTTCATTTCCTTCTCCTTATTTTCTTCTGTTATGAACAGTTAGTTCAATTACGCTAATGAGCATTAAAATGATTGCGATTCCCCACAGGAAAAATTTGCCATGTAGGGCGATTTCAAGCTTGCCAAAAACTAGCCAGCCGACAAGTGCCGCTCCCCCGCTTAAATTGATAGCGATTGCACCCCCTAAGCCAAGACCGACAAACCCATGCGGAACGCTTCTGTAAGCCTCAACAACAAGGGCTACCGCGATGCCGATAAAAACTGCCCCCATAATTGTTGGATAAAAAACTTCTTGAACTTTTGGTACACCAAGCAATTCTGGGAGCTGATTAGGAAAAGGAATGAGCAGAAGCAAAAGTATTCCCAGAATAAAGTTAATAAGTGCATCAAAGAGCAAAACCTTGGACGGCTTCATTTTTATCAAGACTTTCTTTTCATTCGCTAACCACTTTTTGCTGCCAACCTTGCTTCTTTAGAAATTCTCGATCTTTTTTACTGAGTTCAGTTTTTTCGAGCATTTCGGGTCTGCGCTCGAGGGTGCGGAGCAGAGCTTGCTCTCTGCGCCATTGGCCAACTTTGCCATGATCGCCAGAGCGCAGCACGGCGGGAACTTCCCAGCCGCGAAATTCGGGCGGGCGGGTGTAGTGCGGTCCTTCGAGTAAACCGGATGCGTGCGAGTCGTTGGCTGCGCCGTTTTCGTCGCCGAGTACGCCCGGAATGAGGCGTGCCAAGGCATCGACCAAAATTAAGGCAGGTAATTCTCCGCCGGTAAGCACGTAATCGCCAATGGAGATTTCGTCGGTAACGAGATGGGTACGGATGCGCTCATCGAGACCCTCATAACGCCCACAAACGAGGGCAAGCCGAGGGTGCTGAGCGAGTTCGTTCGCCACATCCTGTGTAAAGGGGCGACCTTGCGGGGTCATCAAAATAATGGGGCAGGCAGGTGGTATCCCGATCACATCTTCTACAGCTTCAAAAACCGGTTCGGGTTTCATGACCATCCCACCCCCGCCGCCGTAGGGATTATCGTCAGTAACGTGGTGTTTGTCGTGCGTCCAATCGCGGATGTTGTGGACGTTCACGTCGATATGTCCATTTTCCTGAGCGCGTTTTAAGATACTGCTATTAAGGTAGGGACGAAAAACATCTGGTAAAAGTGTAAATATGTCAAAATGCATGGTTTCATTCTAGCCTTTTGAGGGAGGTTATGCAAGTCTTCTTTTTTTCCTGGTTTTGAGATGAGTGTTTTCTAAAATTCCTTGTCTTGCGCGCTCTCTATGCCGATGGTAAGATGCCGTTATGTATTTGAAAAGAAATAAATGGTCTATGAATCGCCGTCGCAGGCGAATAAATTGGTTTTGGGTTTCGGTTTTGGTTGGCATGATCTTTGCCACGACTTATTTTGGGCGTTATGTAGCACCTGAGATACGGACGCCTTTTATTGATACCCCCACACCTACGCGCGCACCTGAATCTTTTGTCTCTGAGGCAGAGAATCTTTTTGGGCAGGGCAAATTCCCACAAGCGATCACTGCGTATGAAGATGCGATCCGCTCAAACCCTAGTGATCCTTCTTCTTATATCGCGATGGCGCGCGTGCAGGTTTTTATTGGACATTATGAAGAGGCGCAAGAGAGCGCCGAGAATGCGCTTTTGCTGAACCCGAATAATTCGATAGCGCACGCGGTGCGAGCATGGGCGCTTGATTTTCAGGGGGAACTTCTTGCGGCAGAGGCTGCTGTAAAACGCTCCCTTGAGCTTGATCCGAATAACGCCCTGGCCCATGCTTATTATGCTGAGATCTTGGCAGATTCTTTTCTCTCTGGCATAGGTCCCTTCGACTCGGTTGAGTTGGCAGCTGAAGAATCTCGTGTTGCGCTCAGCCTGGCACCTGATTTGATGGAAGCACACCGCGCACGCGCCTATGTGCTCGAAGTGACCGGCAATTATGAAGAGGCGATCCGTGCGTATGAAGCGGCGATCAACATTAACGATAATATCCCCGATCTGCATCTTTCATTGGGACGTAATTATCGTGCTTTACAAGTTTATGATAAAGCTGTAGAGGAGTTTACGCGTGCCAATGCGCTTAACCCCGCCGACCCCCTGCCCGATCTCTTTATCTCACGTACCTATTCCACGATCGGTGAATATGCCAAGGCAGTCCAATATGGTGAGCAGGCGGTCAAAGATGATCCCGAAAGCGCCACCTTGCACGGTAATTTAGGGGTGATGTATTATCACAATTTCTTGTGGCCTGAAGCCGCACAGGAATTAGCTCTTTCTATTTATGGTGGTAATCTTGGCGAAGGACAAACGATCGAAGCCTTGCCCTTAAGCAATACGGGGCGCTCGCCCGAATATTATTTCACTTACGCGCTGGTTCTTTCACGTCTCAACCGCTGTGGAGAATCTCTCCAGATCGCGCAGCAGATCATTGGCACAATCCCTAGTAATGAATTGGCAGTTTTCAATGCCAATGAAGCCATTAATCTATGTCAGGAGAATCTTGATTCGCCGCCCATCGCGACCGAAGAAGTTATCCCTGAAGCAACTGAGACCCCAACCACCGAAGCATGAAGCGTCAACAGAATATCTTCTTTCGCAAGCCAGCGACCAACCCTTATCGTATCTTCATCTTGTTGATCATGATCCTGGGCGGCGTTTGGCTTGTCCGTCAGCTTGAAACCGGCGGAATTCAACGCCCTTTTACACCCACGCCTACGCCCACGCGCGTTGCGCAATCTTACGCACTCGAAGGCGAAGCACAATTTGCGGCCGGTAAGCTGGATGCCGCCATTACCGCCTATGAGGAAGCCGCTCGTGTTGATCTGAATAATGCAGAAATATGGGCAAATCTGGCGCGTATTCAGACTTACTCATCTGCTTTGCTGACAACGGATGACCAGCAGCGGGACAGACTCCAAGAGGCACTTGCTTCCGCTGATAAAGCCGTGGAACTCGCCCCGGACGATAGTGCGGTACACGCCACCCGAGCATTTGTGCTGGACTGGAACGCCAACAGCATCCTTTTCGGAGCTGACCAAGCCGCCGATTATCTCCTCGAAGCGGAACAGGAAGCGGTGCGCGCTTTACAATTGGATAATCAGAACACACTCGCGCTGGCTTATTATGCCGAAATTTTGGTCGATGAGCAAAAGTGGGGTCAAGCCGAGCAATATATTCAACAAGCCATTGAGCAGGATGATACGCTCATGGACGTACATCGTGTTTATGCTTATGTGCTTGAGTCGCTGGGGCAATATAATCAGGCTATTCAGGAATACGATAAGGCATTAATCATCTCCCCCAACCTGACTTTTCTTCACTTGCGCGCAGGCGCAAATTATCGTCGCCTTGCTTTTGACAGCACCAACGACACAGTACGTACCCAGCTCTATGAAAGCTCACTTGAATATTTTGCGAAAGCCGCACGTCTTAATGAGCAACTTGGCATTGAAGATCCTGTGCCCTATCTATCTATTGCGAAGACCTATTCTCAAGAGGGTGAATTCTTCATTGCTGCACGAAATGTGCAAAAAGCGCTCGAAATTGATCCGGCGAATGCAGATATTTACGGACAGTTGGGTATTGTATATTTCAAATCGCGCAACTACGAAGGCTCGATCCCGGCATTGAAATGTGCCATTCGTGGTTGCACAGCCGATGAATCCTGTGATGGGCGCGGTGGTTGCGGTCCTAATGATGAGCCTTCTGATGTGATCGGGTTGGAGCTTTCAGCGAATACGGTTGTTTATTATTACACCTATGGTTCTGTCCTTGCCGCGCTCAGCCGCCCGAAAGAGAATTATTGCGATGAGGCAATGACGGTGATGGCAGAGATCAGAGCCCAGTTCAGCGGTGATAGGGATATTATGGGCATTGTCCAGGCGGGTGAAGAGATCTGCCAGTCGTTGGAGTAGATGTCGATAAGTGAAAGCAAGTCTAAATCAAGTGCGTATCCAGGTACTGAGCATTTCCAAAATGCCCAGTACCTTGCATTTCCAAAATGCCCAGTACCTTTTTTCATCCAATTCCAATATCAGAACTTCATAAGAATTCATTAACACCCCTTGACGCTCTTTCGGGGGGCAAGTATCATTCGGGCGTTATTAGCACTCTGAAGCTTAGGGTGCTAAAATCTTGTCTAAGGAAGATTTGTTCAAAATGACCTCTACCCTAAAACCCCTCGGTGACCGCGTTGTTGTCGAGCCGATTGAGAAGGACACGCTTTCGGCTGGCGGGATCGCATTGCCTGGAACGGCGCAAGAAGAACCCCAGCAAGGGATCGTTATTGCAGTTGGCGCGGGCTTGCGCGATGGGAATGGTCAGCGACTTGCGCTAGATGTGATACTTGGCGATAAAGTTTTATTTTCTCGCTATGGCGGATCATCCTTGAAGCACGAGGGCAAAAACTTACTTATTCTGCGCGAGGATGAAATTCTCGCTATCATAGAAAACTAATTAAATTCTTTTGGAGGATTGACCCATGGCTAAACAACTTAAGTTCTCAGAAGAGGCACGTCGTAGCCTTAAAGAAGGTATCGATGTACTCGCCAACGCCGTTTCCACGACGCTTGGACCCAAAGGGCGCAACGTTGCCCTTGACCGCAAATTCGGTTCCCCCACCATCACCCACGATGGCGTGACCGTTGCAAAAGAGATCGAACTCGAAGATCCTTTCCAGAATATGGGCGCGCAGCTTCTTAAAGAAGCCGCCACCAAAACCAACGATATCGCTGGTGATGGAACGACCACATCCACCGTTTTGGCACACGCCATCGTCACCGAAGGTCTCAAGACCCTCGCCGCTGGCTCTAACGCCATGCTCCTGAAACGTGGTATCGAAAAAGCTGCCAAAGCTGTTGCCGAAAAGATCAGTGAACTCTCTATCGAGCTTTCTTCGAAAGAAGAGATCGCTAATGTGGCTTCCATCTCTGCCCAAGATCGCATGATCGGTGATTTGATCGCCGACGTGATGGACAAAGTTGGTAACGACGGCGTTATCACCGTTGAAGAATCCAAAGGTTTGCAGTTCGAAACCGAATATGTTGAAGGTATGCAGTTCGACCGTGGCTACCTTTCACCTTATTTCATCACCGATGCAGACAGCATGGAAGCTGTGATCGAAGAACCCTACGTTCTCATCCATGAGAAGAAAATCTCTTCGGCACAAGATCTTGTTCCCTTGCTTGAAAAACTGATCCAGATCGGCAAACGTGACCTCGTCATCCTTGCCGAAGATATCGACGGCGAAGCTCTCGCTACCCTCGTTCTCAACAAATTGCGCGGTATGCTTAATGTTTTGGCTGTCAAAGCCCCCGGATTTGGCGACCGTCGCAAAGCCATGATGCAAGATATCGCCATCCTGACCGGTGGTACCGTTATTGCTGAAGAGACTGGTGGCAAGCTCGAAACCGCTTCTCTCGATGATCTCGGTCGCGCCGAGAAGGTTGTCTCCGACAAAGAGAACACCACCGTTATCAGCGGCAAAGGCGATGCAGCCCAGATCAAAGGTCGCGTTGAACAGATCCGTGTCGAGATCGAAAAGAGCACCAGCGATTACGACCGCGAAAAATTGCAGGAACGTCTCGCCAAACTCTCTGGCGGTGTTGCCATCATCCGTGTTGGCGCAGCCACCGAGACCGAACTCAAAGAGAAGAAACACCGCGTTGAAGACGCCCTCTCTGCTACCCGCGCGGCAGTCGAAGAAGGTATCGTTCCTGGTGGTGGTGTTGCTCTCATCAATGCTGCCGCCGCTCTTGAAGGTCTCAAAGGCGACAACGACGACGAGCAGACCGGCATCAATATTGTTGGCAAAGCACTCTCTGTCCCGATGCGCAAAATCGCCGAAAACGCTGGCAAAGATGGCTCCGTCATCGTTGAGAACGTTCGCCGCGAAAAAGACAGCAAAGTTGGCTACAATGTCATCACCGATGAATATGTCGACATGATCAAAGCCGGTGTCATCGACCCCGCCAAAGTTACCCGCGGCGCCCTCGAGAACGCTGCCTCCATCGCAGCCATGATCCTGACTACCGAAGCACTCATCACCGACGTCCCTGACGAAGGTGGCGCAGGCCCCGCAATGCCCCCAGGTGGAATGGGCGGCATGGGCGGCATGATGTAAGCCCGCAACAAATAAAATAAAGCTCTTTCGTAGGGGCAGGTCTGAGACCTGCCCCTATTTTTTTGCCCCCTCTGCCCTTTCTACATCCCCCCTAAATTCCACGCACTTGGAATTTAGGGGGGATGTAGAAAGGGCAATCGCATCTAATTATTGCGCCTGTAAGACTTTGAGCAAATAATCGTTAT
>JABGQU010000043.1 GCA_018648605.1 Anaerolineae bacterium | reverse complement strand
CATAATTCTTAGTGACTGCAGCGATCAAATGTTTTACATCACCCATTTTGCGCGTGAGTTGATTACCAACAAATTCACGCCCAATATGACATTCAACGCATTTAACTTCAGCATGAGGAGATGCTTCAAAGGTTTCGTTCTCTGCCGGGTGTATACCATGGCAGGCTGAGCCGCAGAAATCTGTGGAGTTGGTGTACTCCCAAGTATAAGTACTAGCAATTACCATAAATAGAAAAAGAAAACTTATTACCACATATGGCAAAATTTTCATCCGACGCGAAGCATCAACTGGTGGAAAGAAAAATTTTTTTACAGCGTTGGTGACTCGTTTCATGTGTTTTCTGCTCTCCAATAGCAAGATAACCCAAAATGGGCAAAACTTTACTATCTTATGGTAGCAGAAGCGACTTGCTTGATATAGCAGGAAAAATCAGTTGTTTTGTAGGGTTTTTTCTGACAAACTTAATATTTCTGCAATTTCCCCATAAACGCCATGCTTGATCTATAGCAGACGACTCCGGCGTACAATCCAAAAAACGAACCCACCAAGGAGCAATACTCCAAATATAAGCCAATAGATCATGGCTGCTCTTGGTTCAAGTTCCTTGCCACTAGCTACAGCACTTTGTAAAAAGACGACCTCCAAGAATAGCCACAAAGCCCACAGCGTCCACTCAAACCATGATCTGCGCGTTATTTTGATTGTCTGGAAATCTTTATCGTCACTCATGTATTTAGCGTCAATCTTCCTGAATGGTTTGTTCGGTATCAATGCCGTATTCAGGCAAATTCAACCACCACCATTCTTCAGGTCTCTTTTGAGCACCATAGCTAAAGGCATCGTCTAGGCTGCGTAGTAAACTATCCAAGGGAGGCGCAACTGAAATCCCGGCTTTGACCCACTGGTGTATCCAGGCTTTGTTCTTTTTTGAAAATGGGCAAACTGAAAAGCAAATACTGCAATTAGTGCCCGCTTCCCCCAGCATATAGGTGCGGCATTTGATTGAATTCTCGTACCAAGCTTTATGTCCGGGATTATTCCACTTTCCCTGAACACTCCACCCTGGCTCATCATCAAAACTCAAGGCGCTGGCTGGACACGTTTCTGAGCACTTTTTACAATGCTTACAAAACTCCATGATGCCGGCATCAATCGGCTTATCTATAGTGACCGGTAAATCCGTAACCATCTTGAATATCCTCACCATTGGACCAAATTCCGGTGTTATCACACGATTGTGCCGTGCCAACTCTCCCAAACCAGCCATTACAGCAAAAGCAGGTGAGATACCTAACCCATTTACAGTAGCCTCCCCAAGACACTGGTATCCCAAGCCACGCAAGAATTCTTGTGTTTTATTTTGAATATCCAAAGCGCGACTGTAAGACAAAAGGGTCGTTTGCTGTGCGATCGCAGTGGGCGCTCGCTTAAGTGTCTCGGAAGACATTTGAACGGTATAGACGATAACCCATTTAGCCTTATAAGGAATTACTCGCTTTTGGCTTGTCTCATAGGCTTCATCTACATCTTCAAAGGCGATCTGCTTCCCATCCATATCATAGGAATACATTAATTTACTGTTTTTTTCATTGAGTTCAACAAAGCCAATTGTCGCAGCCCCAAAATGGCGCATTGCAACTCTCAAAATGCGAGCCGCTTCATCTGATGAACCTTTCCATTTGGGCGCTTCACGTTCAGTTGGTGTTAATGCTCGTTGTGGCCCAAGAAATGAACGCATTCCTACAGCAGCATTGGCCTGAGCTGACACCAATGCCTGATCTTTTAACGTATAGCCGGGAACATTTTTTAGAATTCTTTCCTTTTCCTTTTCAGCAGCTACTTTAGTCAGTCTCTCAAATTCATCTTCTCCAACATAGCTAACTATCCCTGAACCGCGAACCGTAGCACGAGCATCAAAGCGTTGTAGATTCTCCCAATCGATATCTACTGTAGGCGTTTCTACCTCCCGTATCCACCACGGACGCTTAGGACGCCCTGCCGCATCCATCATCTTACTGTTTTCTGTAGACACGGGATTGTTTTTAACCAACGAATCTAAATTCGCCGCCGCGATAGAGGAAGTAGCTAAACCGGCTAATTTCAGAAATTCTCGTCGACTAATCTTTTTTCGTTTCTCTGTCATCATTCTCTATCCGTCAATAACCGAATTTACTACTACTTACGATAGTAACAAAAGTGCAAATTCAAATCTATCAGGAAAACCACATTGATTTGTAGGAGTATTCCTGACAAAAGCTTCCTTCATATTGCAATAGAACACTTGCTTACTCGGGAATGTTACCGTTATTCAACAACCCAGCCCGGAGAGCAAAACTTATGAGATCAGCTCGGCTCTCCAAATCAAGCTTGATCATTGCTCTTTGTCGGTAAGTATCCACAGTTTTCGGGCTGAGAGCGAGTTTCTCCCCAATATCTCGACTTGTAAATCCTCTTGCCGTAAGCCGTAAAACTTCCACCTCGCGTTTCGACAGCCCCGTTAATAAGCGCGCTTCATCTTGTTTCTCCAGTAGTCCGTCAATCACTTCTGTAGCTGCCTCGGGATGTAAGAAACGCTTTCCCGTGTGTACTGTGCGGATTGCCTGCAAAAGATCCGTATGAGCAGATGATTTTGGCACATATCCATCGCACCCCGCTTCGATGGCTCGTATTACCAATTCTCGATCATCATACATTGAAAGAATAACAATACGAACTGGTAATTCTTGTTGGCGGATCTTGCGAACAATGTCAATACCGCTAGTATCAGGTAAACCAATATCTAAAACAACTACATCTGGGGTCGTCTCAATGATTTTTTGGATTGCCTCTTCACCGGTTCCTGCCTCGGAAATAACCTCTAAATCATTTTCTCCATCAACCAATACACGTAGGCCATCCCTCAAGACTTTATGATCGTCTACCAGTAATACACGAATTTTCGACTCTGTCATTCAATAACCTCTGGAAGTACAGGAATACGCACTTGAACGGACGTTCCCAAATCCCGACTCGTTTCAATAAGAAAATATCCCCCCAACATCTCTGCACGTTCCTGCATACTGATCAACCCCAGCCGTTGTTGATCCGATTTAGACACAGAAAACTGACCTCCAAAACCACGCCCGTCATCTTTGATCTGAAGGCTTACGGCATAGGGAAGGTGCAATAATTCAATCGTCACACACTGGGCTTCTGCGTGATTAACAATATTTGTTAAACTTTCTTGTGCAATACGATACAGGCTGGTCTCTATCTCAAAGGGCAACCGACGATCATCTAAATTAAGATTGCATTCAAAATCCAGGTCAGTGGTGACCAGCATTTCACCAGCCAAGGTTCTTAGGGCGGCCTCAAGCCCAAGCTCTTCTAAAACAGCAGGCCTTAAGCGATGTGAAAGAGATCGTACTCGCTCAATAGTCCCTGAAGTGGTCTGGCAAAGATTAGCAACTTTCTCTCTAAGCTCCCCTTCAGGCGTTAATTTTTCAAAGGCTTTAAGGTGTACCAACAAACTGGTAAGTTGTTGCCCGGCATCATCATGCAATTCTCTGGCCAATCGAGCACGCTCATCTTCTTGAGCTTTAACTAGCGCACTAAGCAATACCTGACGAGTTGCCTCTTTTTCACGTAAACTAATTTGTAACCAGGCGTTTTCGATGTAGTCAGACAATTGCTGACTGATTGTCCCCAACACTTCTAAGTCGTTCTCTGACAGCACATGGTCTTTTGAACAAAGCATATTAATTATGCCGATACGCCGGTCATCTAAATCCAGTGGAACAGAAACATATTGCGTTGGAATATTGTATTGAAGTGCCAAGCTCTCAAGTGAAGCACATTGATGTACATTGATTTGCGTATTTGCATCGTCAATCAAAATATTTTCATCACATGTGCATAGTCCTTTATTTGCATCAAGGAGATGCACTTCAACCCTTTTTGGTAAACCAATTGCACAGGCTAATACGAATTTCGATGAATGATCATTTTGGTCTTTTAGATATATCCACCCGCTTTCAAATCTCATTTCTTCAAGTACAGTTTGCAGTGAAACCCCCAAGAGATCTTTCAGTTCCAATCCGCGTCCTGCAGCAATTGCAATGCGGTTAATCGCTTCTAACCGTCGATTCGTACGCTCTAATCTTTGCTGACTGCTGACAAGGTGATCTATCATTTGATTCACAGACTCTGCCACTTCACCGATCTCATCACGGGTTCTAACATGTGCTCGTGATTCAAGATCCCCTTCTGCAACTTTTAGAGCAACTTGCCTTAACTCTAACAAAGGCTTGGTAAGCGTAAGCATCAACAGGAATGTAAACAAAATCGACATCACAGTTGATAAGGCAGTGACAAGTACCACACTACGACTTCCAGCTTCCATTGCAATCCGCACCCGCTCATCTGAAAGCAGATAAGATAGCCAGTCTGATAATCCGGTTCGCACCCAATAATTGAGAGAGATTCCTAATATCAAAATAGGCAGCATCATAATACCTACAATTTTGATGCGCACAGGCACAGAAAATAAAATCTCTTTAAAGTTATATCGCAAACTAGACTTGTTAACTTTCTGCATATTCAATCCTTTTGAATGGATTATATCAACATGCGGCCACTGTGCAAGAAGAAATTCTTTCTCAGATCAAGAGTGCTCAAGCAAAGTTCCCAGTTTGTGAGTCTCGCCGAGCAGCAAAATAATTAGGGCGAGGACCATACAGGATATAAGTCAATCGCAAACGAGCGCAACACATAATGCGAGAGAACGACCTTTTACAGCCTGTGAAAAAGACGAAAACAATCACAACTAATTCGCAGTATGGATATCCTCGTTATCCCAATCTTATAGAAGAACAGGCTATTTCTTATCCGGAGCAAACCTGGGTAAGTGATATAACTCACATTAGGCTCTCAACGGGCTTTATCTATTTGGCACGCGCATATCCGCATTGGTCATTACGCCGTTGTCAAGATTGGTAAAACGTTCACGTTGGCACGCTTGTACCCGACACGAAAGAATGGTGTGACGAGGGCTTCTGTACCAAGTATGGAGCCCATCCGAACTTTTAGACTATTGAAACTCCTTGTTTTACATTGAAATGTATGTCTTTTGTTAGTATAAGCAACAGCGAAGTCAGATCGGGCGATATTTTAAAGTGGTAGTTGGTTTTGACTTGTAAATGCAATGCATATCACAGCATCGGTCTTCATCAACGACCACGAACACGGCTTACATCAAGACTACGAAAAATGGCTCGAAACGCTTGCCCCGCATGCCCCCATCAACCAATACCGACACAACGATACCGGTGAAGATAATGCCGATGCCCACATGAAACGCCAAGTGATGGGACGCGAAGTTATGGTCGCCATCACTAACGGGAAACTTGATTTCGGTACATGGGAGCAAATCTTCTATGGGGAATTTGATGGTCGGCGCCGTAAGCGTGTCCTTATAAAAATCATCGGGGAATAAAAATCATACAAAACTCCAATATTTATAAAGGCTCTTACCCTTTATAATTTCTGAGCTGTTCCCCCTTGAAAGGAAAAACCATGCCTGATCCTCGCATCACAAAACTCGCAAAAGTAATCATCTACTACTCGCTCAAAATTCAGCCAGGCGAACAATTACTCATCCAAACCACGCCATTAGCAGACGAACTAACTATGGCTGTCTATGAAGAAGCCGTAAAAGCTGGCGCACACGTTATGACTATGAACCAGGTTCCAGGTTTACGCGAAATTTTCTTTAAACACGCTTCCGAAGAACAGCTCACCTACATCTCCCCCGTTCAAAAAGAAATGCTCGAAACCTTCGATGCTTTTCTACGCATCTGGGCAGACAGCAACACCCGCACCCTCAGCGGCGTGGACCCCAAACGTCTCGCACAATTTGGGCGCGCCAATGCCGAAATGTCCAAGATCATGATGCAACGCTCTGCAACCGGCGACTTGAAATGGTGCATGACGGTCTACCCGACCAACGCGATGGCACAAGATGCCGACATGAGCTTGGCGGATTATCAGGAATTTGTTTATGGCGCGGGAATGCTTCACGAAGGCGACCCTGTTGCGTTCTGGGAAGAAGAAGCTGCTCGCCAGCGCAAACTCATCGAGTGGCTCAAAGGACATAAAGAAGTCGTTATCAAAGGCGAAAATATTGATATGACCCTGTCCATCGAAGGGCGTACTTTTATCGAATCAGCAGGGACACACAACTTCCCATCAGGTGAAGTTTTCGCCAGCCCCGTCGAAGACTCAGTCAATGGCTGGGTGCGTTTCAAATATCCCGCCATTCACAGTGGGCAAGAAATTCACGATATTCAGCTTTGGTTCGAGAATGGCAAGGTTGTCAAAGAACAGGCTGAAAAGAATCAGGAATTACTAACGGCTTTGCTTGATACCGATGATGGTTCGCGCATTCTCGGCGAGCTTGGCATCGGCACCAATTATGGCATCCAGCGTTTTACCAAGAATATGCTCTTCGATGAGAAGATGGGCGGCACAATCCATCTTGCAGTCGGCGCGGGCTTCCCTGAGGGCGGCGGCAAGAATGAATCCGGTTTACATTGGGATATGCTCTGCGATATGCATGATGGTGAAATTCTTGTCGACGGGGAACTCTTCTACAAGAATGGCAAGATCGTCATCCAGGCTTAGCCAGATCATATGCAGATTTGAACCTGCTCCCGCTAAAAAAGAATCTTCCCCATCCCAATCTTCGGGATGGGGTTTTTCTTTGCAACGTTTTCCTCCGCATCACGTATATCTCACCAGACACAAAAATTAAACCCCCACTTATCTAAGGAGAGTGTTATGTCACGCAATTCAAAAATTTTCACCACCCTGACGATCTTCGTCATGCTTGCCCTCATCCTCGTCCCCACCGCATCCGCATTTGACGGGCGCGAAGGCGGGCGCGTCGTCATCGAAGCCGACGAAATCGTCGAAGACGACCTATACATCGGCGCAGAAACCGTCATTGTAGATGGCGTCATTCAAGGCGATCTCTACACTGGCGCACAGACGGTGACCATCAACGGCACGGTCGAAGGGGACCTCGTTACCGGCGCACAGAGTGTCATCATCAACGGCACTGTCGGCGATGATGTACGTGCATTTGCAGCCGCCATCCAACTTGGCAAAGAAGCCGTCATCGGCGACGATCTGCTCTTTGGCGGCGCAAGCCTCGAAGTAATGCCGGGCAGCATCATCGGCGGAGATATTGTTGTCGGCGGCGCGCAAGTTCTCGTCGCGGGCGATGTCGCAGGTGATATTCTCGCAGGCACATCCGCTTTTGAGTTGAGCGGCAGGGTTGACGGGAACGTCAAAGCCTATGTCGATTCGTCTTCAGAAGGCGGAGAGAACATGCCCCCGAACTTCTATGGCCCCCAAATGAATATCGCCATTCCCTCGGTAGCCCCCGGCATTACCATCACCAACGATGCCAAGATCAACGGCGACCTGACCTACACATCCGCCACAATTCTCAGTTTTCCTGCCAATGCTGTCGGTGGCGAAACCCTGCGTGTAGAACCTGAATATGTCAGCAATTACGAGCATCCCGCTCCCCCTACCCCGCAACAAATGGCTGGCTTCTGGGCACTCAGCCTGCTGCGCACCATCATCACCCTGATCGCTTTGGGCATGTTGATGCAGTGGCTCTTCCCGAACTTCCTTGCCAGCGCAGAATATAAACTGCAAACCGAAACCTGGCAAAGCCTCGGCTGGGGCGTGGTCGCCTATGCATTCTTCTTCTTCGCCCTTCTGGTTGTCTTCACAGCCATGATCCTCGGTGCGATCATCTTCGGCTTCCTCTCGCTGGGCGGATTAAGCGGCACGATCGTGATCCTGGGCTTGCTCACGCTCTTCGCCTTGATCGTAGGCTTCATCTTAACGGTCGCCTACCTGACCAAGATCATCGTCGCTACCCTCGGTGGCAAATTGCTCCTCGCCCGCTTCAAACCGGAATGGGTCAACCATAAATTCTACCCACTGGCAATTGGCGTAATTATCCTGGCGCTCTTCATGTCCGTCCCCGCAGCGGGCTGGATCATCAAGTGGGTCGTGATCCTCTTTGCCCTCGGCGCCCTTTGGCTGCTGGCACGTGAACAATTTGGTAAAAAAGAGACTGTTGTAGAAGCGTAGATCACGTCTTCTCCCATTTCTCACCCCTGCACGGGATACCTCGGTTTCGTGCAGGGGTTTTTCTTTTCCAGCCTCTGAGCGGAGCGAAGCGCAGTCGACGTGTGCCCTTCGGGTAAGAGCCGGTTTTCACAAAGCGCCCTTCGACTACGACGCTGCTTCGCATCGCCTCCGCTCAGGAACCGGCACTTTCGAGTACAATTCCCTCATACTATAACGAAGGAAGACATCTATGAACATTCCCCAAGACATCCGCGAAGGCGCGCAAGTTGCCGTCCAAACCTGCATGAATATTCGCGCAAAAGACTGCGTTTATATCATCTCTGATGAAGAAACTTTCTCAATTGGGCAAGCACTCGAAGCAGAAGCTCTGGCGACTGATGCCAAAGTCAAACTGATCAAAATGGAAGATTTCGGTACACGCCCATTCACCGAGATGCCGGAAGGCTTCATGGAAGCGATCTTCGATTTCGACCCAACCGTCACCATCTATGCCGCCGGTGCACAAAGGGGCGAGTTAACGTTCCGCATGGGTATTACCGCGCAGATGATAAAAAAGGGAATCAAATTCCGGCACGGGCATATGGTCTCGATCACAGAGCAACTGATGCGCGAGGGGATGCGGGCGGACTATCAGCAAATTCACGACCTAACGATGCGAGTCCACGAGATCGTCAAAAAAGCCAAAACGATCACCTTTACATCCAAAAAAGGTAGCGATGTGACCGCCCGTTTCGCCCCTGATTTGAAATGGATTCCGTGCCACGGGCTTTATCACAACCCCGGCGACTGGGGCAACTTGCCCGAAGGCGAAGTCTTCACCTGCCCCGAAACTGTAAATGGCACAATCGTTGCCGATATCCTCGGCGACTATTTCTCGCCAAAATATGGCGTGCTGGATACGCCCGTCACCTTTGAAGTAAAAGATGGCTGGGTAGAAAAAGTACATTGCGAGAATAAGCAGATCGAAGATGAGCTTTGGGCATATCTCAACTCGAACGAAAACGGACGCCGCATTGGTGAATTTGCGATCGGCACTAACACCGCGTTGACCAAATTAAGCGGCGTTCTCTTGCAGGATGAGAAAATCCCCGGCATCCATATCGCATTCGGTGACCCGGGCGGACGCACCACCGGCGCGGATTGGTCAGCAACCACACATATCGATGTGATCCCCACAGATTGCACGATCGCCGTTGATGGGGAAGTGCTTATGCAGGATGGAGCGTTTGTTTTTGACCTCTAGGGAAAAATAAATGAAGATCACGATCAATACCTTTGGTACACGCGGCGACGTTCAACCTTATATCGCTTTGGGAAAAGGCTTGCAACAGGTTGGGCACGAGGTTTGTGTTGTCTCTCATCAGATTTTCGAGAGCTTTGTCAAAGAACATGGTCTGGATTTTTACCCAATCGACTTGGACCCGCGTGAAGTATTGGTCAACCAAGCCGTCGCCGAGTTGGGGAATAATATGCTGCGCATCATGCGCTGGATGGAGAAGAACTTTAAGCTGGCACTGGAAGAGATTTTCAAGGTAACGTTGGATGCCAATCGTGATGCCGACTTAATGCTCAACTCTGGGCTGTCTTTTGCCGGTTGGCATGTGGCAGAAAAACTGGAACTCCCAGCCATCGCCACCTATCTTTGGCCCGCGATTCCCTCAAGATATATTCCCCCGCTGATGGGAAAGAAATCGCCAAGTTGGCAGCCACTGAAGGGTCTCTCGAATTACTGGTCCACGAAAATTTCAAACCAGACTTTTTTCAATTTGCTGCTTTCCTCCGTGAACGAATGCCGCAGAGACATACTGGATTTACCCGCTCTGAGTAAAAAATTCTATTGGAAGATCGATTCCCCGAGAGGAGCAACACCTTTCGTCTATGGCTATAGCCCGCTCGTGATCCCCAAACCTGTCGACTGGGGCGACAATCAACAGGTGGCAGGCTACTGGTTCCTCGATGCAGCGGAAGATTATCAGCCCGACGACGCACTGCGTGACTTTTTGGCAAGCGGACCACCGCCCATCTACGTCGGCTTTGGGAGCATGATCGATCACGAGCGTGAAGAAGCAGTACAGATCGTTGCCGATGCCCTGCAGATGATCGGTCAACGCGGCATTATGCTCAGCGATTGGAGCGGATTTGATTCCGCTGATTTGCCCGATTCGATATTGAAAGTTGAAAGCGTGCCACACGAGTGGCTTTTCCCGCAAATGGCGGCGGTTGTGCATCACGGCGGTGCAGGGACAACGGCAGCAGGCTTACGCGCTGGCGTGCCGAGCGTGATCGTGCCTTCCTTCGGCGACCAATTCTTCTGGGGCAATCGCATCCACGAAATGGGTGTTGGTTCACAGCCTATTCCGCGCAAGAAATTGACGGCAGAGAAACTAGCTAAAGCGTTGCAACAGGTTATTGAGAATCAGACCATTCGTGAAAACGCCAAGCGAATTGTAGAAGAAATTCGAGCGGAGAACGGTGTCGAAAAAGCCGTTCAGATGATCGAAACCTACGCTCGTGATGGACATTTTTAAATTTGTACTGATTTTGCGAGCGAAGCGACCTGTGCCCCAAATGGGGTAAGCAATCTCATCGAATTTAGAGTAAGCCAATTACCAGAAGACTGCTTCGTCGCCGCAAAGCGGCTCCTCGCAGAATCAGTAATTCAATAGGAGTTCAGATATGAACACTCTCACCACCCTCTTCAACCATAATTTATGGGCAAACCTGCAACTGCTTGACATTTGCGCCAAACTCAGCGACGAGCAACTCGACTCGACCCTCGACGGCACCTACGGCGCGATCCGCGAGACCTTCCAACACATCGCCCGCGCAGAACGCGCCTACTTCTCCCGCGTCAGCACAGGCAAACGCTTTGAAGGGGGAAGTGATGCCCCCATGAGCCTCGCCGAGATCGGCGCATTGCTGCGCGACACGGGCGTAAGCTTCATCGAATGGGCGCCAAAAGTGGATGCAGACGACACCGTCGAAATCGACTGGGACGGCACTCTCCGCGACGTCCCGAAGACGATCCTGCTCACGCAAGCCATCAACCACGCTACCGAACACCGCTCGCAGATCATGACCATCCTGACACAGTTGGGCATCCAACCGCCCGATCTGGATGGGTGGACGTATTTTGATAAAATGACGTATTAAAGTTAAACGGGATATTGAATTATGCATCTAGACAAAACTCGTAAGTTGATTTTTACCTTACTTTTTTTTATTGCGCTCATCTCTTCTGTTCTCGGGATTTTCTTTACGAATGATTGGGGTGGATGGTTATTAAATTTTGGAACGGAAATTACTGGAGCATTAATCACTTACGGCTTGTTCGAGCTTGTAATCAACAGACAAAACAACTTGGCTAACAGAAAAAAAGATCTAATTGGAAAACTAGGAAGTAAAATAAGGGATGTTGCTGTACCTGCTTCAGAAGAAATCATTGATCATGGTTGGCATCGAGATGGCTCTCTTAAAAATCATTCTTTTGCTTTTGCAAATTGGGAAGGCATAATCCTTCTCCAATCACAACTTGCTGGAGTAGATTTAACTTATGCAATATTGAAAAATGCAGAACTTGAAGATTCTTCCTTTGCAGGGGCTCTGCTTCAATGTGTGGATTTTGAAGGCGCATGGATTAGCGGTTGCAACTTTCATGGAGCTGACCTTCGCGGCGCAAACCTTGTTGGAATTGAAGGGACTAACACTTGGCAGCATATGTTTAATGAAAAAACCTATCTTCCCGATGGGGAAATGTGGAAGCCTAATACCGATATAAAGCGATTCACAGATCCTGCACGCGTTGATTTTTGGTCTTCAGGTATTCATGACAAAAAGCCTTGAAGAGTATAATTATTACCAAAACTCTCCACTTTCCTTTATAATGCCCCCATGCTAACTCCAGAACAAATCGAAGCCCACCTCGAGCGGGTGCTTTTAACGGTACAAAAACCAGGTCGCTACGTCGGCGGAGAATATAACGCCGTCCATAAAAATTGGGACGAGATCCAAACCAAAGTCGCCTTCGTCTTCCCCGACATTTACGACCTCGGAGTCTCCAACGTCGGTCTGAAAATACTCTATGACCAGATCAACCAGCGCGACGACGCCCTCGCCGAGCGCGCCTTCCTCCCCTGGCTCGATTTCGAAGAAGTCATGCGAGAGCACGAAATTCCGCTCTATGCCTTGGAATCAAAACATCCATTGGCGGATTTCGATATCATCGGATTCACCATCCCCTATGAAACTCTCTACACCAATGTGCTGAACACCCTTGACCTGAGCATGATTCCGCTCAAAAGCGCGGATCGCGGTCCCGAACATCCCCTCATCATCGCCGGTGGACACACCTTCTCCAACCCCGAACCGATGTGGCCCTTCATCGACGCTTACGTCGTCGGCGAAGGCGAAGAAGTCATTCACGATATTGTCGATGTCGTTCAACAACATAAAGCGACTTTGCGAGGCAGCACTACCGCCGAAGCAATCTCATCGTCAAAAGAGGAGACTGCTCACCCAGAAGGGCACACGTCGCAAAAAGACGCTCGCAGAGGCCTACTTTTAGCCCTCGCACAGATCCCCGGTGTCTACATCCCCTCCCTCTACGAAGCCCACTATATGGATGACGACACCATCGCCGAAGTCGCCCCGCTCGCGCCCGAAGCGCCCAAAGTCATCATGAAGCGCCTCGTTGCCAAACTCCCGCCCCCGCCGACCGACTTCATCGTCCCGAACATCAAAATTGTTCACAACCGTGTCACGGTCGAAGTGATGCGTGGTTGCACGCGCGGGTGTAGATTCTGTCATGCGGGCTTCGCCACACGTCCAGTCCGCGAGCGCAGCGTCGACGAAGTCCTCGAAGCCGCCGAAAAAGCCCTCGCATCCACAGGGTACGAAGAAGTCTCCTTCCTCTCCCTGTCTTCATCCGATTACACGGGTATTTCGGAGTTAGTCCAAAGAGTCAACGAACGTTTCTCCGACAAAACCATTGGCGTCTCGCTGCCTTCGCTGCGCATCGAATCCGTCTCCGTCGACCTGATGGAAGGGCTGAAACGCAGCCGTGCGACGGGCTTTACGCTCGCGCCCGAAGCCGCCACCGAACGTATGCGGCGCATCATCAACAAGTTCATCACAGATGAACAATTGCTGGATGTCTCGCGCGATATTTTCAAGCGCGGCTGGACGACCATCAAACTCTACTTCATGATCGGGCATCCCTCAGAAACCCTCGAAGACGTACAAGCCATTGTCGATCTGGCGCACAAAGTTCTTGACGAAGGAAAGCGTATTACTGGCGGCAGAGCCAAAGTCAATTTGAGCGTGGGTACCTTTGTTCCCAAGCCGCAAACATCCTTCCAGTGGGTGGCCGTTGATACGCTTGAACAGATCAACGCCAAACAGGATTTGCTCAAACAGAAACTGCGCCGCGGCATCAATCTCTCGTGGACGCAGCCCGAAGACACTTTCCTCGAAGCCTTCCTCTCACGTGGCGACCGTCGTCTTTCAGACGTGGTTTACACCGCCTGGAAGAACGGTGCCAAATTTGATGCCTGGGGCGATCAACGCCAGTATCATATTTGGATGGAAGCCTTCGCCGAACATGGCATTGACCCCGATTTCTACACCCACCGTCAACGCCGCGTGGACGAGATTTTCCCCTGGGATCATATCTCGACCGCCGTCAACAAGAAGTTCATCTTCCGCGATTACCAACAATCACTTGAAGGTGAGATCCGCGTTGACTGCCGCGAACAATGTTTCGCTTGCGGCATTTTGCCCATCTTCAACAACCTGCGCCACGAAAATCCCGGCAAAGGCTGGATGTGCCCCGAAGTAAAACGCAAACCCAAGCCTAAGAAAGAAATTCCTGTGCTTAATTAGCAGATAAAAGCATCGTTTTGAACGCGGGTTTTTTATTATGAACTGATCTTACGCAGTGAATAAATTGGACTGTCCTTTCCCCTCATCCTAACCTTCCCCCAAAGGGAGAAGGAATTAAGTCGCCATCTCCCTTTGGGAGATGGCGAAGGGTGAGGGCAGCCCCAAAGTCTGCCAAAGGCATCTTTTGCGTAACATCTTTTTTGAAGTTAGAATATTGAAGATAAAACGCCCTATGATACACTAAATAAACTTCCCTTACTGGAACATCTTCCTTATGGATCAATATTATTTTTTCGTTGTCTTGGCGCCAACAGCAGCCTTTATCACGATTGCGGCTGCCATTTACGCATGGCGTCGACGTCTCGTACCAGGCGCTGTGATGCTGATGCTGGATCTCTTATGCATTACAGGTTGGTTACTATCAAATACTGGAGAACTGATCGGTTCTACCGAAAACATCTCACTTTCAAGCGTAAAAATCACTTATCTCTTCATCACAACTGCACCAATTTTCTGGATAGGTTTTGCCCTGCAATATACAGGAAAGGTACGCTGGCTTTCTTTCTCGCGCTTTGCCTTTTTCTGGGTATTTCCCATTATCACCTTTACCCTTGTCCAAACCAATGAATGGCACGGCATGATCTGGGATGTATGGAAAATCGAAGCAGTCAACGACCATTTACAACTCCTGAAAGTTACTCTATATGGCCCCTGGTTCTGGGTCAACGTGGTTTATTCCTATGCCCTAATGTTCTCTGGGGCATTTCTGCTCATCCAGCAACATATTCGCTCAGCGCCCATCTACCGCAAACAATCGAACTGGCTGGTCGCAGGGGCGCTAGCGCCATTGATCTTCAATTACATTTATATTACCAAGCTTATCCCCGGACTCCAGAAAGATTTTTCTCCCATTGCTTTTGCCTTCTCAGGGATTGCTTTCGCAATTGGCATCTTTCGCTATGATCTCCTAGATCTGATGCCCATTGCACGGAATACCATTGTAGAAAATATGCAAGAAGGGATGCTGGTCATCGACCACAAAACCAGGCTGCTCGATATTAACCCGGCTGCACGAAAATTACTCCTGCCCACAAAAGACAGCATTATTGGCAAGCCAATTGAAAAATATCTTCCTGAAATAAAACCGCTCCTTCCCAAAGATGACCAGGGCAGTCGCGCGCTCGAATTCTCCCTAAGACGAAATCGGATCATAAGAAATTTCGAAGGAAAATTATCTATCCTGCGCGATCGTAACAAAAAACGTCTTGGCTACCTGCTCGTTTTGCAAGATATCACTGAACGAAAAAAACTCCACGACGAAGTGGAAAGACTTGCATCAAAAGACTCTCTAACCGGTCTCCACAACCGTCGCCACCTGCTCGAACTAGCCCAACAAGAACTCCATCGTTCTTATCGTTATAAACACACCATTTCCCTGCTAGTCATTGATATCGACCATTTTAAAAACATCAACGATACTTACGGGCATCTTGTCGGGGATCAAGTGCTGATCAATTTTGCAAATTTCCTGCAAAAAATGCTGCGCATTGTAGACATCATCGGGCGCTTCGGGGGCGATGAATTTGTTGTGATCCTTCCCGAAACAGACTTTGAGACCACTATAAAAACTGCAAACCGCCTCTGCGATACAATCCGCAAGACACCTTTCGCTACAAAAAAGGGAAACGTTTTCTTTACGCTAAGTATTGGCATTAGCAGTGAAAATGACGTAAAAAAAGATACCGATCTCTACGCATTTCTGGAGCATGCAGATCGAGCCCTCTACCATGCAAAATCCCTGGGACGCGATCAGGTTGCCTCAGAAAAATAACCCTTGCTCGGTTATAATCCCCAACCTATGATAAGAATTCGCATTACCTTCTCAAAGCAAGGCGCATTGCGCTATACCAGCCACCTGGACCTGCACAGCCTCTGGGAACGCAGCGCCCGCCGCGCAAATTTACCCCTCGCTTATAGCCAGGGCTTTCACCCTCAACCCAAAATTCAATTAGCGGCTGCCCTCGCCCTGGGTTTCACTAGCCAAGCTGAGTTAGTCGATCTTTGGCTTGAAGATGACGAAAGCTGGCAGCTTGATTCGTTAAAAGAAAAATTCCAGACAGCTTTGCCTGAAGGGATCAAGATTTCCCAAGTGCAAGAAGTGGAATTACGCGGCCCGCCGCTTCAAACTCAAGTTCATACTGCTGAGTACGAAGTCACTTTATTGGATGAAATACCCGCATCACTCCTGGACGAGAAAATTGCTACCCTTTTAGCGGCAGAATCCATCCTCCGTGAGCGGCGCAAACGCCGCAAGAACAAACGCTACACCACAAAAAAACCCACCTTTGATCTGCGTCCACTCATTTTAGAGATTACCCCCCTCCCCGCCGAGGGAGAGAATTTACGTCTCTTCATGCGCCTGACAGCACGCGAGGGGGCAACCGGGCGTCCAGACGATGTATTGTCCGAGATGGGCATCCCGATCGAGGCCGCGCGCGTTACACGTACCAATTTGGTTTACGAGTAAAAAACCGAATGGCATACGATAAAACTTTAGCAGAGCGCATCCGCACATCCTTCGGTACTATCCCCGTTATCGAAAAGAAGATGTTTGGTGGGGTCGGTTATCTGCTTCAAGGCAACATGGCTTGTGGCATTCTCGATGACGCACTGATCGTACGCGTTGGAAAAGAGAATTATGAAGAGGCTTTGGCGCGCCCACATACGCGCGTTTTTAATATCACAGGGCGCGTAATGCGCGGCTGGGTGATGGTTGGTCCCGCTGGAACAAACAACGACGAGGCTTTATCGGGTTGGGTGGATGAGGGTGTTCGCTTTGCCCTAACACTGCCTCCCAAGTAAGTTTTTTCTTTTAAAAAAGGAGATAGTATGCCCTTTCTGGTTTCTTTATTTTTTGGCTTTGCCCCCATGTTCCTTTTCGCCTATATTCTCTATTGGACAGACCGCTATGAGCGCGAACCTAAAATTCTGCTCGGGGCGGTCTTTTTTTGGGGAATGGCAATTGCCGCGGGTGGCGCTTTTATCATCAATACAGTTTTGGGCATGGGTGTTTATGTTTTCACGGGTTCTGAAAGCGCATCCGATTTGGCGACTGGCTCGATCATCGCCCCAATTGTTGAAGAAAGCCTAAAAGGCTTGGCTGTCTTGATCGTCTTCTTTGTTTTCCGCAAGGAATTCGACTCTATTCTTGATGGTATTGTCTACGCAGGCATCACCGCTTTGGGATTTGCCGCAACAGAGAATACACACTATATCTACAATATGGGCTATCTAGATGGCGGCTGGGACGGACTTTGGTTTCTGGTCTTTGTGCGCGTGATCCTGGTTGGTTGGCAGCATCCTTTTTATACGTCTTTTATCGGCATCGGCTTGGCAATGGCGCGCCTTAACCGTTCTGGGTTGGTTAAGTTTTTCGCACCACTCTTTGGGTTTGGAATTGCTTTATTTACGCATGCCATGCACAACACCTTGGCTTCATTGCTGGGTGGGCTTTCGGGGCTCGCCATTGGCACCGCCCTCGATTGGACAGGCTGGCTCTTTATGTTCATCTTTATTCTTTGGGCAATCTCCAGTGAGCGCAAATTGCTCAAATTACATCTTCAAGAAGAATATACACTTGGGCTGCTTAGCGCGCAACAATATCACACTGCCATCTCGACAGGCAAACAAAGTTCCGCACGTTTACGCGCCCTTTTTAGCGGGAGGTATGCCGCAACACGGCGCTTTTATCAGGTTTGTGGAGAGTTAGCACATAAGAAAAATCAATTTCATAAATTAGGGAATGAGAGAAACAACGTTGAACTCATCCAAGAATATCGCGCTGAACTGGGCGCATTAAAAGAACAGGCATTGGTTTGATCTCTACTTTCCAAGCACGTGGGCATGGAAATCTTTCATGGTAAAATCTCCCGCGCAGCTTGGTTAAGAGAACGCGAATTTTGCCCCCGTAGCTCAGTGGATAGAGCGTCGGCCTCCGGAGCCGAAAGCCTGAGTTCGAGTCTCAGCGGGGGTACAAAGGCCGTCTTGATAAAGCCCTTTTTAAGCAAAAAACTCTCAATTCGTTGAGAGTTTTTTGCGTTTAGCGGTATAGCGCTAAGAGGCAAACTCTTGCAAAAACGCGCGCACCACATCCGGGTCGAAGTGCGTGCCGGATTCTTTTTGAAGGTAATTCAGGATTTTCTCACGTTCCCAACCTTTTCGATAGGGACGATCGCTAATGAGGGCATCGTACACATCTATGATTGCAAAGATACGCGCAGCAAGAGGAATTTCGGCACCTTTTAGTCCAAGCGGATAACCTGAGCCATCCCATTTTTCGTGGTGGCTATAGGGAATCTCAAGAGCTGGTTGCAAAAAGAGAATCCCTAATAACATTTCGCGGGCATAGATGGTGTGTTTTTCCATCAGCTTTCTCTCTTCGGTATCCAGAGAGCCGTTTTTGTTGAGAATATCTTTAGACACACCCAATTTCCCGATATCATGCAATAAAGCACCACGTCTAATATGGGTAAGGTGTTCTTCTTCGATGCCCATTACATGAGCCAGGCGCGTTACCATTTCGACAACTCGGCGGCTGTGCCCTTCTGTTTCCATATCGTGCAATTCCAAGGCATGTGCCCAGCCTTCTAAAGTGGCTTCGTATGCAAAGCGCAATTCATCATTGCTTTGGCGTAAATTATTAAAGAGATCAGAATTTTCCACAGAAATTGCTGCTCGATCTGCAAGCGTATCGAGGAAACTGAGCCACTCAGCATCAGCTTTAAAGGGTTTTCGATGAAAAACTTCCAACACTCCTTTGAGATGTCCTTTTGCGATCAGCGGAACACCAAAGTAGCTAAGAAACCCTTCCTTAGAAAGCAGGGGCGCACCTTTTAGAAATTCGCTAAGATCATCTACATGAACTCGTTCCCGTTCTAATGCGGCGCGTCCTGCCAGCCCTTCTCCCAGACGCAAATTCGTATGCTCAAGAGCATCTGTTATGAAACCAAAGCGCGAAACACAAGAAAAAGTCTGCATGGCTGGGTCAAAAACAAGCAGATCAATGGCGTCCATTTCCAGTTCTTTCAGTGCCTGGCGCAAGATCATGTCAATGGTAAGAGGCAAATCGAGACTTGTCAGGATGGTCGCATCAATTAAGTGGAGTGTTTCCAAGCGAGAGAGTTGACGCTGAATTTGTTTTTGCGCCTCTACTTCAGCTGTAATTTCACGTTTTACAAAAGCATAATTGATAATTTCGCCATCATCGGTTTTGATCGGGAAAACATTTGCATCTTCATGATATTCACTGCCATCAGATTTCTGATAGACCAGATTTCCCTGCCAGTTTTTGCCAAGTCTAACTGATGCCCATATTTTTTTGTAAATTTCCTTGTCCTGTGCATTTTCAGGTGGAAGTTTTATATCCTTGCCGATGAATTCTTTTCGTGAAGTCCCCGTTGCCTTCTCAACCTGGGGATTGACATAAAGCGCCTTGCCAGCCAGATCCATGATCCCGATCGAGACTTGCACCTGCTCAACAACCTGTGCTAACCGAGCGATTTCGCGCGTACGTTCAACTTGCTCGCTGATATCCTGAAAGGTTAGTACCACCCCGATCGGGTTTCCATTTTCCATAATAAAGGAATTGGTGTATGAAACGGGGAAAGAGCTTCCATCTTGTCGATAAAAAATAGTTGTTTTGTCCTGAGAGTCATCTATGTAAGCTTCTTCTTTGTAGATAGGACAATTTCTGATTTCTCCAATTGTATCGCCACCATGATGATAAAGCTGATGGCTTGTTTTTTGAAGGAGTTCATCTACTTCGTATCCCAACATTTGAGCAGCCGCTGGGTTCGCAAAGATATGTTTTCCTTCCATATCCATCCCTAAAATGCCTTCGGCTGTTGAGTCGAGAAGCAATTGATGTGATCTTTGCAAGTCTGTGATTTTTTCTTCAGCCGCTTTGCGGCTTAATATCAAGGCAATTTGTTCAACAATTGCTTCCAAACGTTCTATTTGCGCATCCGTGATGGTCGTTCTAGAAGCAAGCCCAACTAAACCTAAAGGTTCATCTTTACTAATAATTGGAATAGCAACGACCGTTTTTATCTTTAAGAATTCTTGAATTTTTGGGACTAGTTTTATCAAACCTTTTTTTGCTTTTTCTGGCAAAAGAGAATGACGGACAAAATCACTCAAAACTCCCTGAACAAAATCTTGGGAAACTTCTCGGTGTGCTTTTTTGTTCTCGATCAGATCTCTATATACGCTATGGGATTCTAAAGACAAACGTAGATTGGGAGCAGCCAGGCCTGCCAAGGTTTCTAACTTGCGAATTATTTCTGGAGAAAAGGGAATATTCAGGAGTTCAAGGTGCTGTTGATCTTTGGTAATAAAGTTAAGCGAAACGGAAAAGATGCCGAACCTCGCACTTAATTCATTCCCAATGAAGTTAGCCAACTCCCTAAGATGATTACTCCGATTAGCTTGCTCATATAACCTGTTGAGCAAAGCCAAATCTTGAGATTTCTCCTGTTCAAGACGACGTAATTCAAATTCTGCCAAGGCTCGCTTTACAGAGGGCACTAATCGCGTAATACGATCCTTATGAACATAATCGGTTGCCCCCTCTTTGATGCTTTCAATCGTCAACTCTGTTTCTAAATTACCTGTTACTAAAATAACAGGGATCAATAACTTGTATTCTGCGAATAAGCGCAGGGCTGCCATCCCGTCGAAGCTGGGCAGGTTGTAATCCAGCAAGACGATATCGTAATCGGGAGTCTCAAGTGCTGCTTTGAATTCTTTTTTTGTCTGTACACGCTCCCAGACACATTGATACCCTTCAGCCTCTAATGTTGCGATATTAAGTTCCGCATCAAAAGGGTCGTCTTCAAGAAGGAGAAGTTTAAGAAGCGTAGGCATAAGGAATCATTTCTCTTTCGGGTTTACTACACTTTAAAAAGTTTAGCGTGGCGGCTCATTCGTAAGCAGCCAAAAAAGTCCAAGAGTTTTTACAGCTTCGATAAAATCATGGAAAATAACGGGTTTTACAACATAGGCATTAACACCCAGATCATAGCTTTCTAATATATCGCGGTCTTCTTTGGAGGAGGTTAGCATTACGACCGGGATTCTCTTGAGTTCAGGATCAGCTTTTACTTCGCGTAAAACTTCCAGACCATTCTTTTTTGGCATTTTATTATCAAGCAACACCAAAAGGGGATGCCCATCGGGGCGGTCGGCGAATTTACCGCGTTGATAAAGATAATCGAGGGCTTCAACCCCATTTTTTACCGATACAACCTGGTTTGCCAGGTTATATTCTTTTAGTGCCATCATTGTCAATTCAATGTCGTTTGGATCATCCTCGGCGTATAAGATTTTCTTTGAAAACTGCATGCATATTCCTTTTTAATCCCTACTTGAGAGCCAGTAGGGATATTTTTTAACTAATAGATAAATTATTTAGAAATTAGACAATGATATGTCTTTGCGAACCCCGACGCTTTTCGGGGTGAAGCAATCTCCTACGCTATGAGGGAGACGCCACGTCGGGCTAAAGCCCTCCTCGCAGAGACATGATTGTAGAAGCCTTATTTGTTTTTTCTAAAAGATATTATAGCCCTTAGTTGTTATTATGCGTAGGCAAGGAGAAATAAAATGTTGCACCTTTCTTCAAGTCTCCTTCTGCCCAAACTTCGCCGCCATGCCGGTGGATAATGCGACGCACAGTAGCAAGCCCGATCCCATTCCCTTCAAATTCTTCTTGCTGATGCAGACGCTGAAAAACACCGAATAATTTGTCGATATAGGTGGCGTCAAACCCAACACCATTATCACGAACGAAGAAAATTTCGTATCCGGCGCGCGCCTTAGCGTGGTCTGGGGAGAGAGTATTCACTTCTATGATAGCTTTTTTGCGTTTTCGCGTGTATTTCACTGCGTTGTCTATTAGATTTACCCACACGATTTTCATTAGCCCCTTATCGCCTTGGGTAAGGGGGAGCGTAGCAAGTTTCCATGTGATCTGGCGCCCCTCTACCTCATCAAGCAGATCGGCACGGATGTCTTCGATCGTCGCATTGAAGTCTAGCGGCTTTGTGTGGAATTCCGTCCTACCTGCGCGTGAAAGCAAGAGAAGGTCACTGATCAGGTTGCTCATTCTTTGCGTTGATTTGGTGATATTTCCTAAAAAGCGGCTTGAATTTTCATCGAGGTTTTCTCCAAGATTCTTGGTAAGGAGTTGAGTGAAGCCTTCAATATGTCGTAATGGCGCACGTAAATCGTGGGATACGGAATAGGAGAAGGCTTCGAGTTCTGCGTTGGCTTCTTTGAGTTGGCGGGCATTTCTTTCGGCAATTTCGTTGGCAATGTTGAGGTCGTGTAGGATATTTGCCATACCCGCATTCAGTTTTTCAACGGTATCAATTCGTTTATTGATTTCAACAGTGCGTTCTCTAACGCGTCCTTCAAGTTCAAGATTGAGTTTTTTCAATCTTTCTTCGGCTTCTCTGCGCAAACTGATCTCAGACTGGGCTTGTTCAATGAGCTGGATATTATTGCTTAGATTCAACTTGTAAGTGCACCACTTCACAGTGTCGAAAAAGAGGCAAGC
>JABGQU010000042.1 GCA_018648605.1 Anaerolineae bacterium | reverse complement strand
GACGACGGGCTCGGGCAAATCCACTTTAGGTAAAAACATCGAAGAAAAACTCGATATCCCGCATATCGAGTTGGATGCCCTGCATTGGGATCCCGGTTGGCAGGAAGCACCCACCGAAGTGATGCGTGAACGCGTTCAAAAGGCGATCTCTGCTGAATCCTGGGCTGTCGATGGGAACTATGGCGTCGTCCGTGATCTGAGCTGGGCACGCGCAGAAGTAGTCATTTGGCTCGACTATCCCTTGCACATCAACTTTTTGCGTTTGTTCATTCGAACAATTCGTCGCGCGATCACGCAGGAAGTGATCTGGAACGGCAACCGTGAACCATTTTTGCCACATCTCAAACTTTGGTCGCCAGAGTCGCTTTTTCACTGGCTTTTCAAGACTTACTGGCGGCGTAAACGCGAATACCCTGCTTTGTTGGCATTACCAGAGTACGAGCATTTAGATTTAGTGCGTTTCAAATCTCCCAAAGAGACAGAAAATTGGTTGAAAAACCTACAAGTTGAAATATCTCTGGATTTCCCGCAATAAATCGTTATAATAGGAAGACTGAATAGCTTATAAAGAGGAGAAACCCATGCGAAGAATCTTTGGTTTTATGATCGGCATTGTTGTCGGTGGTTTGGTTGGTTCGACAGTTGCTTTATTACTTGCCCCAGAATCTGGCGAAGCTTTGCGTTCAGAATTGCGCGAACGTGGTGTCGCATTCCAGGCAGAGATCCGCAATGCTGCCGATGCGCGTCGCATCGAACTGCGCGACCGTTTGGACGACTTGCGCACCCCGCCTGTGGCATAGATCATTCCGTAAAAAGATAAGAAGCCGAGTGTTTACAAGCACTCGGCTTCTTGTTTAAAGCGTAATAACTTTTTTATAAAAGCTCTCTGCCTTCGCCATGCAATGCTGATACTCTGCGCGGCTGGCAATAATTTTCTGATTTTCCTCGCTGGCTTGCATCCGCAAGTCGGCGTTGGTTAAGGCGCGCAGGATCGCATCTGCTAATATCTGTGGTTTGGATGGGTCGATTAGCAGCCCATTTACACCAGGCGTGATCCACTCGCGGATGGATTCCAGATCGCCGGCGATGGGGAAGCAGCCACATGCCATCCCTTCGATGAGTGAATTCGGTGTTCCGTCATGGATGCTGGGCGAGACCAAAATCTGCGCACGACGGAACGTATCCGCAAGTTGCTCCCGTGTAAGGGGCGGGGTAAGCTCAACCGCATTTTCGATGCCGAAATCGCGAATCCAGGCTTCTGCTTGAGCCTCGCCTGCCATTGTTGGACAGATGAATTTTGCATCGGGGTATTCTTTTAGTACTAAGGGGATGGATTTAAAGAAAGTATCGTTGCGCACATAGCTCCGGAAACCACGAGGATTGATGATGAGTGGATCAGTCTCTGAGCGGAACCGCTGCGTAGGTAGCGGTGTAGTCGAAGAGCGGTTTTTAGTAGATTCGTCCTTCGACTGCGCTTCGCTCCGCTCAGGAACTTGGTCTGGCGGATAAAACACATCCATATCAATCCCACCGCTGCCGGGCAAAACGATGCTCGGTTTTTTGGCATCGAAGCCCCACTCTGCCGCGAGATGAATATCACGTTCGCAATCTGCGTGGAGCGCATCTGCGGTGCGTAGGGCAAGGTCGGTATAATGACCCATCAAAGGGGAGGCAAGGGCATGGAGGGTAAAATCGTTACCCCAAATGGAGATTAATAATGGTGGGAAATCGACACTAAGCTTTTTGGCCAAACCTGCCAGCATTCCCTCGTAGGGAACGCGCATGGCATGGACGATATCGGGCTTCACTTCATCAATGATTTCATTCAAACGCAGGGCGGCTTTCGGCAGTGTCAGCGGTCCCAGCCAATGACGAAGAGCGCTACGCAGTTTCAAGGTTGCTGCACCCCAGATCAAGGGCTTCTTTTTAGGGGTAGATGTAGGGGATGAAGTTTTTGCCTGGCTGAAAGCAGCAGGTATAAAGTCCACGCGCGCGAGCGGCAAATCTACTTTGCAAGGATAGGTCGATGCGAGGTAAACTTGATGGCCTTGCGCTATCCAATATTTAATCCAATTTAGAGCAATTGGAGAACGTCCATCGGCAACGAAAAGAATTTTCATAGTGCGTAGAATATACCAATAAAGCAATCTTGTGCCAAGTTGCCGTATGCTGGAAGGCATAGTATAGTTAAGTAATTTACTTTTAGAATTATTCGGAGTTTCCATGAGCGAGAAAGAGCCAGACAAGAAAAAAGCAGCCGGTTTTCGGCTTTCAACAGAAATCATTGTTGCTTTATTGGGTTTGGCAGGTGTTGGGCTCACTGCCTATTTTGGTTACCTGCAAACGACTGCGCCATATAAATATGCGCGGACTACGACACAAACAGCCGAAGCGCGCCTGACAAGGATAGCTCTCTCGGTAACGCCGACGCCGACGAAAGCACCCCCGACACACACGCCTACCGAACTTGCTCCCGCGACAAAAACACCTACCAAAACCCCAACACGGACGCCATCACTCACCCCCACGGTTCAGGGACGTCCCGAGGGTTTGCGTTATTGTGTTAATGCCTATTTGGTGAACGTGCGTGCTGGCCCGAGCACACAATATGGTGCAATTGGTAATTTGAGCGGCGTAGATTGTCTCTATTTCGATGCTAGCAATATAGAAGGGACGTGGCTGCGAATTGCGCCGAATCAATCTGAAGAGTATGTTGATTTAGAGCGCGGCTGGGTCTATATAGAATTATTGGGTTTATTAGGGAATTCCCGTTTGCCGGTGATCACATTGACACCCACGCCAACCTATACCCCAACCGAAACCTATACACCCTCGCCGACATTGACCCCATCTCTAACGCCAACACCGACACTCACTGTCACTCCAACGGCGGCAGGGTAAGACATTTACTTATGAAATTAGCGTGTAAGAATTATTGTTTTTCTGTTATATTATGTGCCGCTGAATTGTGTAAAAAAACACTTTCTGAGAGGAAAATATGAAACAAATCTGTGTTGTTGGTGTTGGTTATGTAGGTCTCGTTTCAGGAGCTTGCTTTGCCGACTTGGGAAATCGCGTTATTGCCCTAGATATTGATGAAAAACGAGTAGAGAATCTGAACAAAGGCATTCTGCCGATCTACGAACCAGGGCTTGAAGAACTGGTTGAGCGTAATGTAAAAGCAGGACGTCTTTCATTTACTACATCTTATGAAGAAGCTCTGAATGGCAGCGAATTTGCCTTTATCGCTGTGGGCACGCCCTCCGGCGTGGATGGTGATGCCGATCTCCAATATGTGGCAGCCGCTGCCCGCTCGATTGCTGAAAACATGAAAGACGAGCTGGTCCTCATCAACAAATCAACTGTACCTGTTGGCACAGGAGATTGGGTTGCGGATATCGTCAAAGAAGCTCAACCGGAGCCTATTGATTTCTCTGTTGTTTCTTGTCCTGAGTTTTTGCGTGAAGGTTCTGCGATTGGCGATTTTATGAACCCACATCGTACGGTTTTGGGTTCACAGAGCGTAGAGGCTGCTGAGAAAGTTGCCCATCTTCATCTGCCATTGCGCGCGCCGATCGTCATCACTAACCTCCGTACCGCCGAGATGATCAAATACGCGTCCAATGCTTTCCTGGCGACTAAAATTTCCTTCATCAATGAAGTTGCTGATATCTGCGAAGCCCTCGGTGCAGATGTGAAAGAAGTTGCCGTTGGCATGGGTTACGACAAACGTATTGGACCGATGTTCCTCGATGCAGGTCTTGGCTGGGGTGGCTCCTGCTTCCCGAAAGATGTCAAAGCCCTCGCTTTCATGGCAGAAGAAAAAGGACTTGATCCAAAAATCCTCAATAAGACACTGGATGTGAATTACCAACGTCGCGATATGGTTGTTGAACACGTCATAGAGATGTTGGGAGGCGACGTAAAAGGTAAAACGATCGGATTGTTGGGATTAGCCTTCAAACCAAATACCGATGATATGCGAGATGCCCCCTCGATTGATATCGCCAATGCCCTCACAGCCGCCGGCGCGACCGTGCGTGGATATGACCCCGTTTCGATGGATGTCGCTCGCGATCTACTTCCCGCCGTTAAAATGTGCAATAACTCCTACGAAGTTGCTGAAGGCGCAGACGCCCTCATCGTCATCACTGAATGGAATGAGTTTAAACAACTTAGTCTGAAAAAACTCAAAGAAATGATGAATGATAGTGCCGTCATTTTTGACGGGCGTAATATCTACGATCCTGCTTATGTGCGTGAACTTGGCTTTAACTACCGTGCTATGGGGCGTGGCTATAACGGTCATGGTATCTAGATAAAACTTGGATAATAGTGAAACGGGTATCAGGGAAGCCCTTGCTCTGATACCCGATTTCTTTAACCCCTAGAGAACCAAAATATGACAGAACAACATCCCCCCGTATGTGATTACGAAGGCTCCGACTATCAAACCTCCTTTTGGGAAGAAGGTGGTCGTGCCTATGAAGATAAAGCCGAAGAGATCGCTCTA
Source organism: Anaerolineae bacterium (assembly GCA_018648605.1). Lineage (GTDB taxonomy): Bacteria > Chloroflexota > Anaerolineae > Anaerolineales > Villigracilaceae > Desulfolinea. The sequence goes on along the minus strand of JABGQU010000042.1, from coordinate 18,207 downwards.
AAGCGTCTCCTGCCGAAAAGCGGCAAACTGCTCCTCGAGATTGGCGCAGGTGCCGGGCGTAATACGCCTCGTTACAAAGATTACGAGCGTATCGTTTTGCTCGATTACTCGCGCACTCAACTCCAGCAAGCACAGGAGCGTCTCGGTGAAAATGATCGCTACATCTATGTTGCCGCCGATGCCTATCGTTTGCCTTTTGTAGATGGTCTCTTCGACGGAGCGACCATGATCCGTACCTTGCATCACATGAAGGATGCACCTGCGGTTCTTCGTCAGGTGCGTCGCGTGCTTCAGCCTGCATCCAAATTCTTGCTAGAGTATGCGAATAAGCTCAATCTCAAAGCCATCTTACGCTACCTCCTGCGCAAACAGGATTGGAGTCCCTTCACACCAGAACAAGTTGAATTCGTTGCCCTTAATTTTGATTTCCACCCTAAAACTGTCCGTAAATGGCTCAAGGAAGAGAACTTCAAACTCGAACGTCAACTGACCGTTTCCCATTTCCGCATTGGTGTTATCAAAAAAATCTTCCCCTCTTCCTTCCTGGCTTGGTTAGACTCTTTCGCTCAGCTTACAGGCGATTTGTGGCAACTTGCCCCTTCGGTTTTCACGATCAGTCAAGCCGTAGGTGAAACAGAAATTGCATCAGCAGATGCCTTTTTCCAATGCCCGCAATGCAACCACGCCCCTCTTGATGAAACACCAGAGACGCTTACCTGCCCTGGATGCAATGCGAAATACGCCATTCGCAACGGCATTTACGATTTTCGAGAGCCACTATAAAAATCAGCCCCAGCATATAAATGCTGGGGCTGAGAACTTAAAGGCGCCAGTGAGGACTTAGCCTCTTTTAACCAATGGATCTGCGGCACTCATTGCCACTGGTCCAAGCGATAAGATCCAAATCGGATATCAAGAATTCAGCTATATCGTCAATAGTGGCGGGAGAAGCGATTACAGTTGTAATACACTGCTTTTCAGGAATGGTGATTGTAAAGGGTTGCCCGCCGAGTTCGAAATAAGCAGTATGTCCAGCACATTTTTGGATGCCGCTATTAATTCTGCAGACAAGAATACCTCGATTACTGTTGAATCCACAATTCAATGGGTAGGCACCTCCACTGCTGGCATAAGCAAGTGTATTTATGACCGATGGAGCCCCGCTAGTTACATCAAAAGTCAATAATACCCCTCCGCTTGCAAGAGGAGAAACAGTAGACATCACTAATGTCCAGTTACCTCCCTCGCTAGCAAATGCCTCTCCGTCAAGACCGCCAAAGGGACGCGCAGCGGTAGATACGCTCTCGTTTTTGGCTGCTACCGGCAAGACCATGCCAAATAATAAAGCAAAAGTAAAGAAAACAGCGGGAAGCGTGGACAACGATTTTTTCATCATATTTCCCTTGATCTACGTGGAATAACGTATCTTTTATTGAAGATAATTTCATTGTAGATAAAACCCATCAAAAGACAATAGAAGGGAAGCATTTCTATTTGCTTTTATGCAAGGTTATGCTTACAGATACTTAACGGCCAGTGATTATGGCATAATAGCTCCATTATGCGTTGGATATATCTCTCCCCCCATCTCGATGACGCCGTTCTCTCTTGTGGCGGTCTCATCTTTCAACAAAGAAGAGCAGGAACTCCCGTAGAAATCTGGAATTGGATGAGCGGGATTCCGGCGGATGAGATGCCACTTTCAGACCTTGCCCGCTCGGTACATGCCGGATGGGAGCTTGCCTCCGCCAAAGAAACATTGGATGCCCGTTTGACAGAAGACCGCCTAGCCGCCCTGCGTGTAAATGCCAACCCGCGTTATTTCGATTTTCTTGACTGCATTTATCGCTGTGCCGATGATGGCGAAATCCTATACCCCGGAGAGATATTCGTCTCGCCACACCCTGCAGATCATAGCCTGGTCTCTAAAATTGCAGAAGTGATTGCCAAAAATCGTCGCCCCGACGATGTGCTTGTTTGCCCATTAACTATAGGGAAACACCCCGATCACGTTATCGTACGTCGTGCAGCGGAGCAAGCGGGACAGCCCTTGCGCTATTATGTCGACATCCCCTATGCGTTTTGGTATCCGGAGCAACTTGCCGAAATAACGGAAAATTTAGAAGCTGAGGCATTTCCCATTTCAGAGGGGGAGTTGGTTGTTTGGCAGGAGGCGGTAGCGGCTTATAGCTCACAGTTAACGGTACTCTTTGGGGGCGAAGAGATGATGAAAAACGCGCTCAAGCTGCATTGGCGAGTGAACCGAGATTTCTATCTTTATTTCTAAATGTGTAGATTTTGTAGGCGTTTCCCCTTTGCCTTGTTTACTGCTCTGTACTTGGATAAAATAAGTAAGAAATATCCAAAAAAAAATGAGGAGAAAGAAATGAAACGATACTTGATCTTGAGCACAGTGCTTATCTTGACACTATCAGCCTGCTCTCCTGCTGGAGAAGCTGCAGGACCAATGATGATGGGTGGTGAAAATAATATCACCATGAGACTGCATCATGCTGAAATCCCTGAACCCTATACCGGGCTGGTCAGCCCCGTTACCGCGGATGCAGAGTCTATCGCACGTGGACAGGAAGTTTTTAGAATTTATTGTGCAGAATGTCATGGCGATGGTGGCATGGGTGATGGTCAAACCGGGGAGCTATTGAACCCCTCGCCTGCTGTTTTGTCACATACTGCACAAATGACAAGCGATGCTTATCTCTTCTGGCGCATTAGCGAAGGTGGTGCTGAATTCGGTACAGGCATGTTGTCTTTCAAGGAAAAATTGGAAGAAAAAGAGATTTGGGACGCGATCAACTACATCCGTGCCTTAGGCAGCGGTGATGCAATGCCTGCTGAAAACGGAATGGGTGGTGCAGCTTATGACCCCGAGTATGAGCGTATTCACCACGAAGAGATGTTGGCCGCAGCGATGGACGAAGATCTGATCGATCAGGCACAGGCGGATAACTTCATGCTCGTGCACGAAACGATGGGCGACTATATCGTTGAGAACGATCTGCGCGCCGGCGCTCAAAGCGTAGATGAGATGCAGCCGGAGATCTTCGCTGCGTTGGTCGAAGCCGGGACGTTGACACAGGATCAGGTGGATGGTTTCAATACAGTCCATCAGTTGCTGTTGGACGAAGGTTTGATGCAGTAGGTGATCGATATGAAAAGGAGTGTGTCAACACATTCCTTTTTTTATTAATAAGGAGAATCTTATGAGTAATGTATTTTATTTTGGTGAAAAAGTTGATGCGTATGAAGTGAGAGTGGTCAACGAACGTGAGGTTCGTGCCAGTGCGGGGATATTATTTCTCTTCGCAATTATTTCCTTCTTAAATTCTTGGTTGGTGGGTAACTTCCAGATGACCAAGGTTTTTGTGGTCACTTTTCTGGTTGATTTTACGATCAGGCTTTTTATTAATCCCAAGTATTCTCCCACATTGATCCTGGGGCGTTTCTTTGTGCGGCATCAGCAAGTGGAGTATGTAGGCGCTCCCCAGAAGCGTTTTGCGTGGGGGATCGGGTTTACTCTGGCTGCGATCATGTTCTATATGGTGGTGCTAAACAATATTGTCGGTCCGTTCAATTTGCTGATCTGTTTGTTGTGTCTGACCCTTTTATTTTTCGAGTCGGTCTTTGGGATATGTATCGGCTGCGCGATTTATAATTTATTTAACAAGGAAAAAGCACAGCTATGCCCAGGGAACGTCTGCGCAGTGGAAGAGCGCGTGGATATTCAAAAGATGAGTGCGGTGCAGTCCCTTGTGGTAGTTGCCTTTGCGGTCTTGGTTTATTTTGTCTCTAATGCAGCCTGGTTGAACGGCAATTTCATAACTCACATCAATGCAGGCAACGCGGAAGATGCTTGCGTAGTCCCCGATTGGGCGATAGAGATAGGGCATGAAGAAGAATGGAAATTGCATAATAATTGCCAGTAAAAAATAAAGAGCGTTGTATCTCAAAGACACAACGCTCTTTTCTTTATACTCAAGACGGGATTATTAAAATTCTCGTTTGCCGTGATAAGCATCCATTTTGGCGTTGAATGCCTGTATCTCGGTGCGGGACGGCTGTTTCAATAGCTCGTCGACGGCAGATACGTCCCGCGGCGTGGCAAGCCACTTATCCGCGTGCGCTACGCGCAGCACAATGCGAGCCGCTAACGATGCTGCATCCCGCAAGCCTTGAATCGTCACTTTATCGACTGTGTCGTATTGCGTATGACCATAACCACGCCCTGTCATGGTTTGCTGGACAGGTTCGATTCCGCCCGTGATGACGCCTTTGAGCAGGAATGGGTAATGATCGGATGCAGAGTGGAAGGTTTGCCCGATGGCGAAATCGAGTGCCATCTCTTCGCGGAAAGCTTCGAAGGTGCTTTGAAGTTCATCCCAGGCATGGAGGTTTATATCTTTGGATGGCATACCGCCCGCCGCATCCATGTTAAGATAGAAACAAATTTTGTGAAGCTCATCGGCATGAGCGCGAACGTATTCGTTTGAGCCGAGCAAGCCGATTTCTTCGACACCCCACATCACAAAACGGATCGTGCGTGGCAGGGGCTGAGCATATTTAGCGAGAACGCGCGCGGCTTCGAGCACAGATGCCACGCCTGAAGCTGGGTCACTGGCTCCCTGCGAGATATCGTGACCGTCGTAATGGCTACCCATTAGAATGATCTCATCCGGTTTCTTTGTTCCAAGAAGATCGCCAACCACATTCCAAGAGGTCATTTTTTCGAGTTTGTCATTACTTTTCAAACGAATTTTCACCGAGCCGTGTTTTCTGGCAAGGCGTTGAATAAAATTGCCATCTTCTTTTTTGATCGAAATACCAGGGATCGGGGCAGCCAGGCCATGGCTGCCGATGCCACCCGTGGCGGGACCAAAGCCCGGATAATGGTTAACGAAAATAAACCCTTTTGCGCCCGCGAGAATGCTGCGCCCGAATTTTTCCTGACGATGCACCCAGCGTTTGATCCCTTTAGGGTAGAGAACGCTGTTTGTCATCAGAATTTTCCCCTTGATCTCTTCGCCAAGTTTGTCGAAATCGGATGGCGCACCTTCCTTGATATTGAAAATCTCCCCTTCCATCTCAACAGGCGGCGAGTGGGGTAGCGTAATGCAGGGAATTTCTTTTTGGATAGGGCTAATGATCTCCAGTTTTGCCTCGCCACGCCGCCAACCGAGATATTCGAAAGGCTCAAGGTGAACATTGCTAAGGCCATACTCTTCAAATTTGGCTGCGATGAAATCGGCAGCGAGTTTTTCGCCTGTTGTGCCGCCAAAACGGGAGCCAAAATCATCGCAAAGAACTTCGAGATTGTCCATCGCCGTGCGGCTGCTGTAGATGTCGCCGAGAATTTTTTGATCGAGGGAGATGTGGGGATTGGTCATGGTTTTTCCTTTTGCATTAGGGGTTACAGCGTGCGACGCACACTCTTTCGTAAAATTACTTGACTCCGATTGCAACTAGTGCTGTCGCGCCGTGGAAACCGACCTCGTGGACGCGCTCACGAAGGGCTTGCCCTCGTTTTATGAGCATCTCTTGGTCTGGTAATTTTTCTGTTTTTTGCATATACCGATCAATGATCTGATCTAGTTGATTGATCGTTTCTTCGTTTTTGGGGTCATCATCCAAATACGAAACATCGTGGAAAGCCCATTTTTTGATAGAGGTACTTTTGGCGAAATCCATCAATTCTTGGCGTGTAAAAGTCTCATTGTGGACGATGCCCTCAGCCGTATCAACAGCTGCCCACCAATGATGCAGTAGCATATGCGTCATCTGTGGCTCAGAGAGATTATCTTGCATCATCTCGCTGATGATGAATCTGCCGCCGGGCTTGAGAACGCGTGTCATTTCACTTAGTACGCGCACGGGATCGTTAAGATGATGTAGTGAATTGGCGATGCAAACTGTGTCAAAACTGGCATCATCGAATTCAAGAGTGTAGGCATCCATTTGCTGATAGGAGATCGGCTTGTCAGCGAAAGTTTCTGCGAAGATAGCTTTTGTCTCTGCGGCAGTGTCGATGCCGATGATGTCATCATAGTTTTTCAAAGACCCGATCAGGGCGTGGATGAAACTGCCGCGACCCGTTGCAACGTCCAAGACGCGACCGGCGGAGATAGAGGAGAAAATGGTTTCGAAGGTTGTCATTTTGCTCATTTGGTTTAGTTACTTTCTCGAATTGCCTAATATCATTCCCTAACTGATGTTACGCAGTGAATAAAGTGGACTGTCGTTTCCCCTCATCCTAACCTTCTCCCGAGGGGAGAAGGGATTAAGTCCCCTCTCCCTTTGGGAGAGGGCGGAGGCGTTGTACTGAGCCTGTCGAAGTGGTGAGGGCAGCCCCAAAGTCTGCCAAAGGCATCTATTGCGTAACATGAGTTCCTAAATAAAAACCACTGACAAATAATTAGCATGTCAGCGGTTTTTTTGCTTGTCGGGATGGAGGGATTTGAACCCTCGACCTCGCCGACCCGAACGGCGCGCGCTAGCCGGGCTGCGCCACATCCCGAATGGCGGGCGTCATTATAATGCTCGCTATTCTTTTTGGCAAGCAATGCTTTTTGGGGAGCGTAAAAACTCAATTTTGTAGAAAATCAGTTGAATTCTTTTATAGTAGCTTTGATTGCATTGGTTGCTTCTTCTATACGCTCAGGAGATGCTTCATCCAAAGGTGGGCGCACCGGCCAGCGGGGAAATCCATATAGCGTGGAGATTAGGGCTTTCAGAATAGGCGGAAAGGGCATGTAATTTTCAAGAAGTTCACGAATATGAGTAATTTCTTCCTGGATGCTTTTCGTTTCATTGCCTTGCTGGTACGCATCCCAGAGGTTGCGGAGTTGTGGAGAAATGATATTCGCAGGGGCAGTGATGCAGCCTTGGGCATCAGCATTGAGTGCATCGAAGAGATAGGAGTCTGTCCCGTTTAGGACGAGAAGGTCTTTTCCAAAGTGTTTCCCGAGAGATCGGGCATGTTCAAGATCATGGGATGAGTCTTTGATCCCTGCGAATTTTTTTGGATGAGCATCTTTTAGGCGTGCGATCAGATCATGCGAGAGCGGAATCCCCGATACTTTGGGAATATGGTAGCCGAGTAGATATTTTCCTTCGGGAACAGAGCGTTTAATAACGGTATCAAACCATTGAAAGAGACCTGCTTCGCTGGCGTTGCGGAAATAGAAAGGAGGCAGGACAACAGTTGCTTCGAAGCCTGTCTCATAGGCAGCTTGGTTGAGCTCGATAGTTTCTTCCAGGCTGGGTGTTCCTGTTCCGGCGAGGAGGCGAAACAGGGGGTGTTTTTGGCGGATCGCCACGGCGTGTTTGAAGAGAGTTTTTCTTTCATTGGTAGAGAAGGAAGGTCCTTCACCTGTAGTGCCGAAGAGCAGCGCACCGTGGCAGCCTCGCTCGGCGAGAAAATTTAAATAGGCGGTAGCAGGTTCAGGGTTAAGTGCGTACCCATTTCCTGTAGTGGGGGTAATCGATGCGGCGTAAATTCCTGCAAGAGGGTGAAGAGACATGAGATAAGCCATCCTTTTTTTTGAATTTTGCCTCAGAGTAAATGAAAACGCAAGAGGTCTTTCTCCTTGGTTGCAAATCCAGCCAGTGCGCACTATAATTCAATATTCATCTTCCCTTGTGTTTTATTATATATACAGCGCTAAGGGAGAGCCAGCATGATAAAAGTGAGGCAATCTGGATACTCGAAAGGTCACTCGTTCTGTATCGAATGATGATCCGAAGCCCGTTCAACAGCAACTGAAGCCGGGGATTACTTTATCTGATCGTTATTTGATTCAGGAAACTGTTGGGATCGGGGGCATGGGGTCTGTTTATCGTGCGCGTGACTTGCATTTCCCGAATGTTGTTAAACTCGTAGCTGTTAAGGAAATGGTCAATCTTGCTCCAGACCCGAAGGTGAGAGAGACGATTGTTCAGAATTTTGAGCGTGAAGCAAATATTTTGGCAACACTTACGCATCCTTCTATTCCCAGTATTTTTGATTATTTTTCGAGTGAAGACCGTTCCTATTTGGTACTTGAGTATATTAACGGCAGCGATTTGGAAGCGGTTGTTAGTGAAGCAGATGGTTTTCTTGCTTCTGCGCAGGTGGTTTCCTGGGCAATTGAATTATGCGATGTTTTAAATTTTCTGCACACACATAAGCCTGACCAGATTATTTTTAGAGATATGAAGCCCTCGAATGTGATGCTTGATAGTCGTGGGCATATTATGTTGGTTGATTTTGGGATTGCGAAGCAATTTCAGACAGGGCAAAAGGGCACGATGATCGGCACAGAGGGTTATTCTCCACCTGAGCAATATCGTGGAGAGGCAACGCATCTTGCTGATCTTTATTCACTAGGCGCTACAATTCACCATTTGCTAACAAAACGCGACCCATGCATGGAACCGCCCTTTTCATTCGCAGAGCGTTTGATCAGGAAGATCAATCAAGATGTTTCGGCTGAGATCGAGGCTGTGGTGATGAGAGCACTTGAGTATGAACCGAAAGATCGTTTTACAAGTGCTGCTGAAATGAAGGAAGCACTTATGGCTGCTGCGCGGCAAACGGGTTTGCTTTCGAGAATTGCGACAAAGTCTGCCTCAGCTATTCAAGCAGATGGTGTTAAGCCCATCTGGAAGTTTAAATGTGAAGATGAAATTCGTGGTACGCCAGCTTATTTCGACAATACGCTTTACGTTGGCTGCTACGACAATAATCTTTATGCGCTTGATGCTGCTGAAGGAACATTCCAGTGGAAATATCCGACTGATGGTGGCATTGTTTCAAAACCAGCGATCGCGGATGGAAATGTCTTTTTTGGCTCTGAAGATAAACGCCTGCATGTGATTAGTGCTCGCACAGGGAATATTACATGGTCGCATTATGCTGAAGCGCCTATACGTTCCTCACCAAAGATAGCAGAGGGGCATGTTTTTGTAGGATCTGACGATGGCTGTCTTCATGCCGTAAATAGCGTTACCGGGCGTTCGGTTTGGGAGTTCCATGCATCGGCCGCTATTCGCTCTACGCCTTTTATAGCGAACGACAAAGTTTATGCTGGCTCTGAAAGCGGCGGTTTCTATTGTGTAGACTTCAAGGGTGATCTCAAGTGGCAATTTAAGGCAAAGCGTGCGATCACATCGTCTCCGCTGGTTACTGAACATGGTGTTTACTTTACATCATTGGATGGTTTTTTATACGCGCTCGATCCTAATAGTGGGTGGGCGCTTTGGAAATTCAGGCTAGGAAAAGGGTCTATTTCCTCACCGTCAATTTTAGATAATTTAATTTTCACAGGTGCAGCTGATGGCTTCATTTATGCAGTAGATATGAAAACGGCCAAAGAAGTTTGGCGATACCGCACAGAGCATCAGGTTTCCAGTTCGCCGGTGATTTATAAAGATGCACTCTATTGCCCCTCTATAGACGGTCACTTATACTGTCTTGAAGCACGCACAGGGCAGCTACGTTGGAAGTTCGGTACTGAAGGACCTATTACAGGCTCCCCGTTAGTTTATGACGATATTGTCTATATCGGCTCTACAGACCACCAAATTTATGCGCTTTTAGCCTGACGAGGAGTTTTTCGTGTTCGATTTTGTAAAGAAAGTATTCAAAAAAACTGATAATGCATCCCTTGAAAATGAAACTGTTACCGTTCCGCTTTCCCCAGATCAAGTTGGCGGTATTGAGATTTCTCAAAAGGTGAGGAGTGAGCTAATTCAATTAGTTGCAGCAAGTGGGCAATCTGTTGGAAAGCAGCGCGAATTGAACGAAGATAGCCTCATGGTGATAAGCACAACTCTGGCAGGCAACGCAGGGAACACACCTTTTGGTTTATATATCGTCGCAGACGGAATGGGTGGACACCAATATGGAGAAGTCGCCAGTAATACAGCAATGCGGACTTTCGGTGGGCATATCATGCGGCAGTTTCATTCCTATCTTTATAATTTACCCACATTGCCCTTAGAGGAATCGCTCCAGGACCTTATGTTTGCTGGTGTCTCCCAAGCACAGGATGCCATTCAACGTGATGCGCCCGGTAGCGGCACCACGCTAACCGCTGCGCTTGTTTTGGGGCAGCAAGTAACCATCGCGCATGTTGGTGATAGCCGCGCTTACTCTGTTTATCCAGATGGGCGTTTCGAGTTGATCACACGAGATCATTCCCTCGTTGGGCGTCTCGAAGAATTAGGTCAGATCACTGCTGAAGAAGCCGCTAACCATCCGCAAAAAAACGTGTTATACCGCGCTCTCGGACAAGGTGAGGTATTAGAGCCAGACCTTTTCACAGTCAGCTTTCCACAAAAAGGAATGCTAATGCTTTGTAGCGATGGCTTGTGGGGTGTGTTGAGTGAGCAGCATATGCATCAAGCTATAAAAGATGCAGATACAATGGAAGACGCTTGCCAGAACCTTGTTAATGCAGCAAATGCGGCTGGTGGCCCTGATAATATTTCGGTTATTCTCGTGAAAATGATTGGGTAAAATGTCAAATCAGCCAGACTATTATGCTCTTTTGGGCATATTTCGAGATGCAACAAACGAAGAAATTAAACGCGCTTACTTTGAAGCTGCGCAGCGCTTGCATCCCGATAGAAATGAAGCCCCTGGCGAGACAGAGATATTTTTAGACGTTCAGCAAGCCTACGATGTTTTATCAAATATTGAAAAAAAAGCTAGATATGATGCGTCGTTATCACCTGAAGAAAAGGTGCTTGCGCCGATTGTGCAGCGAGTTTTCTACAGTAGAGAAAGTGTTGTCCGCTTAGATGAAACACAGTTAATCTATACACTTTTGGAGTGGAAACCACGTCAGAATGGAAACGAAGTAATATCTCCTCCGCTTAATATATGCTTGGTTCTTGATCGCTCTACGTCAATGAAGGGTACGAAAATAGAGATGGTGAAAGCTGCCACTCTTCATCTTGTTCGTAATCTGCGTGAAGGCGACCTTTTAAGTATTGTTACCTTTAGCGATCGCGCTAATCTTCTTGTCCCGGCTTCGGTGAAACCTGATCGTTGGAAGATGGAAACTCAAGTACGGACGATCCTCCCAGATGGGGGGACGGAGATTTTACAAGGGTTGAAAGCAGGTATTAAAGAGGTTCGAAAAAATCTTGCGGAAGAGCGTATTAATCACGTTATTCTTCTTACAGATGGCCAAACTTACGGAGATGAAGATGGTGCGCTAGCTTCGGCTGAAGAAGCTGCAAAACTAGGTATTGGTATCAGTGGTCTGGGAATAGGCAAAGATTGGAACGATGCTTTTCTAGATGAATTAGCAGCCAAAACGGGTAGCAGCAGTCGTTATATTGTTGAGCCAAAAGAAATACAAGACTTTCTGGAAGATAAATTTAAGCAATTGACCAAAGTTTTTGCTGAAAATGTCGAAATGAAATTCGAGGTTTCTGCGAATATAAAACTAAACTATATCTTTCGCCTTCAGCCAAATGCAACGAATATCCCCATTCAAAGTCCGATTCAACTAGGCATGATTTTACGCGACCAGCCATTAAGTCTTTTGCTCGAATTGGAAATAAACCCAAAAGCAGTATTACGCGATGAAGCTTCACTGCTGGCGGGCTCATTAGAATATAATATTCCCTCACAGGCTTTGCCAAACCAGCCTATGCGGATATTGCTCAAGCGTGAAATTACCGAGAATGCTAACCTTACACCTCCGGCTCCCGCGCTTATCAATGCTCTGATCAAATTGAACTTATATCGGATGCAAGAGAAAGCCCAGAAAGATGTTGATGCAGGAAAACACACTGAGGCTGCACGGCGTTTGCAACACTTGGCGACACATCTTATTTCACAAGGCGAGCGTAGCATGGCGAAAACAGTTTTGCTTGAAGCAGAACACTTACAGCAAAAACAAGACTTTTCAGAAGATGGTCGCAAAAACATTAAATATGGTACGAGAGCTTTACTTCTGTCTACAGGGAAAGGGAATGAATTATGATCATGTGTCCTGGTTGCCAACACCTTGAAGTCGAAGGTGCTTTATTTTGTGGAGAGTGTGGCGCACAGCTCACGAGTGTGCAGACATTGGTGACGCAAAATATTGGCACCAATGAGATGCACGGAGAGACTGAGAAAACAGCGCATAAACACCAATATGACAAAAAAACTTCAGGAGCGATTACTCTTCAGATATTAGAGGGAGGCCAATTTTTGCCTCTTGCGGATCGAACTGAATTTACAATGGGACGTGTAAGCGATGGACAGCCGATTATGCCTGATATTGACCTGACACCCTATAAAGCTTATGAGTGTGGTGTCTCGCGTCTTCATGCGGTTCTAAAGAAGAAGAGTGACAAAGTAGTGATTATGGATCTAGGCTCTTCCAACGGAACTTATCTCAACGGAACACGGCTGTCACCTGAAAATGAACATTCATTGCATCATGGCAGCATTATTTCTTTAGGAAAATTAAAAATACAATTTCTCTTGCAGGGCTAAATCGTTTAAATCCCAGTGGTAATTTACTTTCTTTATCACCCGTGATTTTGCCAGAATATCCAAAACAAAAAGGAAGGCAGCGCATGGCTTATAGTGTCATCTTACATATTTCAGGGGATGTGCCCATCTTTGGTGAAGTTGAAGAGCTTCCAGGGCCCCAGGATGTGCTTCTAACAGTGAGCAATCCTCGTTCGCGTGAAGGGAAAGATCTTCATTACATTCAGACAGAAGTTGTTCAAGTCATTTGGCCCATTGATAAGATCAATTTTATTGAAGTTATGCCAAATGAAGAAGACGAGCAAATTATCGGCTTTGTCAGGGAATAGAAATGTCTCAGAAATTTGAACGTAGAAAAATTTTGGTTGTTGATGATGAGGAGCGGATGGTACGGTTTATTCGCTTAAATCTTGAGCATGATGGTTTTCTGGTCAGCGAGGCTTTCAATGGGCGCGAAGCCATTAAGCAGTTACGGGATGTTGCACCAGACCTAATCCTTCTGGATGTAATGATGCCTGATCTGGATGGATTTGAAGTTTTGCAGATGATCCGCGAAACGAGCAAAGTGCCTGTGTTGATGTTAACCGCCAAAGGAGAAGAGGACGATCGCGTACGTGGACTTGAACTGGGTGCGGACGACTATATCACCAAGCCTTTTAGCCCTCGAGAAATGGTTAGCCGTGTAAAAGCGGTTTTGCGCCGAACAGAATCGTCAAGTGGTTCGATGCACGGCTTGATCGAAGTAGACGATCGTTTGAAAATTGACTTTGATCGTCGTGAAATTTGGCTCGAAGGAAAGATCGTAAAATTACGCCCGACTGAATATCGTTTGCTCTATCATCTTGTACAGAACGCGGGCTGGGTAATCTCACACGATCAATTATTAACGAAGGTTTGGGGTTACGAGTATCGTGATGAGCCACATTATGTGCGGCTCTATATTAATTATTTACGAAAAAAACTCGAGGCAGACCCTGCAAATCCCAAGTATATTTTGACAGAGCGTGGTGTTGGGTATCGTTTTGTCGATTTTCGAAGAGAAATCAACTCCTGAGAGATGATTTCTGGGAGACCTGAGCAAGTCTAAATTACGTGTGATTCGGTAAATCCAGATGGTAAGCAGGTCTGAAAAGCAGCCTCTTGTCATCTGTTCATGTCTACACTATACTTCTAGGGTATTTCGGAGTTATTGGAGAAAGAATGGCTAAACAACGTATTATTTTGGTAGATGACCATGAGGTTGTGCGTATTGGGTTGAAATCTTTACTTGAGCGCCATCCTGAGTTTGAAGTAGTTGGGGAAGCCAGCTCGGCGCGTGAAGCGGTAGAAAAAACTGCCAGTCTGAAACCAGATGTAGTGGTGATGGATATTCGTTTGCCAGGTGTCTCTGGGATTGATGCTTGCGAAGAGATCGTAAAGCGTTTTCCCGAGACGAAAGTGCTTATGCTGACTTCTTATGCAGAAGACGAAATGCTCTTTTCGGCGATTCGCGCTGGAGCTTCGGGTTATGTTTTGAAGCAGATAGGCAGCGGTGACCTGGTGAAGGCACTCGAATCTGTTGGTAGTGGCGAAGGTTTGCTAGACCCGGCAGTGACGCAGCGTGTTTTCCAGGAAGTGCGCCGTGCAGTGCGCGAGGAAGAGGCTTCGGCTTTTGTGAATTTAAGCCAGCAAGAAAAGCATGTTTTGCAATTGGTTTCTGAGGGGAAGACAAATCGTGAAATTGCGAAAGCGCTTTTTCTTGGCGAAGGGACTGTGCGCAATTATGTGAGCAGTATTCTTTCGAAACTGGGTGTGAATAATCGTGCTGAAGCTGCTGCATATGCAGTGGAGCACAGTTTAAAAGAATATATTGATATGTAAATCAAGATGATTAAAGATCAAATCCGAAAGGTGCGCCTTTCGGATTTTTTGTTTTAAAGGGAGTGTAGTTTTTCCCAGAGCGGGGGGGCGAGGATGAGCAATCCTACAAGAACAGCCGTGATGGCTGCCAGCAAGACCCCGGCCGCGCTAATATCTTTGCTTATTTTGGCAAGTGGATGTTTTTCGGGACTAGCCAGGTCTACAACGCTTTCAAGGGCGGTGTTGAAAAACTCTGCTGCCCAAACAATAACGATGGTGAGTAAGAGGACTGCCCAGTCACGCGCGGGGAGTTTTAACCAAAGCGCGAGGCTAATGACGCAAAGGCTGATAAATGTGTGAATCCAGCTATTGGGTTCATTTTTGAGCACATAAGCCCAGCCTTCAAAGGCATAACCAAATGCGCGAATTCGAGCCTGGATGAACTTTTTCATAATTCTTGAATGTTGATTTCTGATAAACCGAGCCGCGCCAGGATTTTGGCTTGCTCAGCCCACATTTTGGCTTTTTCTTCGGCTTCAGCGTGGTCGTGTCCCAGCAGGTGGAGAATCCCGTGGACGATAAGCAGTTGCACTTCGGCTTCGAGGGGACATTCACCTTTCTGGGCTTGCTCGGTGGCGCGTGGCAGCGAAATGGCGATGTCGCCGAGATAAAGGAAACCTGTTTCGGGATCGCGTTCGTTCGCTTCAAATGAGAGCACATCAGTTGGTTTGTCGAAACCACGATATTCGCGGTTTAGCGTCTGAATCTGTGCGTCGTCTGTGATGAGAACGCTTAAGCCTGCCTCCTGTGGTGCGGATTGCTCTTCGAGCGCGGCGCGGGCAGCAGACAGGAGCAGGGCTTCATCCAGCTTTTGCATATTCTCATCTTTATATTGAATTTCGATCATTTTATTTTAAGTTGGGTTTGGTTGGGATGCCGCTCGAAGCAGATGCCGGATACTCAACGCGTGGGTGCAATGTGCCGCGCAGGGTCGCGACAAAAGATTGGCTGATCAGGTGCAAATCACGCAGAGTCAGGCGCGTATTATGTAATTGCCCGTTTTGCTGTGCGCTGTCGATCACTTTTTGTACCAGAGTACGCAGTTCCGTTTCGGTTTGGGGGCGTTGGGCGCGTGAAATTGCTTCGGTGCCATCAGCGAGCATGAGCAAAGCGGTTTCGCGTGAGCGGGGGGCAGGTCCTGGGTAGCGGAATTTTTCAATATCTACTTTTCCCGGGTCTCCATTTGCGTTCTGCAGGGCTTGCGAATATTGATAACGGGTGATATTGGTGCCGTGATGTTCGAGCATAAAATCGACCAAACGGCTTGGCAAGCGATATCTTTTTGCTAGCGCGACTCCATCGGTGACATGTGCAATAATAAACTTGGCGCTTTCTTCGGGGACTAAATCTTCATGTGTGTTGATGTTGCCAGGGCTCTGATTTTCAATGAAAAAGAGTGGGTTTTCTGCCTTGCCTACATCATGGTATAGTGCGCCAACGCGTACGAGCAGTGCATCTGCACCGATGCTTTCGGCAGCTTGCTCTGCAAGATTAGAGACTTGCAAAGAGTGTTGATAAGTACCAGGTGCAGCGCGTAAAAAGAATTGTAAAAGAGGCACATCGGGACGTGAGATCTCAAGTAATTGCAGCGTGGTGGTTAACCCCAGCGTTTGGGCAATAAAAAATTGCAGGAGTAAAGTCAGGCTGGCAGAGGCGATCCCGTTGAAGGCTGCTGCTCCACAGAGGGTTGCAATGCCGATCCAATCGGTTTGAGTGAAGGGCAGCCAATATGCCAGCAACATTGCGACGCCCACTGCTGAAATTGTTAACCCTGATCTGATAAAAGACCAAACTCGGCGCGCCTTTCTTAAGACGAGAATGCTGATGAAGGATGAAATCAGATAATAAGCCGTTAGATCAAGAGAATCAGACAGGCCATAGGTTGTCAATAAGGTTAGAGCAAGGGAAAGTACGAAAGCTGCATCTACGCCGAAGAGGGCTGCAATGAGCAAGCCGAAAGCGGGTAGCGGGTAAAGGTACGGGATAATAGCATGATTCGGGATCGTTAAGCGCGCTCCGACCAAAAAGATCAGAAAAACGAAGGCAACTAAAATCAGGCTGCGCATATCGTTGACAAAGGCAGCGCGTCGATACCCAAAATAGAACCATAAAAAGACTGCCAACGTGAGTGCTAATGCACCTGCGCCTAGATAATCGGGCCATTCCGGGTCGGGTTGTATCAGACCTAAGACTGTTAGGGCTTCCAAGTCTGCGGCTGAAATAACTTCTCCGCTTGGCACAACTGTTTCGCCCGCGATATAACGCTGAGGCATCGATGCCACTGCTTCACTCGCTGAAGCTCGGGCTGTTTCTGTTAGCTCCGCACTATAAAGACTGTTAGGAACGATAAATGCTTGTGCCAATTCTGCAACCACTTGCGCTTGTGTTTCTGTCAATGCCAGGCTAACACGTGAAGGCACACTACGCTGAATGCTTGCCACATCGCCTTGGCGGATGCTATTGCGCATTACTTGTTCAAGAACGCTCAATGTTTCTTGCTGGATGGTTTCCCATTGTGTGTCGCCCAAATTTAAGATCGTTTCGAGGGTTGCCTCTTCGAGCTGGATGGCTGACAAAGCCTGAAGATCATTCTTTTTTTGTATAGCAGATGCGTATTGATCCGCACGCACTGTGAAGATGAATAAAAGCGTTTCGCGCAGACTTTCAATTTGCTCCCGCGCAATAGAAGGGTCCGCCGTTGAGTAGACCGGAGCAACCGTCAACGCCGCAGCCTGACGTGCCTCTTCAGTGCGTACCTCGCTAATATATTCGATTGTTCGTGGGGCTTGTAGATCACGCGGCGCGACCTCCCCCACATCCAGCGGGAGGGCATCCGGGCGCAATGCCAGCGGCATAACAAGCGTGGCGAAAGCCGCCAGCCCTGCAAGAATTAGCACAAAGGCGCGTAAAAAAACAAAACGCTTAGGCGGAGCGGGGGAGTTGCCTCCAGAATCAGGCATTCTAAAAAAGCCCCTTAGCCTTCTAATAATTCGCGAACGGTTTTGCTAATGTCGCCGCCGGGTGCGCGTCCCGCTACACGCGGAATAAGAACTTTCATGACATTGCCCATATCGGTGAGCGCGCTAGCTCCCAGCTCGGCAATCACTTCTTCAGCAAGAGCACGTAGTTCTTCGGCAGGCATGGCTTCAGGGAGATATTTCTTCAAAATCAGAATCTCTTCCTCAGTATCGGCAACCAGATCATCCCGCCCGGCTTTTGTTGCTTCTGTGATGGTTTCCTGTCTCGATTTAAGTTCCTTCTGCAAAATTGCAAGAACAGCAGTCTCGTCTAGCTCAGCACGACGATCTTTTTCAGATTGCTGAATGGCGGCGCGAACCATTGTTAGTGTGCGCTTGGCAACTTTATCTTTGGCGCGCATTGCCTCTTTCATAGCATCATTAAGTTGAGTTTTTGTATCCATGATATGGATTATAACGGAAATGTGGATGAGCGTTTGAAAATCTTTTCCCCTGTTTTGGATGTCTTCCTTTGGCTTAGAGCAATATATGAGAAGTATGGAACTAAGAACGATCTTGAATCAAAAAAGTCCGCTCACGCGGACTTTTTTGATTCGTAGCTTAGAGCTTACTTTTCTTCCAACTCTTCGAGCGTTTCCAGATCGCGTTGCAAATTTTTCCAGCGAGTGGATAGACTGAGCAAGTAGATAATGGTTACGCTGAAGAAGATCGCGTAACCTGCGATCATATAAAGGGATGTATCGAGGGTTTCAGCTTGAAATAACATTTGATGCTCCTATTTATTTACTACTTGGATTCAAGTCGTAAGTGCAACAGGTTGATATCCGAAGAATACCTCAT
>JABGQU010000192.1 GCA_018648605.1 Anaerolineae bacterium | reverse complement strand
GAAGGACGAATGAAAATCTAAATCCCATTTACACAATTTTCTTGACACTCCCTATTTGCCTGATGTCGCCATGACAGTGATCAACTTAAGCATCTTTTATCTGCAATCTGTTCCTGATAAGGAAAAATCTGTCTCATTGGCGAAAGAAGCGGTCGAAATTATATATCCAATTCATAAGGAAATACCCTATTTGGAAAATTACCTAAAGACAGCCATTCAGGTACTACAAGCAAATGGCGTGGATTTGGATGATTTCTTCAAAGAAAAATGATTTTTCAAGAAAAAACATGAACCCAAACTTCGTAAAACCCCGTTACGACTCAGGCGGCTTCGCCCATTTGCCCACGCGCATTCAAAACATCTTTGAAAAGCAGGCATACGAAACCGTCCTTTTCTTCTTCATCGACGGATTTGGCTGGCGTTTTTACGAAGAATATAAAGAACATCCCTTCTTTGTTGAACTCGCCAAACGTGGCAGCATTGAGAAGATCACCACCCAATTTCCCTCCACAACTGCCGCGCACGTCACCACCTGGCATACGGGGATGCCTGTTGGCAAGAGCGGCGTTTTTGAGTGGCAATATTACGAACCCAAACTCGATACCCTCTTCGCCCCGCTGCTTTACTCCTTTGCTGGCACATCCAAACGCAATACTGCCGAGCCGAGCGGAGTCCAGCCCGCAGTCTTGTATCCCGCCGAAAATATCTATCCTGCCCTGAGCGCGCTCGGCGTCGAGTCGCATATCTTTCAGCACGGCGCCTTCACCCCTTCGCCCTACTCCGACGTTATCATGCAGGGCGCCAATGTCCACGCCTACAAGACTCTCTCCGAAGCAATGGTCAACTTACGGATATTGCTGGATGAGCCGTCCAAGCCGCGCTATATCGGATTCTATTTTGGAGATGTGGACTCGATCATGCACAAATATGGCCCTGCTTCTCCACAGGCAAAAGCCGAAATAGAAACGATGCTCGATACGCTCTTGCGCCAGTTCTTGCTTCCCTTATCTCAACATCCCCCTGAGAAGACTCTTTTTCTACTCACCGCCGACCATGGGCATGTGGAGGTTGACCCCGCCACGACGATCTTCCTTAACCGTGACCCTGCTTTTCAGGGGATCGAAAAATTCTTTAAACGGAATCAAGCCGATCTCATGCTCGTTCCGGCAGGCTCCGCACGGGATTTCTTCCTCTACATCAAAGATGATCTGCTCGACGAAGCCCAAACCTTCCTCGCATCCCGTTTAGAAGGCGCGGCGGATGTGGTCAAAACACAGGAATTGATCGACGAAGGTTACTTCGGCGAATCCATTTCCGAGGCTTTTCTCTCGCGGGTGGGCAATTTGGTGATCTTGTCTTATCGTTATAAGTCGGTGTGGTGGTACGAAGAAGATAAATTCGAGATGAACTTTTACGGGCATCACGGCGGGCTAACGCCGCAGGAGATGGAAATTCCGTTGATTTTGTGCAAGTTTTAAGGTCGGTTTTCGAGTAAAATAGTGCAACTTAGCGACGTCGCACGATGCGGCGTTTACTTATACCCTAAAGGAGAATTCCCCCATGTATCAAAAATTAGTCATTGTTGGCAATCTCGGTCGTGACCCTGAGATGCGCTATACCCCTTCTGGTCAGGCGGTAACAAATTTGAATATTGCCACCAACCGCCAGTACACATCCAACAGCGGCGAGAAGGTCAAAGAGACCACCTGGTTCCGTGTTTCGGTGTGGGGCAAACAGGCTGAAACGGTTAACCAATATCTGAGCAAAGGCTCGAAGGTCTTGGTAGAGGGGCGCTTGAGTCAAGACCCCGCTACGGGCGGTCCGCGTGTTTGGACGGGAACCGATGGCGCTCCACGTGCTTCCTTCGAGATGACCGCGCAAACCGTGCGTTTCCTATCCTCCCGACAAGATGATCAGGGCGGTGGCGGTGGTGGCGGCGGTGGAAGCTACGGGCAGCCGAACGATAATGCGATGATGCCCCCATCTGATGATGACATTCCCTTCTAGAAAGCGGAGATAAATATGTCTCAACCCAAACCAAAGCAAATCAAGCAAATTGCGATGGAAGTTGACCCCGATATTGAATCAATCTATGCCAATCTGGCGCGCATTGCTCACTCTCCAGCCGATATTGTGCTGGAGTTTGCGCATCTTTTGCCAGGATCACAGAAAGCGAAGATCTCTTCTCGTATAGTGATGACGCCGATGAGCGCAAAATTGCTGCTCAAAGCATTAAGCGATAATCTTGCGCGCTACGAAACCGCTTTTGGCGAAATAAAAATGCCCAAAAGCAATACCCTGGCAGATAATCTCTTTCGTCCTTTCCTCTCGCCCGACCAAGAAGGAAAAGATGAGAAAAAGGACGAATAAATAATGGATAGACTTGAAATTGCAGCTGAAGAGATCCGTGCTAAATTGGATGTGCAAACAACTGCGCGCGATAAAGCGCTCTCTGTCTCACGCACTTTGATCCAACATTGCTCAAAAGCCATTCGCGCCGTGCATCGTGATGATGATGCGGGGGTGAAAGAACATCTCAAAGAATCAGCCGCTCTGGCAAAAGCCTTAAAAGACGATCTTGTCGATCATCCCGATCTTTTCTTTACGGGATATACGCAAGATGCACTCAAGGAATATGTTGAGGCAGAGGTCACTTGTGCTCTTATAAAGAATAAGCCCCTCGTCATGCCCGCTGAATTGGATGTCCCACATGCAACTTATCTCAAGGGCCTTTCCGAAGTTGTCGGGGAGCTTCGCCGCCGCACCTTAGATGAATTAAGACACGGTTATTCCCAAGAGACCGAACGCTTACTCGGACATATGGACGAGATCTACGCCATCCTCGTGACGATGGATTATCCCGATGCGATCACGCACGGTCTTCGTCGCCAAACGGATATTGCCCGCAGCATCATCGAGCGCACACGTGGCGATATCACCTTTAGTTTGCGCGGAGAACATCTCGAAAAGAAGATCGATCAACTGAGCGCGCAACTCGGTATTTCGAAAGAAGAAAAATAACCTTCAAAGAAGCAACGTTGCACTCAAAAGGCGTTTCTTCTTTTTTTATAAGGAGAAGAAAATGGCAAAGGCAGGCGAACGTCACCCTCTGCTAATTTACGAACATACACTCAAGCGTTGGTATCCTGCAACCTTTGCTTTGAGCATTATGCTCTTCGTCTTTTGGTGGTTTCTCCCCAGCATCCTACCGAAAAAAACAGGCAGCGATTGGCTCGATATGCTTGTGCTTATTGGCGGTGGGGCAGGGCTATTGATAACTTTTTTCTTTTATGCAATGCGCAAGTCTGCCTATGTCCGTGCTTACCCAAAGTACTTGCGTCTTGCAACCCCTTTTTTTAAGC
>JABGQU010000191.1 GCA_018648605.1 Anaerolineae bacterium | reverse complement strand
CTTGCCTCTTTTTCGACACTGTGAAGTGGTGCACTTACAAGTTGAATCTAAGGGTCAAAAAAAATCCAGAGTTGGCAGATATGCTGGCATCTTTCTATCTCGGTGCGAATGTGTCGAATTACGGTGATCAAGCAGCGACCTTCACCTTCACAAATCCCCAAATCGCGGATGAGTTCGCAGCGTCAAATCCAGGAAGCAAGTAAACGACATCTTCTTTTTATAGCAAAGTGACACAAGACACGTTCCGGTGATCAACGAGTCACGTTCGGATGACGCACGAGTCACGACTCGTTTCGCAATCAGACGTGACTCGTTTTCTACCCTTCACCACACAAAGCCTACCTGTGCCCTAACAGGGCACCCACCATGCTATAATGCAATTAGCTTTCGTTCGTGGGCGCCACCTGCGGCGGGAGTTAGATCCGCAGGCGTGCTCTAACATGCTTGCGGATTGTTTTTAAGGACAACCATAAAAAGTAATCATGGAACAAGAAAATGACAAAGCGAAAAATAGAAACCATTGCCATTCAAGCAGGTCGAAATTACGACACCGAGATCGGGGCTGTGATGCCGCCCATCCACTTGTCGACCACATTTATTCGTGGGAATGCGGGAGATTTCGTTTATTCGCGGACGGGTAATCCCAATCGGCAAGCACTCGAAGAATGTCTGACAGACCTGGAAGGGGGCGTGGGCGCGATCGCATTTAGCTCCGGGATGGCAGCCGTAGCCGGGGTTTTTCAATCTTTATCGCAAGGGGATCATGTAATCCTGCCCGATGACACTTATTTTGGCGTCAGAGAACTGGTCACAAACCTGTTGTCCCGTTGGGGATTGGAACATACACTGGTTGACATGACCGATCTTGTGGCACTGAAAGCGGCGATTCGACCAAATACGCGTTTGGTTTGGGTTGAAACGCCGTCCAACCCAATGCTCAAAATTACTGATATTTTAGCGGTGGCAAGCCTAGCCCACGAGCGCGGCGCGCTGGTCGGCGTCGATGGGACTTGGGCAACACCGATGCTCCAACCCGCGCTGGAATTGGGCGCGGATCTGGTCGTCCACTCGACAACAAAATATCTGGGTGGGCATAGCGATCTGACCGGCGGCGTCGTTGTTGCCAAAGAAGAAGATGCTTTTTTTGAGAAAATGCGCACCATGCAGGGAATTGGCGGCGCTGTGCCGAGCGGATTTGACTGCTGGTTGTTATTACGCGGCATCCGCACGCTGCCCTACCGCATGCGTGCCCATTGTGCAAACGCGATGCAGGTCGCTCGCTTTCTGGAAGCGCATCCCAAGGTGCACACGGTATATTATCCGGGATTGGAAAGTCACCCCGGCCATGAGATCGCGAAAAGACAAATGAAAGATTTCGGCGGGATGCTATCGGTGCAGGTGAGGGGTGGCAGGGAAGCAGCGGACAGGGTTGTCAACAGAACCAAAATCTTTGCCAAAGCAACCAGCCTGGGAGGCGTTGAAAGCCTGATCGAACACCGCGCACCGGCGGAAGATGAAAATACCAAAACGCCGATGGATTTACTCAGAATATCAGTAGGACTTGAGCACCCCGATGATCTAATCGAAGACCTTGCCCAAGCATTAGGATAAAAAAATTGATTGGCTAACAACTGGTTGCTGCAATGTTAGATCCGCAAGCGTGCTCTAACATGCTTGCGGATTGGTTTTTTAATGTGCCTAGTCGAGTCGCATACTTGAATTTCCTAACTAAGTTCATATAATGAAATTCAGGAGAATCACTATTTAGCAATTACTCAAGAGAGGTAATAAATGACTTACCACATTAGCCCTCGTTTCACTGCAGACGATTTTAGTGAGCATTGGAACCTTGAAGATAAGATTGAAGTTTTTATTGACAGAATTAAAGGTTGGCATCTTGGTGTTGCCAACGAAATTATAAAAAGAGACATACAAGGTAGAGATCTCGCCCTCTTACACATCGTAGCAAGCTTTTTCGAGATGATTTCAAAATACAACTCAGGCTATTTGGGAGAACGAAAATCCAAGGAGCATTTCAGAAAAGGGGTCAGCTTAGTGTTCCCTGACATTGAACCAAGTGCAGAAGACTTTATAAATGCACTATATAAAAATATAAGGAATGGACTTTACCATATTGGACGACCAGGTCCAAATGTAATTTTTGACAAAAATCTACCAGGCTCAATTGGATACAACTCCGAAGAAGACATGATTTTGGTAAGCACTGATCAGTTTGTTGAAGGTATTTCGCTTCGCTTTGACTCATATGCTCGAGCATTAAGAAATTCTGCAAACACTGAACTTCGGTCTAATTTTGAAAGACGATTTGATTTCGATAACAATTTAGCTCCTAGAGAAAATAGAGGACAACAATAATTGCAAACAGCTATTAACTTAAAAGACCCTCTTACTGAACTGCCCCCGAACAAGTAGACATGAAAAGAAAGCCCCTCCTGTGAGAAAATAAAACAGGAGGAGCTTTTTATTATGTCAGGAAAAAAAGGAATGAAGGAGTATCCGTTGTCAGTGAAAGTACAAGCTGTACGGATGTTTCTTGAAGAAGGCAAAACCAAAGCTGAGATCAGAGAAATTCTTGGCCTCACCGAGGGTAGAGTAAAAGTTTGGGTAAGGCGATATCGCGATGAGGGCGAAGTTGGTTTGCAGAAAAAAAGAGGTCGTCCTCAGAAGCGAGTAGAAAGTGTGGAAGAAGAGCTGTCTCGCTTGCGAATGGAGAATGAACTTCTAAAAAAGTTCCATGCCGAATTGCGCAAGGACGAGCTCGCGAAGCGCAATATCGGCTTATTGAGCGATACAAAGAGAGGTTTGAAGTGAAAGCCATGTGCAACTTCTTCGGTTTCTCGCGAGTAGCATACTACAAATGGATGCAGCGCATCACCGGTCCAGATAAAGATACAGAGCGCATGTTACTTGTAAAAGAAGCATGGGAGAAGTCCCGTAGAAGTTACGGCTATCGTCGTGTCACGATATATCTTCAGCAACAAGGTTATTCAATCAATCACAAGACTGTTTTGCGCCTGATGAACAAGATGAATATTCGCTCCGTTGCCAGAAAGCGGAACCCAAACAAAAAAGCGAACCAATTGGAGAGTTATCATCGTTATGAAAATGTGCTAAATCGTGATTTCGCTGCCACAAAGCCCAATCAAAAATGGGTGACAGATATTTCGTATGTTCGCACTCAGCAAGGCTGGGGATACCTGTCTACGATCAAGGATCTCTTCGATGGTTTCATTGTCTCCTATCTGCTTGGGAGGCAGAACTCTGTGGGCTTGGTAACCGACACAATCAAAGAGGGTGTAAGATTTCGTGTGTAAATGGGTTATCCTAATTGTTGAAAGGAAATC
>JABGQU010000041.1 GCA_018648605.1 Anaerolineae bacterium | reverse complement strand
CCGCGAAGGCGGTCTGACCGTTGGCGCTGGTGTCATTACCAAAATTCTTGAATAATAGGTATCTAAATGGCTAAACAGAAAATCCGTATCCGCCTCAAGGCTTATGATCATCGTGTTCTCGACCAGTCTGCTAAACGCATTGTAGATACCGCAGAACGTAGTGGTGCCCATGTTGTTGGTCCTGTACCCTTGCCAACAAAGAAAGAACGGTTTACAATACGTCGTTCGACATTCATTGATAAAGATTCTCATGAGCATTTTGAGATCCGTACGCATAATCGTTTGATTGATGTTTTGGATCCTGAATCAAAAACGATTGATATGCTAATGCGGCTCAATTTACCCGCAGGCGTGGATATTGAGATTAAAATTTAGTTAGTAGTTATTTCTTTTATAACATAGCACCATCACAACGAGTATTGCTGGTTGAAAAGTAAAGCCAGCAATTTCGTTGTGTGTACGACAGTAACGCAAGAGTTAATTTGTGAGCAGACCAAAATAAATGCTTTGCAATAAGTTGACTGACTGTGTTACTAAAGAGATGATGCAGCCAAGCCCGGCTGACAGTCTCGATAAATTTCTTTGAAGGAGAAAATTGAAATGTTGAAAGGGCTGATTGGAAAAAAGATCGGTATGACCCAGATCTTTGACGAAACCGGCGTTGCGTTGCCGGTGACAGTCATCGAGGCTGGGCCTTGCTATGTCACACAGGTACGTAGCCATGAAGTTGATGGCTACTCTGCTGTGCAGCTTGGCTTTAAAGAAGTGAACCCAAAACGCTTAACAGGCGGGCAGCGCGGGCACCTTAAGGCTAATGAATTATCCCCCTTGCGCTTTTTGCGTGAATTCCGTATTAAATCCCCAGAAGTTACTGTTGGTGACGAAATCACTGTTGAAAACTTTGAAGTTGGCGAGCGTGTTGATATTACAGGCACTAGCAAAGGTAAAGGTTTTCAAGGTGGTATGAAGCGTCACGGTTTCCGTGGCGGTCCCGCGACGCATGGTCAGTCTGACCGTCAGCGTTCTCCTGGTTCTGCTGGAGCCGGTAGCACCCCAGGGCGAGTTTTCAAAGGAAAAAAAATGCCTGGTCAGATGGGTAATGTTCGCGTAACTTCGCAAGGACTTAAAGTTGTTCTGGTTGATGCAGAACGTAACTTGCTCGGCGTGATGGGCGCGGTACCTGGCGCAAAAGGCGGCCTTGTCATTATTAAAGGCGCGCGTAAGCAGTAAGCGCAGGGAATTGGAGCAAATATCATGAAAGTAGATCTTGTAAACATTGCGGGTGAAAAACTGCGTAAGGTTGAATTGCCAGCCGAAGTTTTTGAAGCCCCAATTAATGTAGATTTGATGCACCAAGCCTACGTTCGTCAGATGGCGAATGCGCGCTTGGGGACGCACAAAACCAAATCCCGTGGTGAAGTTTCTGGCGGCGGTCGTAAACCGTGGCGTCAGAAAGGAACCGGTCGTGCTCGTCAGGGCACCATCCGTGCTCCGCAATGGGTAGGCGGTGGTCGAGTTCATACCCCACGTCCTCGCAGCTATGAAAAGAAAATGCCGCGAAAAATGCGTCAGGCAGCCTTACGTTCTGCTCTCTCTGTCAAGGCAGGAGAAGCCAATGTTGTGGTTGTGGATACATTCGCGTTGGCTGAGCCCAAGACCCGTTTTATGGCAGAGGCTTTAGGAAAATTGGTTGGTGATGCAAGTGCACTTCTTCTTCTTCCAGAAAAAGATCAAGAATATGATGTCGCCATGCGTACAGCCGATAATATTTCAGATGCAAAAGTTTTGCTTGCAGGCTATCTCAATATCCGTGATTTGATTGGATTTGATAAGATAGTGATCTCGCTCAAGACTTTGGATGTGCTGAAAGCACATTTGGGATAGAGGAGAACAACGATGACTACGATATACGATGTACTCCGTCGCCCGTTGGTAACTGAAAAAACAAATTACCAACTTAATAAGTTGAATCAATACACTTTTGTCGTCAGTGACGATGCGACAAAGGCGATGGTAAAAGAAGCTGTTGAAACAATCTTTGACGTAAGTGTGACGCGCGTAAATATCATGCGAACAGCGGCAAAACGCAGTGTCCGTGCCCGCAGCCGCCGTTTGATGGTGCGCAAAGCTGGTGTCAAAAAAGCGATTGTTACTCTGGCTGAAGGCAATTCGATTGAAATCTTTGAAGGTGTACAGTAATGGCAGTAAAAAAGTATAAACCGACAACACCCGGTCAGCGTGATATGACAGGGTATACATTTGAAGAGATCACGAAATCAACTCCCGAGCGTTCTTTGATCATTCCCCTCCGCAAAAGTGGTGGACGCAATGCTCATGGTCGAGTAACTGTTCGCCATCGCGGTGGCGGGCATCGACGCTTTATCCGCATTGTTGATTTCAAGCGCGAAAAAATTGGTGTGCCTGCTCGTGTGGCAGCAATTGAATATGATCCTAATCGAACGGCTCGCCTAGCTCTCCTTTTCTACGCAGATGGTGCAAAACGCTACATTATTGCACCATTGGGTGTCAAGGTTGGCGATTCGCTTATGTCTGGTCCTGATGCAGAAATTCGAGCTGGAAACTCTTTGCCAATTGCCAATATTCCGGTTGGTACGATGATCCACAATATTGAGATGAAAGAAGGCAAAGGCGGACAAATGGTTCGTTCAGCAGGTGCTTCGGCACAATTGCTGGCGAAAGAGGGTGATTATGCCCAAGTCCGCTTGCCTTCAAGTGAAGTTCGTCTGATCCGCCAAAGTTGCTATGCGACGATTGGTCAGGTTGGCAATGTTGATCACAGCAATATAAAATTAGGTAAAGCTGGTCGAAAACGCCACTTGGGCATCCGCCCGACAGTGCGTGGTTCTGCTATGAACCCGAATGACCACCCGCATGGTGGTGGCGAAGGTCGCCAACCAATTGGTATGCCTGGTCCTAAAAGCCCGTGGGGTAAACCTACTTTAGGCTATAAGACCCGCCGCAACAAAGATACCGATAAGTATATTGTGCGCCGCCGTAATAAAGGCAAGCGGTAAGAGTAAGCGAGGAAACAGTTATGTCACGTTCTTTGAAAAAGGGTCCTTATATTGACCCGAAACTACTCGTAAAAATTGATGCCATGAACCAGAAAGGCGAAAAGAAAGTCATTCGCACCTGGAGTCGGGCAAGTGTGATCTTCCCTCAAATGGTTGGTCACACAATCGCAGTGCATGATGGTCGCCGCCATGTGCCGATTTATATCACCGAGAACATGGTTGGACATCGTTTGGGCGAATTTGCCCCAACGCGTACCTACCGTGGTCATTTGGCGTAGCGGCAGGAGCTTAAATCATGGCTACTCAAGATATTCGCGCTAAACTGAGCTATTTCTCAGTGTCTGCCCAAAAAGTCCGCCTCGTGCTCGACTTAGTTAGAGGTAAAGATGCTGTAGAAGCACTTGAAATGTTGCGCTTTGTACAAAAACGCTCTGCAGAGCCTGTACGCAAGTTATTGGCATCTGCAGTAGCTAATGCCGAAGAAAATTTTGGCTTAAGTCGGGATGACCTATATGTCGCAAAAATCTATGCGGACGAAGCACCCACTCGTAAATGGCGTCGCTTTGGTGCACGCGGTCGTTTCAAACCGCTTTTGCGCCGCTCTTCGCATGTTACTGTCATCTTGCGTGAGCGAGAAGCCTAAAGAAAGGACGCAAAGGAGATATTATGGGTCGTAAAGTTCATCCCGTTGGTTTTCGCCTGAAAATCACGCACCCTTGGAAAGCCCGTTGGTTTGCCAAAGGTACGCAATACCGTGAGCAACTACAGCAAGATATTGCTATTCGTAGCTTGCTAACTGGTGTTGCAGCCAAAGGCGGTTCTTCTTCTTATCGTAAAGTAGAAGAGTTGCGCAAAGGACTTGCTGAGTCGGTTCTTAATCAGCGTGCTGGTATTTCGAATATTGAGATCGAACGTTTTCCTGGAAAGGTTAAAGTCTCAATTCATACTGCAAAACCAGGTGTTTTAATTGGTCGCAAAGGCGAAAGCGTTAAGAAAATTCGTAAAAGCCTAGAAGATTTAGTCGGTCAAAAAGTTGATTTAGATGTAAAAGAAATTAAATCGCCTGATACCGATGCTCACTTGATCGCGGTTAATATTGCCGATCAGCTTACTCGCCGTATTGCTTATCGTCGTGCTATGAAGCGCGCCATCCAGAATGCAATGCGCCAGGGTGCTGAAGGTGTCAAAATTGAAGTTTCTGGTCGTTTGAGTGGTGCTGAAATGGCGCGCCGTGTCTGGTTGCGCGATGGACGTGTGCCTCTGCAAACCTTGCGTGCCGATATTGATTTTTCCACCACCAAAGCAATCACTGCTTACGGTGCTATCGGTGTCAAAGTCTGGGTTTATAAAGGCGAGAAAATGCCGAAAGTAGAAGAAGAAGCTGAAGCAACTGAAGGCGTCTACGTTAGTCAGTAGACAAGCCAGCTGCTTGAGAAAAGAGGTTATTTCTTATGTTGATGCCAAAACGTTTTAAATGGCGTAAACAAATGCGCGGCAGAATGCGCGGCAAAGCATTGCGCGGTGCCGAGGTCAGCTTTGGCGACTATGGCATTCAGGCTTTGGAGCCGGGTTGGATTTCAGCCCGCCAGATCGAAGCCGCTCGTCGTGCAATTGTGCGCTCTATGCGCCGCCGTGGTAAGGTATGGATCCGTATTTTTCCTGATAAGCCTTATACAAAGCGTGCAGCTGAGTCCCGTATGGGTAAGGGTAAGGGCTCTGTGGAATATTGGGTTGCAGTTGTAAAACCCGGTCGAATTATGTTTGAGATTGGCGGTCTTCCAGACGATGTGGCAATTGAAGCTTTGCGCTTGGCGCAATATAAATTGTCGATCAAAACAAAGATCGTTTCTCGTGAAATAGGAGAATAGGCATGAAAGCTAACGAACTGCGTAAAATGTCTATTGGCGAGATTGAAGCCAAATTGTCTGATGCCCGCGAAGAGTTAATGAAACTCCGTTTTCAGCAGGTCACGGGTCAATTAACAGATACCAGCCGAATGCGCTTCGTGCGTCGTGATGTTGCTCGCATGAGTACTATCATCAATGAACTCGAAGCTGAAGCTGATTTGGAAGGTGAAGCATGAACGAGCGTCGTCGAATGACTGGTTTTGTGACCAGCAATAAAATGATGAAAACAGTTGTGGTTGAAATAACACGAACTTATCGTCATCCGCTTTATCAAAAAGTTGTCCATAGCAGTAAACGTGTAAAAGCGCATGATGAATTGGAATGTAATATTGGCGATCAAGTTCGTATTGTTGAAAGTCGCCCAATTTCAAAAGAAAAACATTGGGTAGTTGAAGAAATCATCAAGCGCGAGACGCGTACCGCCGATGCCGGTGTAGGAGAGTTGAGCAATGATACAAACTGAATCTCGGTTAAAAATTGCTGATAACACTGGTGCGCGCGAAATTTTGGTCATCAATGTGATGGGTGGCTCAGTGCGCAAATATGGTGCTGTTGGTGACGTTGTCGTTGCTACCGTAAAAGTGGCTGCGCCGCAAGGTTCTGTAAAAAAGAGCGAGATCGTTCGTGCAGTCATCGTGCGTTGTTCCAAAGAATGGCGCCGTGACGATGGTTCTCACATTCGCTTTGATGATAATGCTGCTGTTATTCTTGATAATGATGGCAAAAACCCCAAGGGCAGCCGTATCTTTGGACCTGTTGCACGTGAATTACGTGAGCGTGGTTTCACAAAGATCGTCTCGCTTGCCCCAGAAGCACTATAGGGTTTGGGAGCAAAATAATGAAGAATAAAGTTCGCAAAGGCGATACCGTTGAAATTATCAGCGGGCGTTTTGAAGATAAAGGAAAACGCGGAGAGGTCATTAATGTCCTCCCTAAGGATGATCGCGTTGTTGTGCAAGGCGTCAATATTCGTACCAAGCACCAGCAACAAGTCCAAACACAAGGGCGCACGATCAATCCTGGTCTGATCAAGTTTGAAGGCCCCATGCACATATCGAATGTCATGTTAGTTTGCCCAAAATGCGACCAGCCCACTCGTGTAGCCGTGCAACGCGATGAAGATGGATCACACCGCGTTTGCAAAAAATGCCAAGCAATTATTGAATAGAGAATGCTGGCTGGAGCGTTGATATGAATAAAATGAAAACCTTTTATCAAGAAGAAGCGGTACCCACACTGAAAAAAGACTTCGGTTTTAGCAGTGTAATGCAAGTGCCGCGTATTGAAAAAGTTGTTGTCAATATTGGTCTTGGCGAAGCGAAAGATAATCCGAAAGTTTTGGATGCAGCTGCAGGTGACCTTGCAACGATCACTGGGCAACGCCCAGTGATGACCAAAGCTCGCAAGAGCGTTGCGAATTTCAAATTGCGTGAGGGTGTCACAATTGGCACTAAGGTGACCCTGCGCGGTGAAAAGATGTGGGCTTTCCTTGATCGCCTGATCAATGTTGCTCTTCCTCGTGTTCGTGATTTTCGAGGTATTTCCGCATACTCCTTTGATGGACGCGGAAATTACACACTGGGTCTTAAAGATCAGTTGATCTGGCCCGAAATTGATTACGACAAAATTGATAAACTGCGCGGTATGGAAATTACGATCGTAACAACAGCGCAGAATGATGACCAAGCTCGCTCTTTGTTGACACTGCTTGGGATGCCCTTCAAAAAGGAAGCATAACTATGGCAAAAAAATGTATGCAGTACCGTGAAATGCGGCGCAAGTACCCAACTCGGGTGCGTAACCGCTGCCAACGTTGTGGACGCCCTCGTGGCTATATTCGCCGCTTTGGCTTATGTCGAATTTGCTTCCGTGAATTAGCGCTAGAAGGTAAGATCCCTGGCGTTACCAAAGCATCTTGGTAGTCGGGTAGAGGTGAAATTATGAGTGTTTCAGATCCTATTGCTGATATGTTGACCCGCATCCGTAATGCGGTCATGGTTGGTCAAGCAACGGTTGCCATGCCTAGTTCCAAGATGAAAGTGCAAATCGCCAACATCCTCAATGATGAAGGCTACTTGGAAAAAGTTGAAGTTGTTGATGGTGAACGACCGAACCAGCCTGTATTGCGCATGCGCATTAAATATGTAGGCAAACGTCGCGAACGCCAATCGGTTCTATCCGGTTTAGAGCGTGTGAGCCGCCCAGGACGTCGAGTCTATACCAAGAAACAGGATATTCCCTGGGTTCTCTCCGGTATTGGCGTGGCGATCCTCTCCACCCCCAAAGGTGTGATGACTGGGCAAAAAGCTCGCTCACTTGGCATCGGTGGCGAACTCCTCTGTAAAGTTTGGTAGCAGGAGGTTATTAATAATGTCTCGTATTGGACGCATGCCCGTAGCCATCCCCGATGGTGTACAGGTTGATATTACAGGCTCTTTTGTAAAAATAAAAGGGCAAAAAGGTGAAATGCAGCGTCAGTTTTCCCACTTGATGGAAATCGCACTTGCAGATGGGCAGGTTACCGTAAAACGTAAATCTAATCATCCGACAGAGCGTGCCCTTCATGGAACGACGCGTGCCCTCATCGCAAATATGGTACAAGGTGTAAGTGGTGGCTTTGAAAAAGTTCTTGAAATTCAAGGCGTTGGCTACCGTGCTGAAATGAAAGGCGCAATCCTTGTTTTGAATGTAGGCTACTCTCATCCCGTTGAAATTGACCCCGTGGATGGTATCAGCTTTGAAGCAGATGCAAAAACCCGTCAGGTAAAGGTTATGGGTATGGATAAGGAAACCGTTGGCAAAGTTGCCTCCGAGATTCGCAAAGTCCGCCCACCTGAGCCTTATCACGGCAAAGGTATCCGCTATCTGGGTGAACACGTTCGCCGCAAAGCTGGTAAAGCCGGAAAAGGAATGTAAATCATGGGTGCAAAGAATCGTTCTGCAGCTCGCATTCGACGTCATGTTCGTGTGCGCAAATATATTTCTGGAACCCCAGCTCGCCCGCGTTTGAGCGTTTTCCGCAGTCTTACGGGAATTTATGCTCAAGTTATTGATGACGAGGCTGGTAAAACCCTTGCTTCTGCCTCCAGCATTGATGCTGAATTACGCGGCAAGATGAAGGGACTAAAAAAAGTTGAACAAGCTCGTTTGGTTGGTGAAGCCGTTGCTGAACGTGCCAAAAAAGCCGGGATCTCCAGTGTTGTTTTCGACCGTGGTGGGTTCCGCTACACAGGGCGCGTAAAAGCTCTGGCAGATGCCGCACGTGAAGGTGGCCTGCAGTTTTAGGTTTGAGTGGAGAAAACTATGCCAAACTTCGATAAAAATAAGAAATTTGAAACTGATGAGCTTGATGAGCGTATGATCGAGATCGCTCGTGTAGCAAAAGTGGTAAAAGGCGGTCGTCGTTTCCAATTCCGCGCAACCATAGTGGTTGGTGATGGAAAAGGAAAAATCGGTATGGGAATTGGTAAAGCCAACTCCGTACCCGATGCGATCCGTAAAGCCTCTGAGCGTGCACGTCGTGATCTTCATTTTGTAAACTTGTCTGGTACGACAATTGCTCACCAGACCATCGGTCGTGTTGCTGGGGCGAGGGTTCTATTGAAACCCGCTTCCCCAGGTACAGGTGTTATTGCAGCAGGTGGTGTGCGCGCTGTCTTGGAAGCGGCTGGCGTCAAAGATATTTTGACCAAGTCTCTTGGCAGCAACAATGTTCTCAATGTTGTTAAAGCAACCTTCGATGCTTTGGAGCAGTTGAAATCACCTGTTGAAGAAGCAGCCCGACGTGGCAAAGCGGTCAAAGACCTGATGCCATTTTGGGAACGGAGATAATAAGTCATGGCAAAGAAAGCTGCTAAGAAAAAATTGCGTGTGACTTTGGTCAGAAGCACCATTGGGTACAACAAACGCCAAAAAGCAACTGTGCGTGCCTTGGGCTTACGTCGTATAAATCACACTGTAGAACATGTGGATTCCCCTGCACTGCGTGGGATGCTTAATAAAGTCAGCCACTTGATCAACGTAGAAGAGTAGGATTTAGATATGAAACTACATGATCTTGCGCCAAACGCTGGCGCAAAAAAGAATAGAAAACGCGTTGGGCGCGGTATTGCTGCAGGTCAGGGCAAAACGGCTGGGCGCGGTACTAAAGGGCAGAAAGCACGCTCGGGTAGCGGTGGCAAGTTGTATCGTCAGGGCGGTAACCTGCCTTTCTTCCGTCGTCTGCCTTTTATGCGTGGTAAAGGCTTCACGCCGATCAATCGGGTTGAGTACAATGAAATCAATATTGATCAATTGGTAGAAGCGTTCAAGGCAAATGCTGAAGTCACCCCTGAAAGCTTGAAAGAAGCTCGTTTGTTGCGCGATCATCGTAAACCGATTGTTGTGTTGGGGCGTGGCGATATAAAAGCAGCCTTGAAAGTGCGTGTACACCGGGTAAGCAAAGGCGCGCAACAAAAAATTGAAGCCGCCGGTGGCAGCGTAGAGTTGATTAGCTAGCTTGTCGTAGGACAAGGAGACTTTATGAAGTCGACATTTTCTGGATGGCGCTACTTATGGACCTCGGTTGATATTCGACGTAAATTACTATATACGTTGGGTTTCTTGGCTCTGTATCGTGTAGCTGCTAACGTGCCCGTACCGGGTGTAGATTTTACTGCTTTGGAAGCTTTTCGTGCTAATCTTGGCTCCAGCGGAACATTCTTCAACTTCCTCGATCTTTTATCGGGGGGCACAGTTTCACAATTTTCGCTTTTGTCTATGGGTGTTTACCCATATATTACAGCGCAAATTATTTTGCAATTGCTTACGCCGATCATTCCTGCATTGCAACGTCGCATGCAAGAAGATCCGCGCGAAGGGCAGAAGTGGATGGAGAAGTGGACGTATATTCTGGCAGTACCGATGGCAGCACTCTCTGCAATTGGTCAGGTGAATATCTTCAACTCTTATGCACAGCAACTGGGCTTGTCGCAAATTGTCCCCTTCGGCTTTAGTGGTGATCTTATTCTATCCTCGATCACGGTTTTGCTCGTGATGACTGGTGGAACGATGTTCGCTATTTGGCTGGGTGAGTTGATCTCTGAATATGGGATGCGCAAGCAAGGGCTTTCTTTAATTATTTTTGCAGGTATCGTTGTAACTTTGCCAAGTAACCTAACGCGTTTGATGCTGGATGAACAAAATCGCTGGTTCTTGCTTATTATGACTATTGTTATTTTGGCATTGACGATTTTCGCAATCGTTTTTGTGCAGCAAGGTCGCCGTAACGTGCCTGTGATGTATCCAGGCCGTCGTATGGGCAACCGTATGTCTATGCCCGTCAAAGGTTCGTTGCCTTTGATGGTAAACATGGCTGGCATGATCCCACTGATTTTTGCGAGCGCGATCTTGCAGTTCCCTGCGATTGCCTCAAGTTATTTCCTAAACTCAGATGTTGATTGGATTGCTAACTTTGCGCAAAATACTCAGGCTACTTTTGACGGCTCTGGTGGTGTTTACTGGTTGCTCTACTTCCTGATGGTCGTAGTTTTTACCTTCTTCTACACCGATGTGTTATTTGCACAGCAAAATTATGGTGATAACCTAAAACGTATGGGTGCACAAATCCCTGGTATTAGTCGTGGTGCGCCAACTCAGCGTTATCTTACCAAAGTACAGCGGCGCATCACTTTGCCTGGCGCGTTATTCCTCGGGCTTGTCGCAGTGCTACCTTATCTAATGCAACTTATAATGCCGATTACTTCACAAGGAACCGGCTTGCTCCTGGTTTCATCTGCAGGGCTGTTGATTGTAGTTGGTGTGGTGCGTGATGTCTTCCAAAACATTGACGCCGAATTGAAATTACACGGTTATCAAGATTCAATCCTGATTCGCTAAGGAGACTTTTTGGAATGGCTACCTACATTGTCTTGCTCGGTTCCCCAGGTGCTGGAAAAGGAACCCAAGCTGATATATTGATAGAGCAAACAGGTTTAGCGCATATTTCATCAGGTGATCTCTTTCGAGAACATATTAGAAGTAAAACAGAATTAGGACAATTAGCCGATAGCTACATGAGTAAAGGCGAACTTGTTCCAGATGACGTGACCATTGCAATGGTCAAAGAGAGAATATCTATGCCTGACTGTGAGCGTGGTGCCATTTTAGATGGATTTCCTCGTACCCCTGTGCAGGCGGATGCAGCGAAAATTATGCTGAATGAGTTAGGATCAGATATAACAGTAGTCCCGTACATCACTGTGCCAGATGAAATACTTATTGCGCGCCTTTCTGGACGTTGGACGTGCCGTGCGAGTGGACATGTATATCACAACCTATACAGCCCTCCATTAAAAGAAGGCATCTGCGACATCGATGGTTCAGAACTTTATCAGCGTGATGACGACACCGTGGAAACTGCAAAAAAAAGATTGTGTGTTTATGCAGAAAAGACATTGCCCTTAATAAATTACTATCGTAAACAAAACAGATTAGTGGAAATTCAAGGTAATCAACCTATAGACAAAGTCACAGAAGACTTATTGGTTGCTTTGGATATAAAAGAATAATGGATTGGGCACGACAAATTCATGTTAAAACCCCTGCAGAACTTGAAATTATGCGCGAGGCAGGGAGAATCAATGCGACAGTTCACGCAACTGTCCGAGAACTTTTAAAACCAGGTGTTGCCACAGCCGATCTCAACGCGGCTGCTGAGGAAGTGCTGCGGAAACACAATGCTGTATCGCCCTTTAAAAATTACCCCGGACCCTATCCCTACCCTGCTTCCATCACAGTGTGCATTAACGATGAGCTGGTACATGGGATACCAACAAAGAAACGCAAGTTAAAATCGGGCGATATTGTTTCAATTGATTGCGGCACCTCCTTTGAAGGTTTCGTAGCAGATTCTGCTTTTTCAGCTGGTGTAGGAGAAATTTCATCAGCTGCGCAGGAACTGCTCAATGTAACCGAAGGAGCTTTGATGGCTGGCATTGATAAAATGCGTTCAGGTAATCGAACAGGTGATATCTCTGCTGCAATCCAGAAATATGTTGAGAGCCGTGGCTTCTACGTTACGCGAGAATACACTGGTCACGGTGTGGGGCGACAAATGCACGAAGGCCCGCAAGTGCCGAATTACGGCACATCAGGGCGTGGGTTGTTATTGCGTCCCGGGGTTACCATTGCCCTGGAACCAATGGTGTTGGTTGGAACAGCCAAGACAAAAGTCTTGCCTGACCAATGGACGGTTATCTCTGCAGACAAGTCATTGACGGCACATTTTGAACATTCTATTGCCGTAACCGAAGGTGAACCTCTAATCCTGACTGTCCTTTGACCTGAAACCCGAGAAACTGTCACAATACTCAATAAAATTGAGTGCTAGACGAAATAGAAATCTACGAGTATAATCCAATGCTTTGGCTGAGATGATGCTCAGTCATAAAGTAGGAGAACGAATATGAAAGTGTCACCATCTGTTCGCAAGCGCTGTGCGAAATGTAAAATTGTTCGGCGCAGAGGCAAATTGTTCGTAATTTGCGAAAATCCTAAACATAAACAGCGACAAGGTTAATTGAAATTATGGCGAGAATCGAAGGTGTTGATCTTCCCCGTAATAAGCGGGTTGAAATTGGCTTGACCTATATCTATGGGATCGGGCGGACGCGTGCTAAAGAAGTTTTAGCTGCGACGAGTGTAAATCCAGATCAGCGGATTAAAGATTTATCCGAAGCTGATTTGGCGGCTCTGCGTGAATTCATTAATAAGAATTACAAGCTCGAAGGCGATCTTCGCCGCGAGACGCAGATGAATATTAAGCGTTTGATCGAGATCGGCTGCTATCGTGGTCTCCGTCATCGCCGCAGTTTGCCTGTTAACGGGCAACGCACGCGTACAAACGCACGTACCCGCAAAGGTCCGAAAAAGACTGTTGCAGGTCGTGGGCGTCGTCGTGGTGCAACCAAATAGAGTTATTATAGCGAGGAACTATGGCTAAGAATGTACGTTCAACGCGTCGCGGTGGTGCGAAGAAGAAAGCCAAACGCAGTTTGTCTGTCGGACAAGTGCACATTATGGCTTCTTTCAATAATACGATTGTCACCGTGACTGATTTACAAGGCAACACCGTTGCCTGGGGTAGTGCTGGCTCTGCGGGTTTTAAAGGCTCGCGCAAGAGCACTCCGTTCGCCGCGCGTTTGGCTGCAGAACAGGCTGCTCAATCTGCTCAGCAAATAGGAATTCAGGAAGTTGATATTTTTGTCAAAGGACCTGGACCTGGGCGCGAAAATGCCATCCGTGCTGTTCAAAGTGCGGGTATTCGAGTGCGCTCCATTGCTGATATTACGCCGATACCCCATAATGGTTGTCGGCCTCCAAAGAAACGCCGCGTCTAGTTGAGAATGAGGTAAGAAGAGTATGGCGAAATATATTGGGCCGGTATGTAAACTATGTCGGCGTGAAGGCGAGAAATTGTTTCTCAAAGGAGATCGTTGTTTTTCTCCGAAATGTTCGTTTGATAAACGTGATTATGCTCCTGGTCAGCATGGTCGTAATATGAGCCGCCGTCGTGGACGTGAGTCGGATTACGGTCGTCAATTGCGAGCCAAGCAGCGCGCACGTCGAGTTTATGGTGTCTTGGAGCGACAATTTAGTCGCTACTATAAGGTTGCTAATGGACGTCGTGGTCTGACTGGTTTGAATTTGTTACAAATTCTCGAGTCACGCCTTGACAATGTTGTTTACCGCATGGGATTTGCCTCTAGCCGCGCTGGAGCACGTTTGTTGGTAACACATGGGCATTTTATTGTTAATGGTCGTCGCACCGACGTTCCTTCAATGTTGCTCAAAGATGGCGACGAATTGTCTGTGCGTGAAGGTTCCCGTAAGCTGACCTATTTCAAAAGCCTGAATGATGTGATCGAAAAGCGCAATGTTCCGGCTTGGCTTGAGCGCGACACAAAAGCTTTTTCAGGGAAGGTTGGGCGTTTGCCTGAGCGTTCTGAAATTGATGGTAGCTTGAACGAACAGCTCATTGTTGAATATTACTCACGCTAACGAAGAGAGAGTGCTGGCTTGGATGGGTTTTCCATCCAGGCAGCACCTTATCTGCTTAGATAGGGAGAGGTGAACCGTGACGGGTATCACGAATATGGTTATACCAAAAATTGAGAGAGAAGCTGAATCTCGCAATTACGGTAAGTTTGTTATCAGCCCGCTGGAAAGAGGCTACGGCGCCACTATCGGCAATGCAATGCGACGGGCTCTTTTGTCCTCGCTGAGTGGTGTTGCCGTTACCTCTATGCGGATAGCTGACGTTTTGCATGAGTTCACAGATGTAGTTGGTGTGCGCGAAGATGTCATCCAGATTATGTTGCAGGTCAAACAGATCCGCATGAAATTGGATGGTGTTGATAGCACCCGTATGCATCTGGAAGTTCGTGGCGAGGGCGTTGTCACTGCTGCAGATATTATTGCGCCCCCAGAAATCGAAATTGTTAACCCAGAACTTTATCTGTTCACGGTGGATGATAATAACGCGAAGCTGGACATCGAATTTTCCGTCGCGCGCGGACGTGGTTATTCCCCCGCAAATGAACGTGGTGGACACATGCCGATTGGCGAAATGCCTGTCGACGCGTTGTTTAGCCCTGTGAAGCGAGTAAATTGGGAAGTGACATCAGCGCGTGTTGGACAAAGTACAAATTATGATAAGTTGCTTCTGGAAATCTGGACAGATGGCACCCTCGCCCCTGAAAAGGCGTTAAGCACTTCTGGCAAGGTTCTCATTGAGCATCTGCGACATATTGCTGGCGTGAGTGAAGAATCGCTGATGGCAGTAATTGAAGAGGCAGATGAAGAAAGCCGCGTGACCAGCGAAGTTGCTGAGACCCCGGTAGAAGCTCTTGACCTTTCAGTGCGTGTTTTCAATTCGTTGAAACGCACAGGCATTATTACGGTAGGTGACGTCTTAGATTTGCTCGAAAAAGGCGACCAGGCGATTATGTCCATCCGTAATTTTGGTGAGAAGAGCCTTGATGAATTGCGCCAGAAAATGCGCGAAAAGGGCTATATGTCCGATGAAGATGAGACAGAAGACAACGCGGAGTAATTAAGATGCGACATCAAGTAGCAGGAAAAAAATTAAATCGCACAAAAGGCGCGCGCATTGCATTGCGTCGCACTTTGATCAAGCAGCTTTTTGAGCATGAGCGGATCAAAACCACAAAAGCGAAAGCCCAAGCCATTCGTGGTGAGGCTGAAAAGATGATTACGGTGGCACGTAATAGCATTGAAGCGGAAGATGCTCAAAAAGTACATGCACGTCGTTTAATAGCGGCTCGCTTGGGCGGGAATAAGATGCTCCCCAAACTTTTTGATGATATTGCCCCACGTTTTGTTAATCGCAACGGTGGTTATACCCGTATGTTGAAACTCGGACCGCGCAAAGGCGATGGTGCCGATATGGTTTTGCTTGAACTGGTTGAAGAGTAGATCGTAGTGAACAGTAGGCAGTTTTCAGTGTTTAAAATGCTGGTAACTGAATACTGATAACTGAAAGTGGCACGTTACCAGATTATCCTTGCTTATGACGGTACCGAGTTTCTCGGTAGTCAGCGGCAGGCAAAATCCCATCGAACGGTACAGGGCGAGTTAGAAAATGCTCTCTATAAATTGGGATGGCGCGAAAGCTCTGCCCTTATGGCAGGACGCACAGATGCAGGCGTTCATGCTTCAGGGCAAGTGGCGGCCTTCGATTTAGACTGGAAGCATAGTCTCGAAGATCTGACCAATGCTTTAAACGCCAATTTGCCAACCGATATGGCTGCCCGTCAGGTGCAGATTGTGCCAGCGAAGTTTCATCCTCGTTTTGACGCGATTGCCCGACGTTACCGTTATCGCATCTTCTGCCAAAAACAGCGTGACCCATTACGGGAGCGCTACGCTTGGCGGGTTCATCCCGTAATCGTAGATGGTGCGATATTGCACGCGTTGGCAGCCATGTTGCCCGGCATATATGATTTTTCTGCCTTCGGTTCCCCCCCCCGTCCCGGAGGAGGCACAGAACGTCATCTGATGCAGGCAAGTTGGCAACAGCAAGAAGATGAATGGCACTTTGAAGTGCAGGCGAATGCTTTTCTTTACCACATGGTGCGTAGGCTTGTCCACGCACAAGTTGTAATAGCACAGGGAAAATTCCCAGTGGAGATATTTGCCCGTGCTTTAGCCGAGCAAGTTGAAGTGCCGAGCGGACTCGCACCATCGAATGGTTTGAGTTTGGTTGAAGTATCATATTCTGATAATCTGAATTTGAAACTCGAAAAATAAAGTCTTATTTAGCAAGTGGAGAGACGAAGTGGATAAAACGTATTACCCTAAGAAAGATGAGATCCAACACAGTTGGTATGTGGTGGACGCCAATGGTGAAAATTTGGGTCGCTTAGCGACTCGTATTGCCACCGTTTTGTTGGGAAAACATAAACCGACCTATACGCCTGGCGTAGAGATGGGTGATTTTGTGATCGTAACCAATGCTGGCGGTGTTCAGGTAACTGGTACGCGCACCAACTCCAAATTGGATACAAAAAAATATTACCGCCACTCAGGGTATCCGGGTGGTCTGACAACTATCACTTTGCGTGACCAGCTCGCCAAACATCCAGATCGTGTGATTCGCTCGGCTGTTTGGGGTATGCTCCCGCACAATAAAGTAGGGCGTCACCTGCTTACACGTCTCAAGGTTTACGCAACGGCGGAACATCCGCATGAAGCGCAGAACCCTGAGTCGTTGAAATAGAGAAAATAGGAAGGTATTATGGCTGAACGATATTTTGAAGGTATTGGTCGTCGCAAAGAAAGCTCTGCCCGCGTTCGTGTAATGAACGGGAGTGGTAAATTCATTGTGAACGAGAAAGAAATTGAAGCCTACTTCACCCGTCATGGCGACACAGATGCTATCTTGGCTCCCTTTGCTGCTTCTGGTGAAAAACGTGAATCTTACGATGTAACCGTTTTAGTTAAGGGCGGTGGCGT
Organism: Anaerolineae bacterium; assembly: GCA_018648605.1. Taxonomy (GTDB): domain Bacteria; phylum Chloroflexota; class Anaerolineae; order Anaerolineales; family Villigracilaceae; genus Desulfolinea. Next base: position 6,395 of record JABGQU010000041.1, on the reverse strand, counting down.
AACTGGTCAGACCGATGCCGTTATGCTTGGTTTGGCGCGTGCGCTTGTTAAATCGAACCCTGATCTGCAACCCCCCTTGCGCAAAGGCGGCTACCTTACTCGTAACCCCTTGGTCAAGGAACGTAAGAAACCAGGTCTCAAGGGCGCTCGCAAGGCTCCAACTTACACCAAGCGTTAAGATTTTTTTAATAGAAATGACAGAGCCTAATGCTTTTTTGAGCATTAGGTTTTGCCTTTTAAGCTAGTAGCAATGAAGGAGTAACCATGCTTAACCTTCAAGAAATGTTGACCACCTTCGGTCTCGAAAATGCACCAAGATTTACGATCTGTGATGCTGCTGAATTTCAGGATGCACATGTGCCACCCTTTTCAGTGGATCTTCCTGTCTTATTGCGTGGTGTTGAAAAGCAGGATTTGATAAAAATTCAGCAAGTTTTACAGACGATTTATTCAGATGCGCACCCAGTGCGTGTTGCCAACGCAAATAATAACGTCACGAACGTAAATTTGGGCTTGCTCGGTGCAAAAGAGCTTGATGTTCCTGTGAGCGCCATCTACATCCCGCCCCTCGAAACGGGGACATCGTTAACCGCTTTTCAAGAGATTGTTGCTCACCTCCGTGCCCCCGATGGCTGCCCTTGGGACAGAAAGCAGACTCACCAAAGTTTGCGCCAACATCTACTCGAAGAATCCTACGAAGCCCTTGCTGCGATGGACGCGAATAATCCCGCAGGTATGGCAGAAGAATTTGGTGATTTGCTTCTGCAAATCGTGCTAAATGCACAGATAGCCAGCGAGAGCAAGGCTTTTACGATGAACGACATTATCAGAGGTATTTACGACAAGATCGTGCGCAGGCATCCGCATGTTTTTGGGGAAACGGAAGTAGATGGGGTTGGGCAGGTGCTCAAAAACTGGGAGCAACTTAAGGAGCAGGAGCGACGCGAGAATGGGGAGCAGGAAAAAGGGATTTTAGACGGTGTCCCCTTATCATTTCCTGCGCTGAATCAATCACAAGAATATCAAGATCGGGCTGCGCGAGTTGGCTTCGATTGGCCTGAGATTGATAGGGTATTAGATAAGCTGATGGAAGAGATCGAAGAAATACGCCAAGCAAGGAATACCGAAGAGCTTGCATCCGAGATTGGTGACCTCTTTTTTGTTTTGGTCAATTTTGCGCGCTGGCAGGGCGTAGATGCTGAATCTGCGCTGCGCGAGGCAAATATCCGTTTCAAATATCGTTTTAGCTATATTGAGAAACACGCCCGCAAAGAGGGGCACCCAATGACAGAGATGACCTTGGATGAAATGGAAGCCCTTTGGCAGGAAGCGAAAGAGCTAAAGAGTTGAGTGTTTGATAATTTTAAAAAGCCCTCCAGAATTGATTTCTCTGGATGGCTTTTTCTCGAGTTTTATAAAATCAATTATGGGCGATAGCCATTAGCAAAATTGTCGTAAACATAGGGGCACATGACATTGTAGATTTCAGCATCATTGTCAACAGCTTCCCAGGAATTGTTGAGCTTTTTCATTTCGTCTGTGCAGTTTTGTGTGCCGTAATGGTCCATATTGCCATGCAGTCCAAAGGAGTGCATGATCTCATGAATAACAGTGGACGCGCTGAAATAATTTGGCGTAGAGGCATATAGATCGTTTACGGCTGTTGCACACATTGAATAGCCGTTATTCATCACACAGGCTGTGCCCGGCTGATTTCTGCATTCGCCGCCAACCGAGACGTCGCTAATGATCGTTTCGCCGGTCTCATCGTAGCCGCAGCGTGCATATTTATGGCTGTAATGGTTAAACATTACGTAAACAAGATTTTCATCGCCAAAGGCATCTACAAAATGATTTTTGAATGTGGATGAACCTTCGATCGTATATGTAAAACCTCCCATTGTGCGGGCGTAGTTATCGGAGCCATACGAGAAGATCAAGAGGCTATCAGGAATTTCAGCATCAGTTTTTTGATCAATATAGCACTCTGGGATGCTATCACGCATATAATATTCTGGCGGTTGCTCTTGCGTAAACTTGACTGTGCCGAAGTTGTTCAACTGGATTGTAAAACCCGTTAGGTTGAAAAGAATATTACTGGCATCCTGAAACGTGGCTTCTGTCTGTTCGATGGTTACAGGTTCAGAGCTTAAGTCAACCAACGCGTCGAAGGCGAAAACGCCTTTTGGCTGGCTTCCATCTGGAGCGGGGAAGACTTTGGGTGTGTAATTTGTTAGCGTAAATATGAAGGGGCATAATGAAAAATCTTCTGCCATGAAGACAGCCACATCATCCTTTTTAATCCAGGCATCATAAGTGCTTCCATTGGAAGCATCCCAGGAGACGTTCAAAAAGCCATCGCGCTCTTCAATGATGGTAAAGAAAAGTTCTACTTCGAATGTTCCGCTGCTTTCGCTATTGGGGCTGTCATAAACAGGGATGCTTTGCCCGGCAGGAAGAGTGAAAGAATCAGGCGTGCCAACTTCTTGTTGCACAATTATGCTTTCAGCTTCAGGAAGTTTTGCGTTGATCACGATATATGAGAGGCTTACGGCTTCAGGGAGTAAATTGATTACGCGGAAAATCACATAATCCCCAGGAGAAACGTTCCGCTTGTATAGATAAACCCCATCAACCAGCAACTCTACACAAAACGGGGAGAAATCTGCATCTCTAAGCCCCATGCTTGCAGGGTCAATGGTGGAGAGATCTCCATTCATACCGCTAAAAAGAAATAAACCGCCTCCTTGTGGAGGAATATTTGCCCAAATTTCTGCTGAGCCACAATCACTTGTATCTGCTGTGCGGATATAAAGATCGCCCCCCGTCTGTATCCCTTTTTCGCCAGTTACAAAATCAAAACTCTCGAGATTTAGGATTTCAACCTCACCCGATGTAATGATATTGGACGAAGTTCTAACTTCTTCTGAATACGGTGTGGGTTCAATAGGTTCTTCGATCTGATCGGCTTGGGTATCTTCCGGCTTAGTGATGGGGGTAAGCGCTTCAGAATTGTCAGGCACATTGCAGGCACCAAGTGACAAAGCGAGAACTAATATCAAATATAAAAAACGCTTGGATCTCATATCTTTCTCCTTGTTTAGCGAATACGACCTCTTTCTCATATGGGGTTAGAGAGTAATGCCCCTTTGCAAAGGGGCATTACTCTCTAATGAATTATGGTTTTACCTCTGTATAGTATGAAACATCGATATACGAGTTGGTTCTGTTATCAAAGTCAAGGAACATCCCCATGATCTCCAAATAGCCATAATTCCCTGAGCCTGTCCTATAACAGATATAGTCATTAGCATCAATACTCACTGTCGAATATGTGCCCAGATTTATCTCGGCAATACACTGTGCAATACTTGGTTCTATCCCGTTGCTATAAACTCTAAGCTCTGAACCCCAGACAGTATATAAAACGATATCGCTGGCTTGATGGTCAAAGATCACATCGTCGCCATTGCCATCGCCGAAATCCAGGCTGAGGCTATCTTTTAGATTCCCCGAGCCTGTTGCTATGGTTGTGGGGAGCGTGTCGATCCATATATCATGATAGGCAATTACCTCAGAGCTGCTGTCACAGCTATTTCCCCAAGCAGTCAGTGTGTGACGGTAACTCTGCCCGCCCCAGTTTGTTGGTATCTTGTAACTATAAACCCCCATACCAAGATTAGTGTCGTCACCGTCCAAAAAGACCTTACAGCTATTTAAAACTTCCCATTCCAGAGTGATCGTGTTTCCAGCAGTTGCGCTGGCTGGACCTGTAAAGTAAGAAATACTGGGAACATCTCCCGAAGGCGGCTGTCCTACCATATCGCCGCAATATTTTACTGGTATCGATAACCAATTGCTATCGACCGTATTGCCATCCTTGTCTACAGCATGGATATAGACCTCCAGCGTGCCATCGTCGCCGCCAAGCGGGAAATCAGCTTCTAAGCCTACATCAATATCTGCGGCATGATCACCGATACCCAACTGATACATGTCGGCAGAGTAATTCCCATACGTCCCTGAAGGACCAGTGTACGCGTAGTAAATTGTTGCAGAGGTCACTTTATCAAGCGGATCAAGCGTTGCCTGAACATTCGCCATTGTTTCCTCATTGGAGCAATTTCCATAATAAACAGCATTTTGCGGATACAGCGTGAGATTGCTAATCGTCAGCGGACTACTAGACGAACCGGATGAGTTTGAACTTCCTGAAGATGCTGGCTTTGTAGGCGCTGCCGTCGGCGGCGGATTGTTTTGGGACGATGGTTGCGACGGCGTATTCGCATTATTTGATTGTGAAGGCGTATTTGTCGGCGGGGCTGCGACCCCGCTACTCGCTTGTGTGGAAGTTGCTCCCGTTTGTGATCCTGGTGCGCTGCCCGGTGCAGATTCCGTTGCCGCCACTGAGGAGAGCGTACACGCACTTATTAACAAACCAATGATTAAAATAGTGACTACAATAGTTTTTCTGTTCATTTTCTACCTCTCTATTTATATTAGTGATTTCAACTTATGAATTGCTTAGAAAACTTTGGCTTAGCAGCCGCCATTGAACACATAGTCAATCTGTTCCGAACCCGCAGGGCCATTATTCATATACATGAACCCAGCCGCAGCACCAGAGTAGTAATAGGTGCCATTAAACTGCTCGCTACCTGATGAAACATTAAATACAACACCGTAAGAGCCAGGTTGTCGCTGTACCAAGCTATAGGTTCCGCTGTCATTCCACGTGCCATCAATATAGAAATCAAAGCTGCCGTCAGAATAGAAATTAAAAGCTGCGCAATAGGGAGTTGTGTTATCCCAGTAAAATCCGCCAAAATAACCACTATTGCCGTATTGAGTCATGATCTGAGTAATGCTCGGGTCATTAATTGTGACGGATCTAGACTGATCGCTAAAACTACCGCCCGGCATGGGGTATATAGAGTTTTTTAGTCCACCACTCCAAAAACCGGCACCAGCGGCATAGTTATGGCTCCCAGCAGGTACGGTTATATCCAAATAACCACCATTAGCCAGAATAGTTTGCGCTTCGGTCAAGATTACTTCCTGTCCGTCGATCTGCAATTCCACAATATGGTGCGAAGAGTTGTTATGGAAGCGAACGACGGTATCTCCACCATTTCCAGCATTCCCTCCGTTATTGCCACCACCATTATTATTGCCTCCGGCAGCACTGACTTGAATGGAGACTTGCGAAGTCTTTTCAGTAGTATTATCGCAACTTGCTCCCCAGGCAACTAATGAATGAGTGTATGTCGTATTGCCTTCATTTGAAGGAACAGAGTAGCCAAGGGTGTCAGCGTGATTAACTTCATTGCCATCCAGAAAGACCTTGCAGGCATTGAAAACATCCCACTCTATAAGCACTATATCACCGGCTGTTACTCTGGCAGGACCAAAGAAAGAGACTATATCCGCTTCACCGGTAGGAGGGGGACCCAATACACCGCCACCACAAACCCAAATACTAAGACTATAAGCATTATTGCTATGGATGCTGGCACTATTCTTGTCCACGACTTCAACCCAAAAAGTAACTGAGCCATCGTTTCCATTCATTGCATTCGGGGCAATTTGCCCAATATCAATATCGCCCGCATAATCGCCGATGCCAAGCTGCCACATCGATACTGAGCCAGTATAGACAATGCCTGTTGGGTCAGAAATATCGAACCAAAGCAAAACTTCTTTAACATCATCTAGCGGGGAAAGAGCGCTCTCAACATGCACGAGCGTATCTTCTCCGCCGGAACAATTCCCATAATAGACAGTGTTCGATGGGAGATAGTTGACATAATCTACTTGTAAGTTTCCTGAAACGGGTGCGGAATTCGCACCTGCTGCGGGCGCGGGTTTTGGCGGGATCGTTGTTGGGGTTGGGATGTTGCTCTGACTCCCACTTGCAGGCTGAACACCGCTTTGTGGTGTTTTACTTGGTCTTGGGGTTGCTACTGTATTATCCCTGCCGCCTGATACAGCTTGCACAGTTTGAGCAATGGCTGTATTTGTAATTGCCTGCTCAGATAAATTGCTTGAAGGTAAACTGCACGCGCCGATGGTAAGAATAATTACTGCTGATAATAGAGAAATATTTTTTTTATTCATAATGATCCTTTTATCGAATACCAGTAGCTTTGCTTGGCATTTCCTCTAAGTATTCATTGAGATATTCTATAAGCTCATCAAGTTTTTGAATATGAGTTATTTGACCGCTACTTACATGTTGTATCTGTCCACGCCAATTTTCTTGAGAATTATTTTCTCGCCAAAAGCGGAGAATAAAAGATTCTCGTGAAGACAGATGAACTTCAGATGACAAGGGAGTCTCCTTTCTGCAAAATCCGGAGCATATCGTCCACGGATTCCGGAGCATGCCGTCCACT
>JABGQU010000190.1 GCA_018648605.1 Anaerolineae bacterium | reverse complement strand
CAGCATCCCGAAAGAAGAGCCGCCTTTGCTGGATGCCGATTGGCTGGAGAAACATGCCCACAAGCTAATGGCGTATGACGTAGTTGAGGCTTGACGCAGATGAATAAAAGCCACCCGATCCGCGCTCCTCCGCTGAGCGTTTTCCCTCACCGTTTTATCCAACCAAATCCATCTATGAAACAGGCGTACCCCTCGGTGCGCCTGTTTGACTTTAAGGAGAAGTCTCATGGAAAAGACCGTTGAGTTCAAAATTCGCGTTCCACAGGCAGACCGCTGGGAGGATACGCCTGTGTACCGTTCCAAAACCCTGAGCGGTTCGAAAGAAGAGATTGCGCAGGAAGCGCAGGAAATTGCCGAAGGGATCGCTTTCAGCCAGTCCAGTGATGTGCGCTGGAATTACGAAGGCAGCACCCAAGGGCATTATGTGGATGAGGTCTTCCCGGAGAAGCCGATGGCATCTACGAAAAGTATTTCAAGCTTGCTCAATACTTCGAGTGGTTCTGGTATAGCGGTTTGATCAAGACCAGAACCTACATCACGCAAAAGGGGGCGTACAAAAACAGAAACAGGCGCTACCTGCAAATATTGAGTAGCGCCTGCACATTTCAACAAAACCGATCGCCAGCAAGTCGCTGGCACCCTAACTAACCCGCCCTGTGGAGAAAAACCTTCACAGGGCTTTTTCGTGCCTGTGGCACAAGGAGAAAGACCATGACTACCACGAATATTCCCGCAGTTGTAAACGAAGAAGAATTTGAAGTCGCCGTAGAAGCAGTTTCCGCCAATGATGGCTGGCTGATCGGCAGTGATGGGATCGTCGATCCCGATGGCAATATTGCGCTACTGGTTTCCGATGATGGTGGAGATAAGGGTTCTGAAGCCGGACATGGCTTGGTCGAGTGGCTCGCTCTAACAGGTCTGGTTGCGACCGGTGTTCTGGCTGCCTTCCGTATTTTTGCCCCGATCTTTATTGCGGCATTTCAGTCCCATATCGTGGCTGCTCTGCCGTGACAATTGCAAACTCCCCGTTAAATAGTGCAACCCAGAAGGATGAGGGGGGCATCCTTCTGAGCAGCAAGACAATAATAGCACATGCGTTCTAAATCGTCAAGCAACTCCCTGCCAGAAATTGGGTAGGGAGTTTTTCTATAGGAGAAAAAAAAGATGTTCCCAACTTTGTATCCCACCGTTTCAAAACTAAAAACCCTGCCCGTGTCTGCCGTTGGTGCATCCATGATGCATATGGGCGACCGCTTCCGGCTTGTAGCCAACGTCGTCGATGTCGTCCCGACTGACGAGCCACTGCCCAATCTTCCTGTTGCGCGCGCCCTTTGGCTGCCGCGCCCGAATCTTAAAGTCGCTGCCGCCGCATGGATCTACGCTGGCGGCGCGCACCACACTAGCTTCAGCTACGCAATTACTACCGAACATCTGCAAAGCTTCGCCGATATGGCCGGTATCGAATTCCTGCTCATCGACGAGAACACCCGCATCCCAGAATTCCGCGACAAATTGCGCTGGAACGATCTCTACTACCACCTGAACAAGGGTCTTTAATCCACTTATCCAAAAGAGCCTCTGTTGAGAGGCTCTTTTCAAATAACACGATGAATACAAAAACACTCTCCAACGACTTTTTAGAACTCGAATATCGCACAGATGTCTTACGCATCATAGGCTTGAAACCCAAAGGCAAAAAGAACATCTTTGCCGATCTCAGCCACCTCCAGCCAATTACCACCGAGTACGGTGATTTTCATTTTCACGGCGGACATCGTCTCTGGCATGCACCCGAATCCATGCCGCGCACCTATATTCCGGATAGTCATGAGATAACGGTCACGGATATACAGGATGGCGTCAGCCTCGAAGCCCCAACAGAATCTGGGACTGGAATTCGAAAGCGCATCGATATTCAACTTGCTTCTGCTGCTCCGACCGTGAACCTGACCCATAGACTGACCAACAACGGCCTGTGGACAGTCGAACTCGCTCCTTGGGCGATCACACAACTCCGCTTGGGCGGTACTGTTATCTTGCCCCTGCGAATGGAGAACGCCGACCCTGCCGGGCTTTTAGCAAATCGACAGCTTTCCTTTTGGCCCTATGCAAAACTCACCGATCCGCGCCTGAAGTTGCAGGATGAATACACCACTTTCAACGCAGAATCCGCGCCACCCTTCAAAATGGGGTATTTCAACACACACGGCTGGCTGGCATATTGGATCGATGGGGTACTCTTCAAGAAAACCTTTGCTGCCCAGACCAATGCAAATTATCCTGACAACAACAGCAATGCCGAGATCTATTGCAACGAAGATTTCTTGGAACTGGAAAGCCTGGCGCCTTTCGTGCGCCTTGAGCCCGGTCAATCCGTTGAGCATATCGAGACATGGGAAGTGAGAGATTCCTTGCCGACGGAATTAAGGGTAGCAATGGGTAAAATATAACCATGAAAATTGAGGCAATTATCTTTGATATGGACGGCTTATTGGTCGATTCAGAGCCGATTCGGAATAATGCCCGCGTTGCGCTCGCTGACCGGGTTGGTAAGGAGTGGAAAAAAGAAGACCACTTCAACGTCATAGGCGTCAGCACAGACGAGTGGACGCAGTGTATGATCGAGCATTTGGAATTGGATTTAACGCCTGCTGAACTGCAAAGGGAAATCATCGACCAAATAATGGTATTGTATACAGAGAAGATCCCCTTTCACCCCATGCGGTAGAAGTAATATAGTGGGCAGCGGAGAACTATCCCGTAGCGTTGGCATCAGGCTCTCCGCGTAAGTTGATCGATATTGTCACGCAATCGCCAGAATTAAAGGGGTGTTTTCAAGTTATCCTATATGCGAACGAAATCGGTATCGGCAAACCAGACCCAGCGATTTATCTTGAAACTGCGAAACGCTTGGGCGTTGCATCCGAGAGATGCCTGTGCCTTAAAGATTCTCCCCTTGGCGTGCTCCCCGGGCGAGGGGCAATTATGGTCGTGATCAATATCCCCGATCCAAATTTCCCCTTATCTTCTGAGCAAGTCAAATATGCTGATGTGATATTAGAATCACTTGGTGATTTTTCCTACCAGTTGATTGATGAGTTGAATAGGAATACAGATCGGACTCTCTAGTGCATAATCAAACAGTATTTTTGGAATTAGTTATCCAAGGTAGTACAGGCTGGTCGAAAACAGCACAAACTCTTCGTGAAAGCTCTTGAGCAGAGAGTTTCTTTTCTGGTTCCACTACTTTTCTCTTAGCATGCACCCAGCGAGGTTCAATCGGGTTGAGCCATGGACTTTTCTTTGGCAGAAGGACGGCTAAAAGTCTTGTGCCCTTTCTTGTTTGTTTAACTTCTTGATTGTGCTGACGAAGCCATGATTTGCAAAATCCGGAGCATATCGTCCACGGATTCCGGAGCATGCCGTCCACTGA
>JABGQU010000040.1 GCA_018648605.1 Anaerolineae bacterium | reverse complement strand
TCTACGGCTCTGCGATAGACCCTTGGAAGGCACATTATTCGCGTGTGATCGAAAACCAGCTTGATGTAGCTCATCTGCCTTTTGTTCATCACAACACCATTGGGCGCGGAAACCGCACGCTAGTAGATGGTCCTAAAGTAGTTTGGAAAGACAAGAAGATGATGTGTACCTATGTTTTCAATCGCGTTGACGATGGCAGCAAACCCCGCTCTGCAGACAATTTGGAGCCGCGCGATGGACAGGTGCATCTTGAATTTATCATGCCTAATCTCTGGCAGAACCATATCAACGAAGATGTGCGAATCCTAGCCGCTTTTGTGCCTGTTGATGACGAAAACACGTTGCTTTATTTACGTTTTTATCAAAAATTTTTATCTGTGCCGCTCTTAGGAAAGCTCATCACTCAACTTTCTATGCCATCGAATCTTCACATTGCTCATCAAGACCGTGGTATTGTTGAAAGTCATAGACCCTTGATCAGCAGCTTGCGTGACAATAATGAAAAACCGATCAAAGCTGATGCGCCGATTATTGAATATCGGCGGCAGCGTGAAGCACTTCAAAAAGAGACACGATAATTGAAAAGAGAAAATATGAAAACCTGGCTCAAAAGAATTTCCATCGGCATCATCATTATTCTAGTACTAGCCACCATTGGCTTTGTTTGGTGGGGAAATACGCCCCTTGAAGCGATGCCTGAAGCATTAGCCGCTCTAGAAAGCGACAATGACGTACTCGTCATCAACAAAAAGTGGATGGTGTTCAGCCCGATTAACACATCAACAAAAACGGGCGTCATCATTTACCCGGGCGGACACGTTGATCCACGCGCTTATACGCCTTTGGCAAAAGAAATTGCGCGAAATGGCTATTTGGTCATTCTGCCGCCGATGCCACTCAATTTAGCTGTCTTTGACATGAATGTTGCAGATGAAATTATAGAAGCAAATCCAGAAATCGAGACGTGGTATCTCGGCGGGCATTCGCTCGGCGGCGCAATGGCAGCAGAATATGTGGCCGCAAACGCATCTAAAGTAGACGGGTTATTCTTGTGGGCATCTTATTCTGCTGAAGGCACCGACCTGAGCATTATCCCCGACCTGAAAGTTTTATCCATTTATGGAACAGAAGATGGTGGTGTAGAAGAAATTCGTATTTCAGATAATCGTCTCCCCGCCGACACAGTTTGGGTAGAAATGGAAGGTGCAAATCATGCTCAATTTGGTTGGTACGGTATCCAGCCCGGGGATGGGGTTGCAACTATCTCGCGTGAAGAAGAGCAAGCCTGGATTTTGAAAGAAACAATCGCATTTATTGAAAATTAATTTATTCAAACAAGTGACAGTCACTTCGAATATTCAAAAGGAAAATAAAATGAATGAAACTGAAAAGAAATACCTGATTGCAAGTATTGTAGAAGTATTAATCGCTGTAGGCATCGCCTTTGCAGGTAGCTTATACAGCGTAAAAATTGGCAATTTACCCCTTTTTGGCGTTTTGGTTGGCTGGGCATTTCTGGTCAATTGGATAGCCTTTATCCCGGCCTATAAAAACCAGACCGAAAAGTTTTTCGACCTGACGGGAAGCATCACCTATATCACCACCATCTTGCTGGCATTTTTCCTCAACCCTGCCGCACGAGATGCGCGTTCCTTCTTGATGCTAGCTGTTGTCTTGGCATGGGCATTCCGCTTGGGGACATTCCTCTTTAGCCGCATCCAAAAAGACGGTAAGGACGGACGCTTTGATGATATCAAACCATCATTCGTGCGCTTTTTCCATGTCTGGACGTTGCAAGGCTTGTGGGTCACCTTCACTGTTCTTGCTGCATTAATGGCGATGACCAGTACCACGCATAAACCTTTAGGTATTTGGGGCTTGCTCGGTGGACTGATCTGGCTCTTCGGTTTTGCGATCGAAGTGGTCGCTGATAATCAAAAATCTGCTTTTCGTAAAGATCCAGCGAATAAAGGCAAGTTCATTAATACCGGTTTATGGGCACGCTCACGCCATCCAAACTATTTCGGCGAGATCACTCTTTGGATTGGTGTGATGCTGATCGCTGTTCCCGTTTTGCAGAGCTGGCAGTGGATCGCTCTCATCTCCCCCATCTTCGTTACTTTATTGCTCACTCGCGTTAGCGGTGTTCCAATGCTCGAAAAACGCGCCGATGAAAAATGGGGTGGACAGGAAGATTACGAAGAATACAAGAAAAATACGCCTGTTTTGATTCCCAAGCTCTAGAAAATAAAAGAAGGAAAAATGAAAGAACAATTTAAAGATCAACAATATATCAATCTCGAAACCTTTCGCAAGAGCGGCGTAGGCGTTAAAACACCCGTCTGGTTTGTTGAAGAAGGGAACGCATTTTACGTCTGGACAGAAGCAAGTTCCTGGAAAGCAAAACGGATCGGTAATAATGGCTCGGTCAAAATCACACCATCTACCGCGAGCGGCGAGCCGACTGGAGAGTGGATGGATGCTCACGCAACCGCCGATGCATCCCCGGGAGCCTTAAAACATGTGACAAAATTGCTAAAAAAGAAATATGGACTTGCATTTAACGGTTTTCAGACAATGGGCAAGTTACGCAAAGCAAAATATACTGCGCTTAAGATTAAGCTCGTATAGCAGATGCGAATATTTAAGTACAACTTTACTGTTAATGCACCACTTGAAGATGTTGCAGCTTTCCATCAAGATACAAGCGCGCTTAAGAAGCTCAGCCCGCGCCCAATGATCGTGCAATTACATCAAGTTGACCCGATGGCAGAAAATTCCATCTCCGAATTCACACTTTGGCTAGGACCAATTCCCATCCGCTGGCGAGCTATTCATAGTAATATAAGCACTAACGGATTCACAGACACACAGGAAAAAGGTCCAATGAAATATTGGAAACATACGCATTCTTTTGAATCTATCGATGAAGAAAAGACCCGTATTCAAGAAAAAGTAGAATATACGCACCCCGAAGGATTGCGTAGCTTATTTACCCGTCTGCTTTTTGGAAGACTTGGCCTTAACCTTCTTTTTACCTATCGAAAATTGGCAACTAGACGCCATATTGGAGAACAGAAATGAAAAATATCAGCAAACAAATTTCAATCATTTTAACCACAATATTAACGATAACGATCAACGGACTTGCAAATGCCCTGCCCCTTAACGGGCTAACCACTGGTGAAATCTCAGACAGTTTTGAAACCTACTTTGTTCCTGCGGGGTATGTTTTTTCGATCTGGGGTTTAATCTATATTGGGCTGATCTCTTTTGCGATATACCAAGCCTTGCCTGCACAACGCGAAAATCCGCGTTTAGCGCGCATTGGCTGGTGGGTTGTGGTGGGCAATTTGGCCAATGCTGCCTGGATTTTCTTCTGGCATTACCAAATCTTCGCCCTCACCGTGGTGGCAATGGTGACCTTATTAATTTCGCTTCTCTTTACCTATAAAGGGTTGCGGAGTGATGAAGATACTATCCAACCTGCAGAACGCTGGTTTGCCCAAATCCCTTTTAGTATTTATCTCGGCTGGATATCCGTTGCTACAATTGCAAATATCAGCGATGTGCTGTATTTTTTCAATTGGGGACAATTCGGGGTCAGCGCTGAAGTCTGGATGGTCATCATCCTGCTCGTTGTAGCAATACTCGCTTGGGCAATGAGCCTGCGTCAAAAAGATGTCGCCTATTTAGCCGTACTACTCTGGGCATTGGCTGGTATTGGTGTCAAATTCCCGGATAGTGGATTTATTACCACGGCCATATGGTCTGCATTTGGTCTTGTAGCGCTTGCGTTTTTCTTCGCTGCTATTCCGCAGAAGATCAGGTCATAAATTCAAATCTGTTTGGAGGGATGCGAATGTCAAAATTGGAAAAGAAAGTTGTCGTTATCACCGGCTCTACCCGCGGCTTTGGTTATTCTATTGCCGAAGAAATGCTCAAAAAAGGCGCGATAGTCGTCATTAGCGGTAGAAGTCAAAATTCGGTAGATACTGCATTAAACGCTCTGCAAGCCGATGACGCGCGCGTAGCGGGCATTCCCTGCGAAGTATCTGATGAGGGGCAAGTCCGCGCATTAGCAGAAAAATCTGTCGAAAAATTCGGGCAAATAGATATTTGGATCAATAATGCAGGCTTTTCAACTGCAGGCGGGGATGTTCTGGATTTCCTACCAGAAGATGCTGTGGCAACCTTTATGACGAACGATCTGGGGGCATTTCACGGAGCGCAAGCCGCGCTCGGGCATATGCTCCCGCGTGGGGATGGGGTTTTGGTCAACGTATATGGAGCAGGTAGTTTCCTGAAACCCGCAAGCCCGATGGGGCTTTACGGAATGACCAAAGCCTGGCTAACATCTTTTACTCGAACGCTGGCAAAAGAGATCAAAGGGCAGGGTGTTCAAGTGATCGGTTTTAGCCCGGGCATGATGCTCACCGAAATGCTCACCCAGCCAACCTTTATTGGCAGCGAAGAGGCAGGGACAGGCAAGAATTTTGGCTTTGTACTACGCATGTTGGCAAAACCGCCCCAAGCTCCCGCCGCAAAACTGGTACGTTTGTTAGAAAATAATAAAAAGCATTTTGTTGAATATAGAATGATGAAAAAGTGGACACCGATTTTTGGCTTACTCAAAATTCTGTGGGAGAATATCACAAAAACGGGTGCAGCGCCTGAAGTTGAAATTCAATATAGGGATAAATATAAATGGCAAAAATAGAGATCAATGCCCCCGCTCCAGATTTCACGCTGGACGATTTCACCGGGCGCTCCGTGACCTTATCTGGATTCCGCCCAACAAGCAATGTTCTGCTCGTCTTCAACCGTGGCTTTCTATGACCATACTGCCGCGCGCACATGGCGCAGTTGCGCCGCGATTTTGCAAAATTTGAATCAGAAAAGACCGTTATTTTGGTTGTCGGACCCGAAAACGCAAAAGCCTTCGCCAAATATTGGAAAGAAAATGACCTCCCCTTTATTGGATTACCCGACCCAAAACATAGTGTACTGAAATTATTTGGTCAAGAAATAAAACTTTTCAAACTGGGGCGTATGCCTGCTCAAGTGATTGTCGATAAAGCGGGGGGAGTGCGTTATGCTCATTATGGACACTCAATGAGCGATATTCCTGCAAACAAAGCATTGTTGGGAATTTTTGCTGAAATAAACGGGGAATAATAGCACTCTGCTTTCATCATTACCCTGCTGAAAGCAAGGCTGTGCGTTTCACTGTGCTATTTTTAAATTCATTTCTTAAGAGGTTTTATGAAAAAATACTATTTGTTTTTCCTTGTTATGCTCATGTTTTTCCTCCATGCCTGTGAACCATTAACCCCCGTGCCTGAATCCTTAAGCGCGATCATCACAGAAATTGAAGGCCATGCTGTGGGTGTGCGCCATGTTGGTGCAAGCGAGTTTATACCAGCAGCGCTGAACGATACTCTTAAAGTCAAAGCACAAGTCAATACGGGGCTGGAAAGCCGCTCTCGGATCGATCTTTCGAGCGGAACAGTCATTCGGCTTAGTCCTGAGAGTCTCTTCACGCTCGAAAGCAACCACGAAACGGAAACAGGGCTGCTCACACGCCTCACCATAGAGATCGGGCAAGTCTGGATCGTTCTCAACGGCGGTACGCTCGAAGTTGAAACCCCATCAGGTTTGGCAGGTGTGCGTGGCTCTTACATGTCCACTGGTTATGATCTAGAAAATGGCGCGGCGCGCATCACCTGTCTTGAGGGGCAATGCTCGGCAGAAAATGAAGCAGGTACTGTTGAATTTACTGCTGGCGAAGCGGCAGATCTTCCTGCCGATGGTGCTGCGCCTATCAAAGGCGTGATGACCGCTGAAGAATTTGCGATGTGGGCGGAAAACGTTCCCGAAGCGGGCAATCTCATTCCTACGCAGGTTGCGCCATCACCAACAGCCATGCCAATGCCAACTGCCACGCCTCAGCTCGCGTCGTGTACAGTGACAAGCACTTTTCTCTATGTCCGCACTTGCCCTGAATCAACTTGTGAAGCGTTAGGATATGCAGAATTGGACGATGCTCTGGTCATCCTCTTGCCAGCAGATACCGATGGCTGGATGTCAGTCTCATTTGAAGGGGAATCAGGATGGGTCAACGCCAGTTTTTGCGAATAAAAAGGAGCGCATCGCCCACGAATTTAGACTTGCCTCCGTCTAATAATATTCATCAAGTTCCCGTTTCTATATCACTAAAGAAACGGGAACTTCTTATTTAAGCAACGGGCACGCCAACAAGATCGTGAATCCATTTGCGGGAAAGAAAACGCCGAAAGATCACTAATAATTTAACAAGTTCTTCCGTTAGAACAAGTAAGTAGACACCTTCTACAGGTAGATGCAGAACAAAGCCCCCGATCAATGCAGCTGGAACGCCGATCAGCCAGACCGAGAAAATTTCCATATACATCGCAAAACGCGTATCCCCGCCTGCGCGCAATGCACCAATAAACAAGATAAAGTTGATTGAACGCAGCCAAAGGGTGAAAGAAAAGACCGTCATCAACTTAAAGGCACTCGCAGCAACTCTAGGGGAAATCTCGTAGAGGCTAATGACAGGCTCGCGGATGAAGAGAACCATTATCCCTAAAAGAATCGCAAGCAATACGCCAATAATCAGGAAACGGCGGCTATGTTCAAAGGCGACATCTTTATCTCCTGCGCCGATCTCATTGCCGATCATGATCGCACAGGCGTTCCCTAAGCCGATTAGGAGCACAAAGGCGATCTCTTCGATGGTGGTGTTGATCTGGACGGCTGCCATTGCACCTGTGCTGATATGGGCATAGACTGCGTTGTAAACGGTAATGCCCACAGACCAGAAAACTTCGTTTATGGCAGCGGGCATGGCTGTGCCCAATACACGGAAGAGGAAGGCACGCTCAAAGCGGAAGAAAGTTAGCGGATTAACCGCAAGGGGCGTTTTAAGGGTATATACCAAAACCAGAATTAAGATAAATTGCAGTAGCCAGCCGAAAGCAGTAGCGATAGCGGCTCCACGCACGCCGAGGGCGGGCAGTCCGCCAATCCCAAAGATGAGTAGATAACTGAGAATGGATTTCAGGATCAGGGCGATAACACTGACCACAACGGTCAATTTAACGCGCATGATGCTGCGTAAAACTGCATAGTAGGAAGTCACGATAGCGGTGAAGATGTATGAGAGCCCAACGATTCGCAAATAGCTGCTTGCCAAGGCGATCACTTCGCTGTCTTCTGTGTAAAAACGCAAGATTGTTTCTGGGAAGAGGGTGGCTGCAAGCGAAAAGAATATGCCCACCAAGGTGGCAACGCTTAGGCTGATGCCCAGCACTTTGTGGATACTTTCTTCATCACCATTGCCCCAAAATTGGGCCGTGAAAATCGCCATTCCGCTGGTAACGCCGAAGAGCAAGATGATGAATAGAAAGAAAACCTGATTGGCTAATCCCAAGGCGGCAATGGCAGCTTCGCCCAATTGCCCAACCATGAGGACATCGACCATATTCAACCCTGCGGTGATAAATTGCTGAAAGGCAACGGGAATCGCCAGACTCAGCATTTTGCGTATAAATTCTTTATCTCGAAAAAATGAAAGATTCATAATTGCCCTAAAAAAGCAGTTTTTGATGGTTCCATCAAAAACTGCTCAGAGTCTCATACAGTGAGACGAATTAAAATTCAAAGGAGTTTGCTAAGGTGTAGTGACTATTACATTATCAAATTTGATATGCGAGCCGCCTTCATCCGATGTTGAGACGATGAAGCCAATTGTTCCGCTTGAAACACGATCATCTTGAATCGTTTCGAGTAGCTGATCGTTGACATAAAGCTCAATCTTATTAGCGATAGCAATTACTTTTATGTGATTCGTATTTGCGCCTGTTTTGATAGCACTGGAACGTTTCCAGTGAATGAGTTTTGTCGTTGGCTCATCAATATCAAGGTTGTCATAAACCAATGTGTAACTGCCCTCACCAGAAATCCCAAAATAATAATAATCTTTCGTTATATCGTTATAACGCAGCATAACGCCATAAAGGTTATGGTCTGGTCCTTCGAGCTGAGTGGCATCGGCATCAAGGATGAAGTCGGTGAAGTCATCTTCTCCCAGACAAGGGGGAGAGAGCCGTACCATTCCGGCACAAGCACGTCGATGTGGAAAGCGCTGTCTTCTACAAAATAGTTAATCTCATCTGTCGAGTTATCAAAGAAGCAGCCTGCTTCGCTGAAATCATTTTCTTCAAAGAGAATTTCTGGCAAGGGGGCTGGCGTTTCCTCTGGTGCAGCGCTGGAGAGGAGGAAGCAAGCGATGGTTCCTGACAGAAGTGTCAGAAGTAAAATCAGAACAGGGAGTTTTCTTTTCATCATCATAAAGGCGTCCGATTTATTTGTCCAGAAAAGGAGAATACTCTTTTTCTATGAGAGAGCTTCTTTTAAATTTTGCACAAACTCTCTTGCTGCGCCTACAGGATCATCGGCTTGCCCGACAGCTTTTATCAGTGCAGAGCCTACGATCACGCCATCGGCAACTTCGCCCACTGCGGCAGCTTGTTCGGGGGTGGAGATGCCAAAGCCGACTGCGAGGGGCTTTTGGGTCAGCTTACGCACCTTCGCGACAAAAGCGGATAATGCTACGGGCAGGGCATCCCGTTCACCTGTAATGCCCAAAACAGAAACAAGATAGACAAATCCGCGGCTTAGTTCGGTGACCACGCGCATCCGTTCATCCGAGCTATTTGGCGGGAGCAGGAAGATGATATCCAATCCTGATTTCTCGCAAAATTCGGTCATTTCTTTGGCTTCGCTTGGGGGCATATCGGGGATGATAAATCCGCTTGCGCCAGCTTGGGCGGCATCGGTGACAAATTTTTCCATGCCATAAGCCAGAACTGGGTTGATATAGCCCATCAGGATCAGCGGGATTTTCACGCCATTTTCGCGGAGTTCGGCAACGGCTTTCAGGCAGTCTTTTACAGTGATGCCATTTTCGAGCGCAACCTGTGTGCTATGCTGAATTGTGGGACCATCCGCCAGCGGATCGGAGAAGGGCATGCCCAATTCCATCAGGTCTGCGCCCGCATCGACGCAGGCTTGGATCACGTTGATCGAAGTCTGATAATCGGGATAGCCGATCGTGAAATAGGGCATGAGGGCGTTTTTTTCTTTGCCAAAGGCATCTGCTATTTTTGTCATGATCAATTCTCCAGCCCCAGAACTTGCAAAACAGTGTCCAGGTCTTTGTCGCCACGACCGGAAAGGTTGACCACCAGAATGCTATCTTTTGGCATTTCCGCCGCGCGTTTGGTGGCTTCTGCAATGGCGTGAGATGATTCAAGAGCGGGCAAAATCCCTTCCAGACGGCTGAGCGTTTGAAAGGCTTCGAGTGCTTCGTCGTCGGTGGCGTAGGTGTAATGGGCGCGTTCGAGTTCACGCAGATGGCTATGCTCAGGGCCAATGGCGGCATAATCCAGCCCGGCGCTGATCGAGTGGGTTAGCGCGATCTGACCGTCTTCATCCTGCAAGACGAAGGTGTAGCAGCCATGCAAAACGCCGGGGCGACCCACATCCGGCGCAGCGAAACGAGCGGCGTGTTGCCCACTTTCTATGCCCGTTCCCCCAGCTTCCACGCCGATCAATTCCACTTTTTCATCATCTACAAACTCGTGAAAAATCCCGATGGCGTTCGAGCCGCCGCCCACGCAAGCGATGACGGTATCTGGCAATTGCCCTTCGGCAGCCAAAATTTGTTCTTTCGCTTCCTGCCCGATCACTTTTTGAAAATCGCGCACCATCGTTGGGTATGGATGTGGTCCTAAAGCCGAACCAAGCAAATAATAGGTGTCTTCCACATTCGTTACCCAATCCCGAATGGCTTCATTTACAGCATCTTTCAGGGTCTTCGAGCCGCTCTCCACACCGCGAACTTCTGCCCCGAGCAATTTCATGCGCTGCACATTTGGGGCTTGTCGCGCCATATCCACCGTGCCCATATAGACCACACAATCCAGCCCCAAAAGCGCACATACTGTCGCCGAAGCCACGCCATGCTGCCCTGCGCCGGTTTCTGCGATCACGCGCTTTTTGCCCATCCGCTTTGCCAACAAGGCCTGCCCCAGCGCGTTATTGATCTTATGCGCGCCCGAGTGCGCCAAATCTTCTCGTTTCAAATAGATCTTCGCGCCGCCGCAATCTTCTGTCAGGCGGGCGGCGTAGGTCAGCGGGGTCGGGCGACCGACATAGTTTTGCATCAGCTCCGAAAATTCTTTTTGAAATTCGACATCATCACGATAATGCAAATACGCCGCTTCCAATTCTTTTAATGCGGGCACCAAAGTTTCGGGCACAAATTGACCGCCATAGTCGCCAAATTTTGGAGATAGTACTTTTTCGTTAGTCATTTGGATTTCCTTTCTAATTAACTAGACTTCTTGCATAAGACTACAAAAGTCTTTAAGACTTTTGTAGTCTACCTTCTCTATATATCTATCGATTTCGCAGCGGATATAAAAGCCGCGATCTTCGCAACGTCCTTAACCCCGGGGCTTGATTCCACGCCGGAGGCAATATCTACACCCCAAGGATTGACCTGCCGCACCGCCTCCCCAACATTTTCCGGGGCTAAGCCACCTGCCAGCAAGATCGGTTTTTGCGCCGCTAACTCGCGCGCTAGTGACCAATCGCCAACTGTCCCGCTGCCCCCATACTCAGAGGGGTGATAGGCATCGACGAGCAAAGCGGGCGCATCCACACGTTGGGGATATTTTTCGAGCGCATCCAACGCCTCGTCCGCATTCTTTGGGCGGATAGCTTTGAATGCCCACTCACCCAGCTCTTCCAGGAACGCGGGCGATTCATCACCATGAAGCTGGACTAAATTAAGCGCGCAAACTTCCAGCGTCTCGATAATGGTCTCGTAAGAAGCATTCACGAAAACGCCAACGCTAATAACGTCCATGCCACGCCCTACCAGATCGTTTTGAATTTCAACGCACTCTTTCACTGAAATATAACGTTTGCTTTTAGGGTAAAAATTGTATCCGAGCATGTCTGCGCCAGCGTCAATCGCAGCGAGCGCATCGGATAGTGTTTTGATACCGCAAATTTTTACGATCATAATTTTTCCTTTCGTATTGCGTATTGCGTATTTCGTAAAGTCTTGCCTGTCAGCAAAATCATTACGCAATACGTTTTACGCAATACGCTCACACTTTCCCGATCATTTCCCTAACCTTCGCCCCAACATCAGACGCAGTCACCAAACCCTCACCGATCAACATGGCATTTACGCCTGCATCGGCGAGCCGATTTACATCATCCCGTGTGTGGATGCCGCTTTCGGCGACCATCACAAGCTCATTCGGAATGAGCGGACGCAACGCTAAGGATGTTTCCAGGCTGACGTTGAAGGTGTGCAGGTCGCGATTATTTACACCGATCACGCGCGCGCCTGCCTGTAGTGCTTCTTCCACTTCGTCATGGGAATGGGCTTCGACCAAAGCATCCATTTTCAGGGCTTGCGTTACGCTTAATAATTCGCTCAATTGCGCCGGGCTGAGCATGGCGACGATGAGCAGCACCGCGCTCGCGCCCGCTGCACGTGCTTCGAGAAGTTGATAAGAGTCAAAGATGAAATCTTTAAGAAGCAAGGGAATGTTTAAATTCAGGTCGCTGATATTTTTGAGATAATCCAACGAGCCGCCAAAGTATTTTTCATCGGTGAGAACGGAGATTGCCGCCGCGCCATTTTGAGCGTAGGTCTTCGCCAAGATGATGGGGTCAAAATCGGGGCACAGGATTCCCTTCGAGGGGGAACGATATTTGACCTCGGCTATCAAGTTTGGGGTCGCGGGTGTTCCATCTGCCAGAGCAAGGGAAAATGATGGGGGCGTTGGCAAATTTCCTATAACGGAATCCAGTTCGAGACGGGAAATCCTGTTTTTTGCGGCAGATACTTCGATGCGCTTATGGGCAAAAATCTCGTCCAGGATGCTCATGCGAAAGTTTGGCTCATTTCTATGAGTGCTTCAAGTTTTTCGAGGGCTGCGCCGCTCTCAAGCGATTGGCGGGCTTCATCAATAGCGGAGGGGAAATCGCCGCTTTCAGAAGCGAGGGCGGCGGCGGCGTTGAGAATAACGACATCCCGACGCGATGACTGATCTTCGTTGGTGAGTATCGCGCGCATCATTTGGGCGTTTTGGGCTGGCTCGCCGCCGCGCAGCTCATCAGGCGTGGATGCTTTCAGATTGAATTCGGCAGGGTCAAGCTCGTAGGTTTCGACCTTGCCAGCTTTGAGATGACTGACGCGGTTAAGACCAGCGGTGGTGAGTTCGTCGAGGCCGCTGTGACCGTGAACGACGAGCGCGGCTTTTCTGCCGAGTTCGCCAAAGACTTTCGCTATCACTTCGGTAAGCTGCGGATCGAAAACACCCACGAGCAGATGCGTCGCACCAGCGGGATTTGTGAGTGGACCGAGAATATTGAAGATGGTGCGCTGCCCCATTTCGCGGCGTGGACCGATGGCGTGCTTCATTGCGGGGTGGAATTTGGGCGCAAAAAGAAATCCGATGCCGACTGTGTCGATACACTGCCCGACTTGATCGGGCGTTAGGTCGAGATTTACGCCCAACTCAGCAAGGACATCTGCGCTGCCGCATTTGGATGATGCTGCTCTATTGCCATGTTTGGCGACCGTGCGCCCTGCGCCTGCAATAAGAAAAGCTGCGGTTGTGGAGATATTGAAGGTATGTGCACCATCGCCGCCTGTGCCGACAATATCGAGCAGGGTTTCAGATTTTGTTTTGAGCGGAACAGGCGCGGCGTGTTCGCGCATGGAGCGCGCGCTGCCGGTGATCTCTTCGACGCTTTCGCCCTTCATGCGCAGAGCTGTCAGATAGCTGCCAATTTGCGCATCTGTGGCTTGCCCATCCATGATGATGTTCATGGCGGTGGCGGCTTCTTCAATGCTCAAGTTTTGACGATTGATAACTTTTTGGATAAATGGTTTTAACATGATTTTCTCCGTTTTTTTATTCTCCAGGAGATGTGCATTGCATCTGCTTTTGGATGCGTTGCACATCGGGTCTTATACGTTGCACTTTTTGCTCATCCGAACTGCAACGCATTTTGCAAATGCAATGCAGTTCTATCAGTGAGTTTTTTTCTTAAATCACATCCCGATCAAAGACCTTTGCCAGCTTTCTGATCTCATTGGTGAAATGCCCCAAGCTATCCAATGGCAAGGCTTGGTCAGCATCGGAGAGAGCCTCAACAGGATTCGGGTGAAATTCCACGATTAGACCATCTGCTCCAGCGACCATAGCAGAACGTGCTGCAGGGAGAACTAAATCAGCACGTCCAGTTGCGTGGCTGGGGTCACCAATAATAGGGAAGGGAGTGGTCTGCTTGAGTAGAGCAATCGCGCTCGTATCAAGCGTATTGCGCGTAGCTGTTTCAAAAGTCCGAATACCCCGTTCACAGAGAATGATCTTCTCATTCCCTCGGCTGGTGATATGCTCCACAGAAGCCATCCACTCGGCAATCGTAGACATAAACCCGCGCTTGAGTAAGACCGGCTTTCCGCAATCGCCCACTTCCCATAGTAAGGGGTAATTCTGCATATTTCGGCTACCAAGTTGGATGATATCGGCGTATTCAGCAACCAATGCCACCTGATCCACAGACATGGCTTCGGTAATCACCAGCAAGTCAAATTCATCCGCAACAGCTCGTAAAATCTTCAACCCTTCAAGCCCTAATCCTTGGAAGCTATGCGGGGAAGTGCGCGGCTTGAAAGCCCCGCCTCGTAAAATTTTTAAACCCTGCGCATGGAGTTCTTTGGCTGAAGCATGGGTTTGTTCATAACTTTCGACTGAGCAAGGCCCTGCCATGAGTACGGTTGCGCTTCCACCAATTTCTACACCTTTGCCTACATCAATGGCTTTTGTGGATGTTTTAGCTTCGAAAGAAGCAGCTTTTTTTATACCATTCCCGTTGACTAAAAAGTTTTCAAGAATTTTCTTGCCGTGTGGAGTGAAAATCGACTCAGGGTGAAATTGGACGCCCACGATTGGGTATTCTCTATGTCGTAGTGCCATCACTTCTCCGTCAGCAGTTCGTGCAGTGACTTCTAGCTCTTTTGGAAAAGTTTCCTGCTCTACGATCAAGGAGTGATAGCGTGTGGCGTGGAAAGGTTCTGGAACTCCGACAAAAAGCGGATCGTCCGTGTGGTGGACTGGCGAGGTTTTCCCGTGCATCAGTTGTGGTGCCCGAACAACTTTCCCGCCAAAAACTTCGCCAATGCATTGATGTCCAAGACAGACACCCAAAAGGGGAATTTTCGGCCCTAACTGGCGAATAACATCGCGAGAAATACCAGCATCGGATGGATCTCCCGGCCCTGGAGAAATAACAATATGAGAGGGGTGAAGCGCCTCGATTTCCTCTAGAGTGATCTTGTCATTGCGAAAGACTTGAATTTCTGCGCCCAGTTCGCCAAAATATTGGGCCAGATTATATGTAAATGAATCGTAGTTATCGATTATTACGAGCATATGCTTACTCCTGGTAAATTTAGCGATTTCTGCCATGTTCTGCTTTTTCGACTGCGGCAAATAGGGCCTTGGCCTTATTAATTGATTCCTGATATTCAGTAGCAGGAACGGAATCAGCTACGATACCAGCTCCAGCTTGAACGCTGATCTCTTGTCCTTGCATCACCATTGTTCGGATCGCAATACAAGTATCCGATGAACCATCATAAGAGATGTAGCCTACTGCTCCGGCATAAACGCCGCGAGGTTCTTTCTCAAGTTTGTGGATAATCTCCATGGCTCGTACTTTAGGGGCCCCGCTAACAGTTCCTGCTGGGAAGGTTGCTTCTAATAAATCGAAAGCATCAAATTCAGGGCGAATTTGCCCCTCCACATGAGAGACGATATGCATGACATGGGAATAACGCTCGATCAGCAATTGCTCTGGAACTTTGACCGTGCCATATTCGCAAACACGACCGAGATCGTTGCGACCCAAGTCCACTAACATGACATGTTCAGCACGTTCTTTGGGGTCAGAGAGTAATTCATCTGCCAAATTCTGATCTTCTTCAGGGGTTGCTCCACGCGGTCTGGTTCCGGCAATAGGACGGAGAGAAGCTACACTATCTTCCAGCCGGACATGAATTTCTGGAGAGGCACCGATCAGATAGAAAGGATCATCAGCTGTCAGGTGGGCAAAATCAAAAAAGAACATATACGGGGAAGGATTAATCCGCCGCAGCGAGCGATAAATTTCAAAAGGGCTGGCGGAGGTTTCTCTGCTAAGGCGTTGCGAGAGAACAACCTGAAAGATGTCGCCGGCAGCAATATGCTCTTTCGCTTCTTCTACATTTTCGCAAAACTCATCAAAGGTGAAGTTTGATTCCAAGTCAGTCGCTTGCGCTTCTGTCTCTTCTTGTGTTATGTCTGGAAGGGGACTTTCTAAAGATGCTTCAAGTGCATCGAGCCGAGCTTCTGCTTCGGGGATTTCTTCTTCGCTGTGGGCTGTCGCGATCAAGAGCAATTTGCCGTAAGCATGATCGAAGGCGATCACTGTATCTGCTAATAAAAATATCGCTTCCGGTAGGTCTGAATGGGCAATAAGGGGCAGCGTCGGTTCAAAATATCGGACTGTTTCAAAGCCCATATAGCCGACCAAGCCTCCGGAGAAACGGGGCAGATCAGATGCTTTGGGCTCGGCATCCAGCCCGAGATAATCGCGTAGCACTTCCAAAGGCGTTTGATCTGCCTTAAGCGGAAGCAAGTCCACACCCTGGGATGAGTGCATCTCCCACTGCTGGTCTTTCAAAACAAAGGCATCTTGTAAATCTGTGCCCAGGAATGAATAACGAGCAACGTGCTCGCCTCCTGTGACACTTTCGAGCAAGAAGGAGGGACCTTTATTCCCAGATAGCTTGAGATAGACAGAAATTGGGGTCTCAAGGTCTGCCGGAAGTTCGCGTACTATAGGTATTGCGGTGTGATTGATATTTTTTTTCATTTGGTTTCCTTTAAATTAAAAAAGCCTGCATTTGTCCGAGGGACGAGAACAGACTCCCGTGGTGCCACCCTGGTTAGGCCGATATTGCTTTAAAGAAAAATCCCGTTGACGTTGCAACGGGAAATAAAAGCCAGCCTCACTCAGTTGGGGTACGACCTGATTGGTTACAGACTTATACCCTTTGCCTTATAACGGTGGCAATTCCGGCTCAAGCTAGTAGCTCCTTTTAAGGAGCGTTCGCTTTGCAGCTCTGAGGGCCATTCAATACTGGCGTACGTATCGGGTTCACACTTTTTCCCAATTCACTGAGGCGCCGTATCAGTATTTACTAATCCTCTTCACAGCTATTATATATCTAAGATGTTGGAGCAAGTTTTATCATGGAACGGAGGCATTGTCAAACTGTTTTTACTCTTCTTCTGGAGCGCGACTGACAATATAAAGCGGACGTCCTTTTGCTTCGTCGTATAGACGCCCGATATATTCGCCTAAAATGCCTAGTGAAATAAGTTGCACCCCACCCAAAAAGAGAACTGAAATGAGCGTTGTTGTTTGTCCTTCAAAAAAATGTGAGCCTGTCATGCGCAAGATGGCGACAACAGGGATGGCGATAATGGCAAGCCCTGCCGAAGCAAAACCAAAATAACTGGCGACTTGTAATGGAAAATAGGAAAAACTTGTCACTGCATTTAGTGCAAGCTGAAGCATCTTTTTGAATGGATACTTGGTCTCACCGGCGACGCGCGCGGCTCGTTTATATTCCACGCCAATTTGCTTATAGCCAACCCAGGCAGACATGCCGCGTAAGAAGCGGTGTTTTTCGCGCATGGAATTCATCACATCCACAACTTTGTGGTCAAGCAGGCGGAAATCGCCGGTATCGAGGGGGATATCGACGTCGGTGATACGGTAGATGATGCGATAGAACAGAGATGCGGTGAATTTCTTAAACCAGCCCTCTCCTTCCCGCTCGGTGCGCACGGCGTAAACGACTTCGTAGCCTTCTTTCCATTTTTCGATCAGGTCGAGGATCACTTCAGGAGGGTCTTGGAGATCAGCATCAATGATCGTGACGGCTTCACCACGTGTGTAATCAAGACCAGCGGTGACTGCGATCTGATGCCCAAAGTTGCGGGCGAAGATCACCGGGCGAATATTTTTGTTAACGGAAGCAAGTTCCAGAATGCGTTCGGTCGAGCCGTCGGATGAACCGTCATCGACTAGGACGAGTTCCCACGTCTCGCCTGTCGAGTTCATTACATCTGTCACGCGTTTACAAAATTCGTCTACGATTTCAATCTCGTTATAGATCGGGGCAACAACTGAGTAAGTGATTTTTTTAGTCATTTTGTTTTCCTGTTTTAGGGCTTATACCAACAGTATAGAAAAAAGATGTTTAGAAGTTGTTCAGAAAGTTTTATCGTTTTGTTTAATTTTCTTTAATACGAAAACTCGGTTTTCAGAGTGCTAAGGTTGCATCCTGAAAGGATGCAACCCAAGTTTACTCCAAAAACCGAGTTTTATTTTTTATCAGTGGAGGGCTTTTAGGCTTCTTCGGGGGCAACACCTGCCATCATTAGTCCCAGTTTTTCGGGGGTGGCTTCATCGCGCGGGACAATGCCCATCAGCTCGCCTTCGCAGATCACGGCAATGCGGTCTGAAAGCCCCATAATTTCGTCGAGGTCTTCCGAGATCATCATGATGGCTGTGCCATTGCCGCGTTGCTCCAGCAATTGTGCGTGAACATATTCTGTTGCGCCCACGTCCAATCCGCGAGAAGGTTGTGCTGCGATCAGAACGCGCGGCTGGCGGGAAATTTCACGCGCTAAAACTACTTTTTGGATATTGCCGCCAGAAAGATTGCCAGCCTTTGTGTCACGCGAAGGTGTTTTGACGCGGAAACGGTCGATCAGAACATCGCTGTGCTTGGCGATGGTTTTAAGCATGAGGAAACCTTTGTTTGCAAAGGGGTTTTTGTGATGTTCGCGCAAGATCATATTTTCGGCAATACTGAAATCTTTGATCATGCCGTCTTTCATGCGCTCTTCGGGGATATAGGACAGCATACGCTCGGTGAGAACGCCTGGGCGGAAGTTGGTGACATCTTGCCCCTCGAGGTGGATGGTTCCACCCGTAACATCGCGTAGACCGGTAATTGCTTCCGCTAGTTCACGTTGACCATTCCCTGAGATGCCTGCCACGCCCAATATCTCCCCGGAGTGGACGTCCAGAGAAACGCCGCGTAAGGCGGGTGTTCCACGGTCGCTTTTACAAGTCACGTTTTCAAGTTGCAGCCGCGCTGGTCCGAGCGGAATATCTTCGAGTTCGCGGGTCATACTGACTTCGCGCCCGACCATCCAGTTTGCCAGTTCCGATTTGGTGATGTCTGCAATGATCTTGGTGCCGATCTTGCGCCCATCGCGCAGAACGGTAACACGGTCGCAGATATCCATGATCTCGTGTAATTTATGCGAGATGAAAATCAGAGCATGCCCGTCTGCGACCATTTGGCGCATGATAACGAAAAATTCATTCACTTCTTGCGGGGTCAAGACAGCGGTCGGTTCGTCAAGAATGAGTAAGGCTGCCCCACGATATAGGGCTTTGATAATCTCAACGCGTTGCTGCTGCCCGACAGAAAGTTGCCAGATATAGGCATTAGGGTCAATATCGAGACCGTAGATTTTCCCCAGTTCTAGAATACGTTCAGAAACACGGTCCAGGTCGGTTAGAAAACCGCGCGATGAAGGCAAACCGAGAGCAACATTTTCGGCAACAGTGAGAGTCTCAACGAGCATGAAATGTTGATGGATCATGCCGATGCCCTGGTTAATAGCGTCTGTGGGAGACTCGATCGTGATCGGTTTACCGTTGAGGTAGATTTCTCCTTCCTCGGGACCATATAAGCCATAGAGAACCTTCATCAAGGTGCTTTTGCCCGCGCCGTTTTCGCCTAAAAGGGCATGAACTTCGCCTGCACGAACATCAAAATCGACATTGGAATTCGCCAGAACACCAGGGAAACGCTTGGTAATATTGCGCATCTCCAGGCTATTAATTCGGGTATGACCTGAGGGGAGTGTGTTATCGCTCATCGCTTTGTCCTTTTATTCAATTTTTTTCTAATTCAGCAAAGGTTTGTCTTCTTTCAAAAAGATATGAAATTTTGCCTTCATATCTTTTTGAAAGAAGACCTGACAGGTCTTAAAAACCTGTCAGGTCTGGTTACTTTACTCTACAGGGATTACGATAGAGCCATCAATGATGCCTGCAACGGCTGCATCAGCAGCAGCTTTGACATCTTCGGGAAGATCGTAAGCGCCGTTATAGTCCATTACCAAACCGCTATTTGCGAGAGTGATGGTATAAGCTTCGCCGCCATAGACACCGTTTTCGATGTTGGCAAGCATTTGGTCAAGAGCAACTTTCCAGTCATAGACCTGGTTGGCAACAACGATGTCAGGAGCAAGGGAAGTCTGGCTGGCTTGAGTGCCGAACCAAAGTACGCCGTTTTCTTCAGCAACACCGATTGCACCAACAACCATCTGGGCGGTACCGGTCAGAACGTCTGCGCCTGCGGCAATGTGAGTATTAGCAGATTCAGAAGCGAGGGCAACATCCGAGAAGGAGCCAATCCAGCTAACTTTGACATCAACGTCAGGATTGGTGGCTGTTGCACCAGCAACGAAACCTTTGACATATAGTGCTGCATCACCAGCTTCGATCGGACCAACAACGCCGATCACGCCTGCTTCAGAGAGGCTGGCAGCGACCACACCGTTTACATAGCCGCCCTCTTGCGAGTTGGCTTCGTAAGCGAAAACATTGGTGATACCTTCGTCAGAGAAGGTGTTGAGGGTAGTACCCCAAGCGAAAGAAGTGGTCGGGAAATCGGGAGCAATTTCCTGCAGGGAGGAACCGTACTGCGAACCATGTGCAATAACGAGATTGTAGCCTTCGGAAGCATAGTCGCGAATCGCGGCAGCTGCATCATCTACAACGAACATACCTTCAGAGTAAACGATTTCCATAGCTGCTTCGCCGCCCATTTCTGCCTGAACTGCCAGCAAAGCATCGTACATGCTCTGGCTGAAAGCCAAGTCAGTGATCGAGCTGGGCATAATGATCGCAACTTTGAAAGCCTCTGCCATTTCTTCAGCAGGCATTTCTTCTGCGGGCATTTCTTCTGCGGGCATTTCTTCTGCGGGCATTTCTTCTGCAGGAGCTTCAGCAGCGGGGGCGCTGCCACATGCACTCAGTACCAAAACCAGTGCTAAAATCAAAACAACAAGCAAATTTTTCTTCATTTTCTTCTCCAAGTAATAGTTTTTTTTTTATCGTCGGGTAGTACAAAGCGTTGAGGCAACCACCTCCTTTTTAGTTTTTCTTCTTCCAAACAAGCGAAGATAAATTTTTGAAACTAGTCGCCTCTGTCAAAGGGTTTTGTGAGCGCAGCAGGTGAGCGCACTCGTGAAACAGTTGCGACCAAAACAATGATTGTTAGAAGATACGGCAGCATTACTGCAATATCTGAAGGGATGGGGACATTGAGAACCTGCATCCATAATTGAAGGGAGTTGACCATGCTGAAAAGCAATGCACCTGCTAAAACACCCCAAGGCCGCCATGCGCCAAAATAGACGAGTGCAACGGCGATAAATCCCAGCCCGCTGGTCATATTTTGCTGGAAAACATTAAGTAGAGCGATGGACATGGATGCGCCCGCGAGCCCGGAGAGGGTTCCACCTAAAATAATGGTGAAGTAGCGTATGCGTGCCACGCTAACGCCGAGCGAATCGGCAGCTTCTGGATTTTCACCGACCGAGCGAATTTTTAATCCCAAGGTGGTCTTGTTTAGAACAAACCAGGCAACTGGAACAAGCAGAAAGGCGATATAAACCAGAATATTCTGCTGGAAGAAAATCTCTCCTAAAACAGGGATTTGGCTTAAGAAGGGAATAGGTACAACAGAGAAACCTTTGACAGTTTCCACTGTGCCAAGCAACATCTTGAAAAGTAATTCGCTCATGCCTAAACCAAAGAGATAGAATCCAATGCCACTAATCCCTTGTTCGGCATGTAAATTGACAGTGACATAAGCCATCGCCAGTCCCATCAATGCGCCCACGAGCATCGCGATTAAAAGACCATACACAAGACTGCCTGTTGTCAAGGCTACATAAAAGGAGGCAAAAGCGCCGAGCAACATTTGACCTTCTACACCGAGGTTTAGCACACCGCTGCGCTGCCCGAAGGTTTCACCGATGGCGGCATAGAGATAGGGCGTAGCAAGGCGAATGCCCGAGCTCAGGACACCGATGATAACGGTTGCAGAAAAGATTTCATTCATGATGTGAGTACCTCCTCTGCTGAGGGTGCAGAGATATCCCCGTCTTGCGGGGGATTTTCCTCTTTGTTATTATCAGAAAGACGTTGACGTTGCCTTTGTTTGCGCCAAAACTCGCTGCTGACGACGAAGACAACCACCAAGCCATTCAGCGCTGTGATCAAAGCCGAAGGGATCTGGACAACACGTTGCATTTTATTTGCGCCAACAAGTAAAGCACCAAAGAAGATTGATGCAGGAATAGTGCCAATGGGGTGGAGTTGCCCGAAGAGGGCCGCCACAATACCGTTGAAGCCCGCTGCGCCCGTAAAGCCGGAAGCAGAACCATCGGTGATCATACGGTAGTTAACGCCGTAAACCTGAATGGCGCCGGCAAGCCCGGCAAAGGCACCACTTAGAAGCAGGGCTGTTACGATACGTCGGCGTACGCGGATGCCGCCATAACGAGAGGCGTGGGGGTTTTGTCCCACCGCACGGATGCGGTATCCTAAAGTCGTCCGCCAAAGCAAAACGTAGACAATGATTGCCAAGCCGAGGGCGATAAGAAATCCAATATGCAAGCGGGTGGGCGCCAAACGTGGCAGGCGAAAGGCTTCAAGAAGGCGGGCTGTTTGGGGAATTTTGGAGGCTTTTTCTGCCTGTGCAGGGTCGATCATGGGACCGCGCAGGAGGAAGTTCATTAATTGAACAGCAATAGCGTTCATCATCACAGTGCTGAGAATTTCATTTACGCGGAAATAGGCTTTAAGAAAACCAGGTATGCCGCCCCAAATTGCGCCACCCAGAAAACCCGCAAACATAGCCATAATGATCACGACCCAACCGGGTAAGTCAGTAAAGGTTAGGCCGACTTGTGTGGCAAGGATGCCGCCAATGATCATTTGCCCCTCGCCGCCGATATTGATGACGCTTGCGCGGAAGGCGATACAAATGCCCAAGCCCACAAGGAGCAAGGGGGTAGCTTTTACCAGAGTTTCGGCAACGGCGTTAGTGCTGCCAAATGCTCCTTCCCAGAGAGCGCCATAGGCTTCACCGGGGTTAACACGTAAAATTAGCAGCATTACCGTCCCCACTGCGAGTGCTGCCAGCGTTGCGAAAACGGGCATAAGAGCATCAAATAAAGAGTTCAGTCGAGATCGCATAATCAGGTGGCTCCTCCTCCGAAAGTCGTTCTTCTATCCTAAAAAGGCAATATTTCTGCCTTTTTACTTTTCTGTAGAACATATGCTTCTGATAATGATCTTTAAAATTGTCAGGCTAATTCCACGCCTGTACCAAGCGTAGGCGTAATTTGCTGTCGTCGAAATGGCTGTTGCCCAATGCGAGGGGTAAATTATCTTTACTATAGAAAGCCATTTTTAAATTGAGAATATGATCTTTATCTTCCAATTGTGGAATAGCTTGTGCATCTTTGGCAGATACCGAACAGATTTCTGTAACAGCGAAGGCAATTTCTTTTGCACAATACCTTTTTAGAATCTCTCGGATGTGCAAATTGCCATCAATTTCTTCAATAGGGGCGGTAAGAAATGTCTGTGGTATTAGATTGTGTGCAAGAATAACAGGAGCTTGATCGGCAAAAAACAACCGTCGCATAGATAAAAGTTTTTCACCTGTGTTAATAGCGAGTGCGTGTGCGTCTTCTTCTGTGGCTGTTGTTAGCTCTAAAGATAAAGCCTGAATAGATGTGGAATAACCGCTAGTTTCAATGAGACGGGTAAAGTCCCATAACCCCCCAAGATGGGTGTTTACATCCTGAATACGCTTGTTGACGTAAGTGCCATCGCCTTGACGGCGTAATATTAACCCCTCAACAGATAATTTGGCTAGAACTGTTCGTACGGTTGCCCGACTAACGCCAAATTCTTCTGCTAATTCACTCTCTGAAGGCAGGCGTGCTCCGGGTTTGTAAGTCGCATCATGGATTCTTTCTCGAAGAATTTCATTAACTTGCTCAACGATGGATTTTGAACGT
Source organism: Anaerolineae bacterium (assembly GCA_018648605.1). Lineage (GTDB taxonomy): Bacteria > Chloroflexota > Anaerolineae > Anaerolineales > Villigracilaceae > Desulfolinea. The sequence continues at coordinate 165 of JABGQU010000040.1, read as the reverse complement.
GTGACAAGCATAAATAACCTGTTTCTAAACCGAAGTGGACAGTCGTCTGACTTTTTATTTTTAGCATAAATTACACCAAAAGGCAAGCAGTTTGTGAAATTTGGTATATTCTGCGGATTCCGGTGAAATCATCCACTGATTCCGGTTTATGTCGTCCACTTTAGC
>JABGQU010000189.1 GCA_018648605.1 Anaerolineae bacterium | reverse complement strand
CATGGAGTTGACACCTGAATTCTTCCCGCCGCTTAGTGCAGTATGTTGTCATTCTACCTGAACTTAAGTCTTTAAGCGAGTTGCGCATATTTAGAAAATTGAGCCATTTTAGCGTTTTTACTGCCAGCGATAGTCTCAGTACTGATCCTTTGAAATCGGATATAAATCTCGGCTCGCTCGCCTTTTAGGCTTGCTACCGTTAAAGGAACAGACCTGCATTGCACTTCATAAGTGCGTTGCAGATCTGTTTTAGATAAATCAATGTGCAACGCATCAACGGCAGATGCAATGCACATCTCATTAAATATTATCCCGTCAACTTCTCCAATCGATCAATATACTCGCTCATCACAGCAAAAGTCTCTTCAACGGCGTCAGGCTTTGTCAGATCAACGCCCGCCATCTTCAACGCATCCAGCGGATACATGGACGCACCTGCTTTCAAGAACTTGGTGTAATCTTCAACAGCATTCGGCACACCATCCAATACACGGCGAGAGAGCGCGTGCGCGCCCGAGATACCGGTCGCGTATGCGTAGACGTAATAATCCGAAAAGAGATGCCCAAAAGTAGACCAGATCATCCCGACGCGCTCACGATTAATCGTCACCGTTTCACCATAGCCTTCGGCAAAGAGATCAGCCATGAGCGTCATCATCGTATCGGCGGTTAAGGCTTCCCCTCTTTCAGCGCGTTCATGTGTTTCGAGTTCAAAACGTGCCAACGTGGGCATGATGAAGAAATAGCGCAGGAAATTCGACATTGCTTCTTCGATGATCGCGATCTGGAAATTCTTATCAGGATTGCTTTTCAGCAAATGTCCGCGCACTAATGCCTGATTGAAATTTGATGCCACTTCTGCTACAAAGAGCGAGTACTCTCCATAAACCAGCGGCTGATTTTGCCAGGTCAGATACGAGTGCATCGAATGTCCCAGCTCATGCGCCAGCGTGCTTAAACCGGTCATATTGTCGCCAAAGCTCATCATAATAAAGGGATGCGTCCCCGGCGCGCCCCATGAGAACGCTCCTGTGCGTTTGCCTTGATTTGGGTAAACATCCACCCAACGATCTTCAAGCGCGCCTTTGCGCACTGTCTCTACATATTCTGCCCCCATTGGCGCCAGCCCCTCGCAGATCCATTCGACGGCTTGCTCGTAGCTCAGTTTGGGACTGCTACTCGTAAGCGGTGCCCACAGATCGTAAGGATGCAACTCATCCACACCCAAAACCTTGCGGCGAATCTCAAAATATCGCTGCCAAACGGGCAGATTCTTTTTGAATACACTGATCAGATTGTGGAAGACATCTACGTTGATATTATCTTCAAAAAGCGATGCCGCCAATGTAGATCGATGTTTGCGAGCTCGCATTTGAAAAACATTCTGCTTAATAGATGTTGCCAAGCTTGAAGCGAGCGTGTTTTTATGTGCCAAATACAGGTCATGATACTGATTCCACGCGGATTTGCGCGCATCCCGATCGGGACCATTTAATATCTTTTGCAAGGTACCCTGTGTCAGGTCAAGAGCATCCCCGTCTGCTATCTGCACGGCTGGGAACTTAAAATCTGCATTGGTAAGCATGCTCCGCGTCGCCGATGCTCCGCCAAATGGATCCGCCAACATGCCCAAGATCTCTTCGACTTCGGATGAGCGAAGATGCGCCTGTTTCCTGAACAGATTGCTGACGAAATGTTCATAACCCGTTAAACGGGCTTCCTCGCGCACCCATTGATGAAGGGTTTGCTCGCCGATCTCCAGCATCTCTGGCTGGAGAAAAGATGTTGCCGCAACCACCTGCCCGTAAACGCCGCCCGCTTTATCGGCCATTGCAGCAGCGTTTTGATCGGCGGTATCGACGCTGTAGGTGAAACCGGCGTACATGGCGAGGCGTTCGGCGCGCACCTGTAAATTTTCAAGCGCTTCGAGCGCATCCGCGAGAGATGCGGCGCTTTCGCCGAGTTTGCCTTGAAAAGCCTTCACGGAGGAAATATCAGCAACAATACTTTCGGCTTCAGCCTGCCAGGCTTCAGGGGATGCGAATACGCTTTCGGCGTTCCAGGTGTACTTGGGGTCAACTTCACTACGTGCGGGGATTTTGGGCATGAGGGATTCCTTTCGGGGCGTTATCACCTTGTATGCTAGAGTGCTGAATTGTATAATATTGCTGTATTTAACGTCTCAAGGGGATTATACAGCCAAACAGTTGTGTATACATCCAATATGGAGGCTTATACAGACGGCTGTATAAAACATAGTTGGGTAGCAGGACAAATCCTGTTGCAGTATTCCGCTCTCGCCGGCGTCCCGAGCAAGGGAAGGATAAGTAAGTTTCGGGAAAGGCGCTGCGTCTGTTGGTGTGCAAACAATAATTTTTGTCAAGAACTGGTGTAGGAGGAACAATGGTTACTGGAATAATTATTTTAGGATTTGCAGTTGCCGGATTTGTGGGTGGTTTTGTTGCAGGAGGGGTGATTGCTAATGGCATCTGGCAATCAGGTTCTGCTGCAAGTAAAGTGGTAATCGCAACTGTTGTGGGGGGAGCAGCGGCAATGGCAGGTGGTACTACGGGGTATCTGGTCGCGAATAATTTGTTGGACAGTGGGGGGGCAAAAATAGTGTATTCTATGAATATAGACAATGATGAAATCGACAGTGTCGTATGGAGCCCAGGCGGGAATTTTGTAGCTGTAGCTCATTCGGGGGGGGTGGATGTTGTGGAATATGAGAAAAAGAGTTTGGTTACCGTCTATGCTCGAGGTGAGTTAAGCTATTGGTCTGATCGATTTTTAGTTAGCTGGAGCCCAGATGAGAAGTGGCTAGCAGGGGCTGGAGAAGATTCTTATATTCACATAAGATTAGCAGATGGGGGAGATTTTGCTTTTTTTCGCGCAGCTCACGATTGGGGCTCAGTTGAATGGGGGACAGAAAATCAACTAGCAGTCGTTCCTCCTGAAAGGGGAAAATTGGTTCAAATTATTGATCCGCTCAGAGAAACTTTATTACATGAGTTGCATACAGATTTGTATGCTGACTTCACATATCAGTGGAGTCCTGATGGGAAATTACTTCCTGTATACACTGACTCTTATGGTGTAAGTAATATGGAACCGATGGCTAAGATAGAAATTGTTGACAATGAAAAGGATAAAATAATATCCAGCATTTCTTACCATGAAATATATCCAGAAACGCCTTTCACGTATTTCCCGAACGAGGTTGAATGGAGTTCTGACGGAGAAAAAATAGCCACTTTTTTTGGAAAGGATTACCCAGTAGTAATTTGGGATGTGAGAAAGGCTATTCCATTGACGATTATCCAGCCTGAAACAGGTTTTACATCTGTTTCTTGGCACCCTTTTGAAGATGAAATAGCTATTTCATCATACAAGCAGGTATATATTTTCAGTACTATCACTGGGGAGTTGCTATCAACTGCTCAGGTGATTGATGCAGACACTCACGATTCAATCACTTC